>JBQCIQ010000265.1:0-9687 GCA_051953595.1 Conexibacter sp. | reverse complement strand
CACGCGATCGTCGGGACGTCGATCGGCCTCGCGCGGCGCAGCACCACGCCGGCGATCGTGCCGCTGTCGAGCGCGACGTCCTCGGCGAGGTCGACCGGCCGGTTGGCGAAGTACGTGTAGGGCGTCGTGTTCTGGAAGATCGCCGTGATGCCCTCGTGCGCGTCGCCGTCGACCTCGACGGCCAACCGCCGCGGGCGCACGGTGTACTCGCGGTTGACCGCGCCGATCGCCTGCGTCGCGTAGAACCAGGGCCCGAAGCGCGCCTTCAGCCGCGGCCGCGCGTCGACCCGCTTCGTCACGCTCGCGTCGAGCCCGACGCCGGCGGTGAACAGGAAGCGGCGCTCGTTGACGACGCCGAGGTCGATCCGCCGGGGGGACCACTCGTCCGCCATCCCCAGCAGGTGCTCGGTCGCGTCGACGACGTCGTTCGGGATCCCGAGGATGCGGCAGAAGACGTTCGTCGAGCCGCCCGGCAGGCACGTCAGCGGCGTGTCGGAGCCGGCGAGGCCGTTCGCCGCCTCGTTGAAGGTGCCGTCGCCGCCGAACGCGCAGACGACGTCGTAGCCCTCCTGCGCCGCCTCGCGGCACAGCTCCGTCGCGTGGTTGCGCGCCTGCGTCTCGACCGAGTCGACCTCGTAGCGGCCGCGCAGCGCATAGACCACGAGATGCTTCAAGCGCGCCGAGACCGTCGTCGCGTACGGGTTCACGATTACGAGCATCCGCCGGCTGGGGGCGGAGGCGGACGACGGCGAGGCAAGGCGCTCGAGCGCCTCGATCGAGGTGGCGGCCACGATCAGTTTCTACTCCGCCGCGCGGATGGCGTTACAACCAGTGGCGCCGGCGGAAGAACGCGATCATCCCGGCGCCGAGCGCGACCATCACGGCGATGATGACCCAGAACGGCACGGCCTCGTCGAAGCCCGGGAAAGAGACGTTCATGCCGAAGATCGACGCGATCAGCGTCAGCGGCAGGAACACGACGCTCAGCACGGTCAGCACGCGCAGCACGTCGTTGAGCTGGTGCGAGAGGACCGACTCGTTCGTCGCCTCGAGCGCCTCGACCGTCTCCTTGTAGGTCTCGAGGATCTGCCAGACGCGCTCGGACGCGTCGTTGATGTCGTCGAAGTAGACGTCAAGGTCCTCGGCGAGGTAGCGCTGCTTCGTGCGCTCGAGGTCCCCGAAGACGGCGCGCTGCGGCCGCACGACCTTGCGGAAGTTGATGATCTCCTGCTTGACGTTGGAGATGTCGCGCACGACCTCCTTCGAGCGCCCCTCGAAGATCTCGTCCTCGATCACCTCGAGCTTGTTGCCCATCTTCGCGAGCATCGGGAACGAGGCGTCGACGCACGCGTCGACGATCTTGTAGAGCAGGTAGCCGGTGCCCTTCGAGAACCACTGCTCGCGCAGCTCGTCGTTGGTGCGGCAGCGCTCGAACAGGTACTCGACCGGCTGCAGGGGCGCGTTCGGCAGCGTGACGAGGAAGTCCGGCCCGACGAACAGGTCGAGCTCGGCGGCGTTCAGGCGCCCGACGTGCTTGTCGAAGCGCGGGAAGTACAGGACGATGAAGAGGTAGTCGTCGTACTCGTCGATCTTCGGCCGCTGGTTGCGTGAGAAGACGTCCTCGTAGTCGAGCGCGTGGAAGTCGAAGCGCTCCTCCAGCCAGGCACGGTGGCTGTGGCGCGGCTGCTCGATGTTGACCCAGCGGATGTCGAGCGCCTCGATGGCCTCGACCTGCGAGGCCTCAGGCTCGACGACGGAGGGCGCCGAGACGGAGCGACCGCGCGTCACGCGCGCGAAGCGGGGCTTGGGCAAGCTCGGCATGGGGACTTCGCGGCTCGTCGCTCATGGGTGTCGTCTCGGAAAGCACACCTCGAAGTGTATCCCCACGCACCCGAACTTCGGAGAAGCGCACGCGAGATTGCGACTTCTTTGCGCATCTGCCGATGACCCGGGTATACTGCCGCCCCAGCAGTACGACATAGCAGTACGCATCGAGAGCGGTGGAGGGACTTGGCCCTGTGAAGCCGCGGCAACCACCCCGACAAGGGGAAAGGTGCCAATTCCATCAGGCAACAACAAGCCTGGGAGATGTGGGAAGCGGTTCGAAACCTCTGCCACAGACCCCGGCGGAGGTTTTTTCATATGCCGCCAGAGTCACTGACCTGCAAGGAGTGCCACACCGTCTATCCGCTCGACGCGAGCTACGTCTGCGAGCGCTGCTTCGGCCCGCTTGAGGTGAGCTACGCGACGCGGAGCGACATGGACGCCAGCGAACTGCGCCGCCGCATCCAGGCGGGGCCGCATTCGATCTGGCGCTACCGCGACTTCCTGCCGCTGACGAGCCCGCCGCCGCGCGACACGCTCCCGGCCGGCTGGACGCCGCTGCTGCGCGCCGACCGCCTCGCCGAGCGCCTTGGGCTGCGCGAGGTGTGGATCAAGAACGACGCCGCCAACCCGACGCACTCCTTCAAGGACCGCGTCGTCGCCGTCGCGCTTGCCCGCGCGCTGGAGTTCGGCTACGGGACGATCGCCTGCGCCTCGACCGGCAACCTCGCCAACGCCGTGGCCGCCCACGCCGCCGCGACCGGTCTCGAGTCATACGTGTTCATCCCCGCCGACCTCGAGGAGCAGAAGATCCTCGCCACTGGCGTGTACGGAACGCACCTCGTCGCCGTACACGGCAACTACGACGACGTCAACCGCCTGTGCACCGAGGTCTCCGGCGAGCGCGAGTGGGCGTTCGTGAACATCAACTTCCGCCCCGACTACGCGGAGGGCTCGAAGACGATCGCGTACGAGATCGCCGAGCAGCTCGGCTGGCAGCTGCCCGACCGCATCGTCGGCCCGATCGCCTCCGGCTCGCAGTTCACGAAGATCGCCCGCGGCTTCGAGGAGTGGATCGAGCTCGGCCTGCTCGACGGCGCGGTTCCGACGATGAACGGCGCGCAGGCGGAGGGCTGCTCGCCGGTCGCGAGCGCGTTCGCCGCCGGCCATGACATCTGCCGTCCGGTCAAGCCGGACACGATCGCCAAGTCGCTCGCGATCGGGAACCCGGCCGACGGCCCCTACGCGCTGGAGCTGGCGCGCCGCACCGGCGGCGGGATCGACGCCGTCACCGACGAGGAGATCAAGGCCGGCATCCGGCTGCTGGCCGAGACGACCGGCATCTTCACCGAGACGGCCGGGGGCGTCACGACGGCGGTGCTGGCGAAGCTCGCCGAGCGCGGCGACATCGACCCGGGCGAGCGCGTCGTCGCCGTCATCACGGGCGAGGGCCTGAAGACGCTCGACGCGGTGCGCGGCACGTTCGAGACGGTCGAGATCGAGCCCTCCTGCGACGCCTTCGAGGCGCGCGTGCAGGAGACGACGACCGCGGTGGCGGCCTGATGGCGATCCTCGTGAAGATCCCGACGCAGCTGCGCGCCGCGACCGGCGGCGCCTCCAGCGCGGCGGTGGAAGGCGGGACGGTCGGGGAGGTGCTGGACGCGCTCTACGAGCAGTTCGGCGAGCTGCGCGAGCGGATCGCCGACGACGGCGGCCTGCGGCGCTTCGTGAACGTCTACATCGGCGGTGAGGACATCCGCTTCCTCGACGGGCTGGAAACGCCGGTCTCCGACGGGGACGAGGTCACGATCTTGCCGGCCGTCGCTGGCGGGTAGGCTGCCGACCATGACGCCGCTGCGCTGCACCGCTCTCGCCGCGATCGCGCTGCTCCCGGCCGCGACGATCGCGATGGCGCAGCCGGTCGCCTCGCCGCGGCCGCAGCTCGCCGCGCACGTGCCCGAGCTGACGGCCGCTTCGGCCACCGTCAAGCCGGGGGACACCTTGGTGCTGACCGGACGCGGCTTCCCGCGCAACTCGCACCTCGTGCTGCTGGCCGGGCCGCTCGACGCGGACGGCAAGCGGATCGGCGGCGCGCTCACCGGCCGGCGCGGGACCTTCACCGCGAAGATCCAGATTCGGGCGCGCTCCTCGGCCGCCGCGCTCGTGGCGCGCGCCTGCTTCGACGCGTGCCGCATCGCGGCCAGCGCACGCTTCCGCATCGTTACGCCGTAGACGTCGTAACGAAATGAGCAATCCCCCAGCCAGCAGGGGGGATACCCGCTATTGAGGGGAAGATCCACGCTCTCGGGCGTGGATAGAACGGCGTAACCAGTGAAGGGTTGCTGCGTGGCAGATGGACTGCATCGGGAGCGCCGCGCATTGGCGATCGCCGTGCGCGAGCTGCGCGTACGCAAGTCGCTCAAGCAGGAGGAGGTCTGCGAGGCCTCCGGCCTCGGACGCAATTACCTCACGACGCTGGAGAGCGGGCGCACGAACCCGTCGTTCGAAGCGATGGTGCGCGTCTCGCGCGGCCTCGGCGTGTCGTTCAGCGAGCTCGCGCGCGTCTACGAGGAGCGGCTGGACGAAGCCGGCCTCCCGCCCGCCGCCTGATCGGCGGGCGGGCGGGGCGCCGGTCAGCCTGAGCCGCGGTAAGCTCCTCCCAGCCAGGCGCCCGTAGCTCAGTGGATAGAGCGCTCGCCTCCGGAGCGAGAGGTCGCAGGTTCAAATCCTGCCGGGCGCGTCCCGTCGCGTGCGGCGTCGGCGGGCGGACCGTCATGCGAGGCCCACCCGCCGCGCTGCGGGCTATGCGCTCGTGACGGTCACGTGACCGCGCATGTAGCCGTCGTGCGCCATCGCCCACGCGTCGCACGGAAGGCGGCAGTACCAGATGTAGGTGCCCGCCTTTGACGGCGCCGTGAACGTGATCACCGTCTTCGCCGCGTGTCCGCCGGTGCTGCCGGGGATCGTCTGGTTGACGCCCATGCCGGCCATCGGCATGACCTTCAGGTCGTCTGCGGTGCCCTGCATCTGCTGCATCGCCGCCGGGATCGCCGCGCCGCGGGCAAGGCCCGGGGAGGTGAAGCTGTGCGGCATGTCGTCGTAGTTGTAGATCGTCAGCCGCACGCTCTGGCCGGCCCTCACGCTGAAGTCGGCGGGCAGCGTGGCGTCGTGCTTGTCGCCGTCGCTGCCAACCTTGGCGTCGGGCTTCATCGTCAGCGTGACGCGCTTCGTGGGCAGCGCGGCGCTCGCCGCGGCGCCGCCCTGCGCGCCGGCGCTCGCCGAGGACGTCGCGCCGGCCATCGCCCCCGCCATGGAGGCGGGCGTCGCGACGCTCGTGTGATGATCGGCGTTGACGGCGATCACGACGGCGGCGAGCGCCAGCAGCAGCGCCAGCCCGGACGCGACGAGCGAGATCGCGTGGTTCCACTGGTAGCCGTCGGTGCGCTGCTCGAGCTCGCGCTCCTCGCGCTCCAGCTCGCTCAAGCGCTGTTCCATCCGGTCGTTCTGGGGCGTCTCGGTGACAGCCATTGCTCCTCCTGTCGGTTCGGCGAGCGGCTGGACCGCTTCTGCGTCGATTGAACGCGCGCACGGCCTTCCCGGCATCGGGGAGCTGGCGCGGACGCGTACGGGCGATCCGTGCGGTGCGCCGCGTCCGTCTACGCACCCGCGACCGCTGTCGTCACGGTGCGGCGTGCGGTTCCGCCGCAGCGCGAGGCGCTAGCATCGGCGCCCACGCGGGGCGATCCGATCGCTGCTCGTCCCCCGACTTCGAATCCGCCTCGATGGATCTCTCGCTCTTCTTCGTCGGTACCGCCGGATCGGTGCCGACCGCGCGCCGCGGCCTCCCGGCGCTGCTGCTGCGGCGGGGCGCCGACCGCATCCTGTTCGACTGCGGCGAGGGCACGCAGCGCCAGCTGCTGCGCTCGGTCGGGCTGATGGATCTGACCGACGTGTTCATCACGCACTTCCACGCCGACCACTGGCTCGGCCTGCCGGGGATGCTGAAGACGTTCGACCTGCGCGCGCGCGAGAAGCCGCTGACGATCTACGGGCCGCCCGGCCTCGCGAAGCTGCTCGCGTCGGTCCGACACGTGTGGGGCGGCATCGGCTACCACGTCGAGATCGTCGAGCTGGCCGACGACGAGGTCGTCGAGCGCGACGAGTACGTGATCGAGGCATTCCCGGTCGCGCACCGCGGCGCCGCCTACGGCTACGCCGTGATCGAGGACGACCGCCCCGGGCGCTTCGACGCCGCGCTCGCGGAGCGGCTCGGCGTCAAGCCGGGGCCCGACTTCGGCCGCCTGCAGCGCGGGGAGGTCGTCGACGGCGTGCGGCCCGAGCAGGTGGTCGGCGAGGACCGCCGCGGCCGCAAGCTCGTGATCTCCGGCGACACCGCGCCCTGCGACGTGCTCGTCGAGGTCGCCCACGGCGCCGACCTGCTCGTGCACGAGGCGACGTTCACGCGCGAGGAGGCCGAGCGCGCGAGAGAGACGCAGCACTCGACGGCAGAGCAGGCGGCGAGAGCGGCGCTGGAGGCGGAGGTGCGGCTGCTCGCGCTCGTCCACCTCTCGACCCGCTACGGCGGTCGCGAGATCCGCGAGGAGGCGGAGGCGGTCTTCCCCGGGACGGTCGTCCCGCGCGACTTCGACGCGATCGAGCTGCCGTTCCCGGAGCGCGGCGAGCCCCAGCTCGTGCGCTGGAAGGACGTGCTGGCGGCGAACGCGGCCGCCGGCGAGGACACCTCCTCCGCGACGGTTCCCGCTCACCACTCCACCTGATTTCCGTAGAGTCCCGGGCCGGAAGCGGCCGGCTGGGAGCCGGCCCGGACGCGGGAGGACGCGGATGAGGACGGGGTTCGTGATCGGCGTGGTGCTCTTCGTGCTCGGGGCGGTGGCGCCGAGCGCCCTGGCGGACGTGGAGCCGAACGACGGCATCACGCAGGCGGAGGGTCCGCTGGCGGGGGCCACGGTCTACAGAGGCACGCTCCAGACCGCCAACGACGTCGACTGGTACTCGTTCTACGTCGCGGGCCAGACGCAGCTCGACATCGCCGTGACGATCCCGGCCGACAGCTCGTGCGGCGGCTACGACGTCGACTTCCTCGATGCCGACGGTCGCTCCGTCTCGGACGTCAGCCCAGACGTGAACGGGACCTCCCACATCCTCTACACGACGCCTCCCGGCACGAGCCACTACTTCCTCGTGTTCGACGCCTGCAGCGGCTACAAGTACCAATTTCGCCTCGACCCAGGATCGGCGATCGTCTCGGGGCCCGGGGTGATCGCGCCGAGTGCGACTGGCGAGCCGAACGAGTTCCCCGACCAGGCGTTCGGGCCGCTGGCCGGTGGCACGCCGTACGCCGGCAGCATCGACACGCAGAACGACGAGGACTGGTTCTACTTCTTCACCGGAGGGGCGAGCGCACTCGACATCTCGCTGACGGGAACGAGCGACGTCTGCACGCCGGATGCCGCGCTCTACGCCGCTGACCAGCCCAGCGACTCGCTCGCCTCGGCGACGGTCGACACCAACCAGACGTCGCACATGACCTATACCGCCACCGGTCCGGAGAAGTTCCTGATCAAGGTCGACGACTACTGCACCGGCGGCACCTATCAGCTGCGCGTCGACCCCGCGACGGCGATCGTCTCGGCGCTGCCGACGATCGCTCCGCCGCCGATCGTGACGCCGCAACGGCCGAAGGGGAGCTGCACGAGAGCACGCCGCGCGGTCCGCCACTGGGGGGCGGCGATTCGACGCACGAAGAGCACGCTGCGACTTGCTCGGCTGCGCACCGTCCGCAAGGCGCTCAAGCGCAAGCTGGCGGCCGAGCGCCGGACGCTGCGACGCGCGCGCGACCGCGTCACGATCTACTGCTGAGCGAGGCGGCGCCCGCCGACGTCGGCGGGCGCTGCTACGCTGCGCAGCGTCCGTTCCTTTAACCCGGTCCCGCGAGGCCAGGAAGGTTCAGGTTGGAAGCCGAGAAGGTCGTCCTCGACCGCGACGACATGCGGCGCACGCTCGTGCGAATCGCGCACGAGATCGTCGAGAAGAACCCCTCCGAGCAGATCGCCGTCGTCGGCATCCACCGGCGCGGTGCGACGCTTGCCGCGCGGCTGCGCGAACTTGTGGCGGGCCTCGTCGACGACGACGTCCCGCTCGGGGACGTCGACATCGCCTTCTACCGCGACGACGTGACGCTGCGCCCGAGCGCGCCCGTCGTGCACGCCTCGCACATCGGCTTCCCGCTCGAACAGCGCACGATCGTGATCGTCGACGACGTGCTCTACACCGGCCGCACCGTGCGCGCCGCGATCGACGCGATCTTCGACTACGGGCGTCCCGCCCGCGTGCAGCTCGCCGTGCTCGCCGACCGCGGCCACCGCGAGCTGCCGATCCGTCCCGACTACGTCGGCAAGAACCTCCCGACGGCGCGCGGAGAGCGCGTCAACGTGCGCGTGGAGGAGCTTGACGGCGTGGACGAGGTGACCATTTCCCAGACCGCGGAGGTGACCGCATGAGCGCGCCGGTGGGTCCCCGCCACCTGCTCTCGATCGACGACCTCGACCGCCCGGGCATCGAGCGCATCCTCGACCGCGCCGCCTCGTTCGCCGAGGTCGCCGGACGCGAGATCAAGAAGGTCCCGGCGCTGCGCGGGCGCACGGTCGTGAACCTCTTCTACGAGGCCTCGACCCGCACCAGCAGCTCGTTCGAGCTGGCCGCGAAGCGCCTGTCGGCCGACGTCGTCTCGGTGCGCGCCGCGACCTCGTCGGTCACGAAGGGCGAGTCGCTGAAGGACACCGTCCAGACGCTCACCGCCTACGACCCGGCCGCGATCGTGATCCGCTCGCCGCACGCCGGCGCCGCGCAGCTCGTCGCGCGCTGGACCGACGCGGCGGTCGTCAACGCCGGCGACGGCAAGCACGAGCATCCGACGCAGGCGCTGCTGGACGTCTACACGCTGCGCCGGCGCCTCGGCGCGCTCGACGGCAAGCGCATCTGGATCGTCGGCGACGTGCTGCACTCGCGCGTCGCGCGCTCGAACATCCTCGCGCTGCAGCGCATGGGCGCGGAGGTGACGGTGAGCGGACCGCCGACGCTGATCCCGCGCGGGATCGAGGCGCTCGGCTGCCAGGTGGCGCCGACGCTCGACCGGCTCGACGAGGCCGACGTCGTCTACGTCCTGCGGATGCAGAACGAGCGGATGCACGAAGCGTTCGTGCCGTCGCTGCGCGAGTATGCGGCGCGCTACCAGGTCAACGCCGCGCGCCTGCAGCCACACCAGCTGCTGATGCACCCAGGGCCGGTCAACCGCGGCGTCGAGCTGAGCGCCGACGCGATCCACTCGCCGCAGGCGCTGATCGCCCAGCAGGTCGAGGCGGGCGTCGTCGTGCGGATGGCGGTCCTCTACGAGCTGCTGGCCGGCGGCCACGCCGAGGCGGCGACGGCCGAAGCGCCCGAGGCGGTCGCGCTCGCATGAGCGCGCAGCGGCTCTTCCACGCCTCCGCACCGCCCGCGGAGCTGCTGATCCGCGGCGCGCACGCGCTCGACCCGCGGACCGGCCTCGACGCGGCGCACGACGTGCTCGTGCGCGATGGCGTCGTCGCGGAGATCGCTGCACCCGGCTCGCTGCCGGCGCCGGAAGGCGCCGAGACGTTCGAGGGGGAGGGGCTGCACCTGCTCCCGGCCTTCTTCGACCCGCACGTCCATCTGCGCACGCCGGGCCAGGAGAACCAGGAGACGCGAGCGACCGGCACGGCCGCTGCCGCCGCCGGCGGCTATTGCCCCGTCGTCCCGATCCCGAACCCGGCGCCGACGCTCGCCGGCGCGCCGCTGCTGCGCCCGCTCACCGCGCAGGCCGAG
>JBQCIQ010000264.1:0-9921 GCA_051953595.1 Conexibacter sp. | reverse complement strand
CCCCGAGCGGGCGGTCGCCGCGTGCCGGGCGGCGGCGCGCGCGGCCGGCGCCGCGCACGACCACGAGCAGGCCGCCGGCCACCTGCGCAGCGCGCTCGCGCTGATCCCCGCGAGCGACCTGGTCGCACGCGCCCCGCTGCAGCTGGAGCTGGGCGAGCAGGAGCTGCTGAGCGCCGACCTGACGCGGGCGCGCGTGGCCTTCCGCGCCGCCGCCGACGCCGCCCGCGCGACCGGCGACGCCGCGACGCACGCGTGCGCCGCGCTCGGCTTCTCGGGCGGCGACGTCGGCTTCGGCTGGGAGACGGGTGCCGACGACGCGGCGACGGTCCCGCTGCTGCGCGAGGGGCTTGACGCGCTCGGCGACGACGAGCCGCGCCTCGCGCTGCGGATGACGTTCCGGCTCTCGTGGGCGCTCGCGATCACCGACGACGACCAGGTCCTCGCCGACACGGCACGGCGCGCGCAGGCGCTGCATGCGCGCCTCGGCGACCCCGAGTCGGAGCTGCTGGCGCGCTTCACCGCGCTCGTGCAGCTGAGCTGCCGCGGACCGGACCCGCCGCACGTGATCGACTACGCCGAGGAGTTCCTGTCGCTGGTCGAGGTGGCGGAGCGCTGCGGGCGCGACGACCTGCTGCTGCGCGTGCTGCAGAACGCGGCGGCCGTCCACTACGCGCTCGGGCAGATCGCCGCGTGCGAGGCGATGGTCGAGCGGACGGCCGAGATCGCGGCGCGGCTCGGCAGCCCGCGCTTCGCGTGGGAGGCCGACGCGCAGCGCGCGTACCGCCTGCTGGAGCGCGGCGAGCGCGCGGCGGGCGAGGCGCTGCTGCGGCGCGCGGGCGGGACGATCCGCCGCCTGCGCCCGGACCTCCAGGCGGCCGCCGAGCTCGGCAGCCTGGTCGCGCTGCGGTGGCTCTACGACGGCGAGGTCGCGACGTTCCGCGACGCCTGGGCGGCGATCGAGAAGGAGCTGGCGGTGGGGATGATCGCGCCGACCGTGACGGCCGCGCGCGCGCTCGCCGGCGACCACGAGGGCGCGCGCCGGGAGCTTGCGCGGCTGCTGACCGACGACCTCCGGCGGCTGCGCCGCCCCGACGTTCAGCTGCCGGCGAGCCTCGCGTTCCTCGCGCTCGCCGCGACCGAGAGCGGCGACCGCGCGGCCGGCGAGCGGCTGCACGCGCTGCTGGGGCCGCTGCGCGGGTACCTGGTCCCGTCGTGGCCGCTGCTGTGCCTCGGGCACGTCGTTGAGTGGCACCTCGGCCGCCTGCAGCTGCTGGCCGGCCGGCACGAGCAGGCGGTGGAGGAGCTGCGCACGGCCGTCGCGCGCGCGGACGAGCTCGGGGTCGTGTGGATGCACGGCTGGGCGCTCGCCGACCTGGCCCGCGCGCTGCACCGGCGCGGACTGGCGGGCGACGGCGAGGCGGCGCTCGACGCGCTCGCGCGGGCGGAGGCGCACGCCGAGCGCTACGGGCTCGCCTGGAGCGCCCGCGAGGCGGCGGCCGCGCGCGCCGAGCTGGAGGGGCGCACGCCGCCGGCCGACGTGCGCGCCCCGGAGCGCATGCGCCCGCTGCGCGCGCTCACCACGCGCGGCACCCGCCGCGCGCTCGCCGCGACGGTGCGGGGACTCGACGACGCCGCGCTCGAGCGCCGCTTCGCCGACCCGCGCCGGCAGCGTGCGCTGCTGCGCGCGATGGCGCGCGGCTTCCAGCCCGCCCGCGCCGGCGGCTTCCGCGGCGTGGTCGCCTACGAGATCGAGCCCTTCGCGATCGACCCGCCGCCCGAGGCGCCGTGGCGCTGGGCGATCGAGGTCGACGCCGCCGCCGGCCGCGCGCACCTGCGCGAGCCGGCGCCGCTCGACGCCGCGACGACGATCCACATCGGCCTCGCCGACTGGGTGCGCGCGGTCGCCGGCGAGCGCAGCGCGCTGACCGCGATGGCCGCCGGCCGCTGCAGCGTCGCCGGCGACGTGCTGCTCGCCGCGCGGCTGGAGGCGATGTTCGGCGGGGCGGCGTGAGCGCCGCGCCGGCGCGCGCTACGGCTGCGCGGGCGCGCCGCTCGCCGGCGGCTCGACGAGCGCGCGCAGCAGCGCGTGCTCCTCGGCGCAGGCGGGGCAGCCCTGCAGGTGCGCGGCCATGCCCGGCACGGCCGCCTCGGCGGCCGCCGCATCCTCGCGCAGCTCCAGCTCGACGTAGCGGTCCAGCTCCTCGAAGCAGCGCTCGCAGCTGACCTCGGGGCCGCCCGGCCCGAGCAGACGTCCGAGCAGGCGCTCGTCGCGGTCGCTCATCGCCCCTCCTCGCGGTCGACGCGGCCGAGGTCGAAGCCGTCCGCCGCCAGGCGGACGCGCAGCCGGCGGCGCGCGTCGTGCAGCGTCTTGTAGAGCGCGCCGCGGCTCGTGCCCAAGCGCTCCGCCAGCACGTCGATCGGCACGTCGCCGAGCGTGACCGCGACGAGCACGCGCCGCTGGTGCGCCGTCAGCTCCGTCTCGATCGCGGCCCGCACCGCGTCCAGCAGCTCGCGCGCCTCGACCTGCTCGCCGGGCGAGCGCTCGCCGGCGTGCAGGCTCCGCCAGCCGTCGTCCTCGAGCGGGATCTCGCGCGCCTGCCAGGCGTGCCGGCGCAGCGCGACCGACGCCTCCAGCACGGCGAACTTGTACGCCCACGTCGTGAAGCGGCTCTCGCCGCGGAACGTGTCGAGCTTCGCGAGCACCTTCACGAGCGCGTCGTCGGCGCTCTGCTGCGCGAGGTCGTCGAACGCCTCGCGCAGGTGCGTGCGCTGCTCGAGCGCGCGCCGGACGGTGAAGCGCGCGGCGCGCAGCAGCAGCTCGTGCAGCTCGCCGACCGCCCGCTCGTAGTCGGCGCCGCCGCCGCGCAGGGCGGCCAGCCACGCCGCGGCGTCGTCGGGCGGCGCGGCGAGGTCCGCGGTCGGCGCGACGACCTCGGTCGAGTCGCCGCGGCTCACCATGCGACCGGCTCGTCGAGCGGCGCCACGATCCGCTCCGCCAGCTCCGGCGGAGCGCCGCGGTCGATCAGCTCCAGCAGCGCGTGCAGGTCCCAGCGGGGGTCGTCCGCCAGGCGCTGCGCCCGCTCCCGCTCGACGCCGGCGATCACCAGCTGCTCGCGCCGCCAGGCGCGCACCGGGTCGGGCGCGGCGGGGCGACGGGCGGCTGTGCGGTCTGAGCGCATGTGAGGTTGGCGTCCGTTCGTCGGCAAGTCTTACCCCCTTCGCGGCAAACGGTAAGACGCGATCGCGCCGGGACGCAAAGCGGCTTACACGCCCCGACGACCGACTGGAGCAACCATGGAGTCCGCAGCCCTGCCCCGCCACGACGCGAGCGCCAACGCCCGGCCGCTGGCCGGCGTCCGCGACGACGCCGGCTACCAGGCGTTCCTGATGCTGCGCGTCGCGTTCGCGATCGCGCCGATCGCGTTCGGCCTCGACAAGTTCTTCAACGTGCTCGTCCACTGGCCGAAGTACCTCGCCCCGTGGATCGACAACATCGTGCCCGGCAGCGCCCAGCAGGCGATGTACGCCGTCGGCGCGATCGAGATCGTCGCCGGCCTGCTCGTCGCACTCAAGCCGCGCTACGGGGCCCCGCTCGTCGCCGCATGGCTCGGCGGCATCGTCGTCAACCTGCTCACCTACTCCGGCTTCTACGACATCGCCCTGCGCGACTTCGGCCTGATGCTCGCCGCGCTCACGCTCACGCGGCTCGCGTGGCACTACGACCGCCCTTTCAGGAGCTAGGAGGCGACCGGCAGCCGTGCGACCTCACCGCGCGCGCCGACGCTGCGCGCGGTGTGGACGACGGCGTCGATCAGCGCCTGGCGGCGCTCGCCGAAGCGGTGGATCGGCGCCGAGATCGTGTAGGCGGCGATCACCACGCCGTGCTCCAGCACGGGCGCCGAGGCGCAGCCGACGCCCTCGGCGAACTCCTCCTGCTCGATCGCGTAGCCGCGCTCGCGCGTGAGCGCCAGCTCGGCCTCCAACGCGGCCACGTCGACGATCGTGCGCGGCGTGAGCGCGGTCGGCGGGTTCTTGCGCAGGTACGCCTCGCGCACCTCCGGCCGCGCGTAGGCGAGCAGCAGCTTGCCGGTCGCGCGCGCGTGACCGTGCGCGTAGTAGCCGCTGTGCAGCCCCGCGACGCGCACCGCGTGCGCGCCCTCGACGGAGGCGAGCACGCGGATCTCCTCGCCGCGCCACCCGGTCAGGTAGGCGGTCTCGCCGGTCGTCTCGGCGAGCTGGTGCAGCGGCGCCAGCAGGTACTCGGGCGCCGACTGCTGGCGCAGGAAGGCGTCCGAGAGCGCACCGACCTTCGGACCGACCGTGTAGCGCCGCCGCGAGTCCTTCACCAGCATGCCCTCGGCGACGAGCGTGTTGAGCAGGTGGTACGTCGTCGGCAGCGCCATCCCGGCCGCACTCGCGGCCTCGGTCGCGGTGCAGCCGTCGGCCTGCTCGGAGACGAACAGGAGCAGCCGGCACGCGCGCGCGACCGACTGCACCTGCGTCGAGGACTTCACCGGTTGAGACACGATTTCAGGATACGAAATCAGGTGACCTCAAGCGTCGCTCTTGCATGGATGTCCGCGCACGAGCTGCCGACGCGCAGCTCGAACGTGCCAGGCTCCACGACCGTCTCCAGCGCCTGGTCGACGAGCGCCAGCTCGCGCGGGCCGAGCGTCATCCGCACCGTCGTCGTCTGCCCCGGGTCGAGCGCGACCTTGCGGAAGCCGCGCAGCTGCTGCTCGGGCACCGACACGCTCGCGTGCACGTCGGCGACGTAGAGCTGCACGACCTCCTGGCCGCTCCGGCTGCCGGTGTTGGTGACGTCGACGCGCACCTCCGTCGTCTCGCCCGCTCCGATCCGCGTGCGCGAGAGCGCGAGGTTCGCGTAGGAGAACGTCGTGTAGCTGAGCCCGAAGCCGAACGGGAACAGCGGCGAGGACGGCAGGTCGACGTAGTCGCCGGCGGTGGCGCGCATCGGCCGCAGGCTGTTGTAGAGCGGCAGCTGGCCGACGCTGCGCGGCACGGTGATCGGCAGGCGGCCGCCCGGGTCGCAGCGGCCGAACAGCACGTCGGTCAGCGCCTCGCCGCCGCGCTCGCCCGGCAGCCACGCGGAGAGGATCGCCGGCACGTGCTCGGCGACCGCGCGGATCGACAGCGGCCGCCCGTGCACGAGCACGACGACGGTCGGCGTGCCGGTCGCCCGCACCGCCTCGATCAGCTCGTCCTGCACGCCCGTCAGGTCGAGGCTCGCGACGTCGCACGCCTCGCCGTTCGTCGCGCCCGGGTGGAAGAAGCCGGCCGCCTTCTCGCCGACGACGACGAGCGCGACGTCGGCCCCCTGCGCCGCGGCGACGGCGGCGTCGAAGCCCGAGCGGTCCTCGCCGGTGATCTCGCAGCCGCGCGCGTACGTGACCGTGCTGCCGCCCGGCGCGTGCGCTCTGATCGCGGTGAGGATCGACGGGATCGGCTCCAGCGGCGGCCACGGGTGGTAGTCGCCGAGCAGGTTCTCCGCCTCGTCGGCGTTCGGGCCGATGACGGCGATCCGCTGCCCCGCGTCGCGCAGCGGCAGCAGCCCGCCCGCGTTCTTGAGCAGCACGATCGACTCGCGCGCCGCCTGCAGCGCGGTCGCCTGGTGCGCCGCGCTGTGGACGACGCGTTCCGCGCGCGCGGGGTCGACGTAGGGGTTCTCGAACAGGCCGAGCTTCAGCTTCACGTACAGGACGCGTCGCACCGCCCGGTCGATCAGCGCCATCGGCACGCTGCCGTCCTGCACCGAGGCGATCAGCTGATCCAGGTAGGCGGCCTCCCACGTGATGCCGACGTCGACGCCGGCGCGGATCGCGAGCGCGCCGGCCTCCTTCTGGTCGGCCGCGACCTGCGCGCGCACGAGCGAGTCGAAGCCGCCGCCCTCGCTCAGCACGATCCCCTGGAAGCCCAGCTCGTCGCGCATGATCTCGGTCAGCAGCTCCTCCGAGCCGTGCACCGGGACGCCGTCGATCGTCGCCTGGCAGGCGAGCGACATCAGCGCGCCCTCGTCGCTGAAGCCGACCTCCCACGGTCTCAGCTGCTCGCTGCGCATCGCGCGCTCGCCCAGCTCGACCGAGCTGCCCTCCAGCCCGCCGACGTTCGGCGTCTGAAACGGGTAGTGGCACAGCGACGCGACGCAGCGGTCGGCCGCGCTGACGTCGTCGCCCTGGATCCCGCGCACGAGCGCACGCACGATCTCGCCGACGAGGTACGGGTCCTCGCCGTAGCCCTCGCAGCCGCGCCCGAAGCGCGGGTCGCGGTTGATCTCCGCCAGCAGCGTGTTGAGCGCGTGCACGCCGACCGCCCGCCCCTCGCGCGCGACGGTCGCGTAGACCGACTCGACGAGCGCCGGGTTCCACGTCGCCGCGAGGCCGGGGCCCTCGGGGAAGATCGTCGCGCCCGGCGCAGCGAGTCCGTTCGTGCCCTCGCCGATCTGCAGGAGCGGGATGCCGAGCCGGGTGCCCGCGGCCGTTCTCTGGAGGCTGTTCGTCAGCTCCGCCTGCTCGCGCGGCGTGCGCGGTCTTCTGACCGGCAGCGCCCCGAAGATCGTCTCGTTCAGCAGCCCGAAGAGGCCGCCGCCGGGTCCGAGCCATCTGAGCCAGGTCCCCCGCACCCACCGCTCGCGATTCGCGTCGCTGCCGGTCGGCGAGGTCGGCTCCAGGAAGATCTGCGGCAGCACCTGCGGGATGTTCAGCTGGGCGATCTTGTCGGCCAGCGTCATCTGCGCGAGCAGCGCCTCGATGCGCGGCTCGAACGGCTCGGCCGCCGCGCGCGCCCGCGCGCGCTTGCGGCCGCTGCGCGCGCCGGCCGGCGACTCCGCGGCGTCTGCGACAGACGGCCCCGCTCCGAGCCCGACGACCGCCGGCGCGCCGGCCAGCGTCGCGGCGGCCGCGCCCCCGATGAAGCGGCGGCGGCTGACCTCGCCGCTCATGACCGCACCTCGGCGCTCGCGGAGTGGAACAGCTCGCCCTCAAGCTCGCCCTCCTCGGCCGCCGCCGACCCGGCGCGCGCGAGCCACGAGTTGCGGTTGCGTCCGCTCGCGAGCATCACGACGACGCCGATCGCCGCCCACGCGATCAGCACGATCGGCGCCCAGCGGTTGGTGCCGGTCGGCAGCGGGTCGAGCGTCTTGTAGCCGACGTACAGCAGCGCGATCGTCGAGACGACCGGGCAGATCACGTGCAGGAAGACGCTGAGCTCGTCCGGGTGCTCGCGCCGGTAGAGGCGGAAGACGCCTAGGTTGCCGGCCGAGTAGATGATCACCGCCGCGAGCGTGATGATGATCGCGACGAAGGCGAGGAATTCGACCGGACCGAAGGCGGCGCCCCCGATCAGCGCCGCCCCGATCGTGATCGCGCTCTGCAGCAGCACCGCGTTGATCGGCGTCTTGCGCTTCGGGTCGACCTTCGCGAGCCACTGCGGCAGCGCGCCGGCGCGCGCCATCCCGAACAGCACGCGGCTGGAGGCGTTCTGCACCGCGAGGCCGACGCCGAGGCACGAGTTGACGAACGCGACGATCAGCAGCACCCACGCGCCGCCCCACACGCGGTGCGCGAGCGCGAAGACGGGCGAGCCGTCGGCGACGAGCGCGTCGACTCTGTCGGTGCCGTAGCCGACGAGCACGCCCCACGAGGTGATCAGCATGAAGACGATCGCGATCGTCAGCGACAGCACGACCGCGCGCGGCAGGATCCGTCTCGGGTCCCTGCTCTCCTCCGCCAGCGGCGCGACCGACTCGAAGCCGGCGTAGGTGAAGATCGCGAACACGATCCCGAGGAAGAGGCCGTTGAAGTTGGTGGCGTTGCCGGGATTGAACGGCGCGAGCGTGAGGCCGCCGGGACCCGGGTCGAACAGGCCGGTGAGCGCGAGCGCGACGCACAGCGCGATCTCGACGGCGCCCAGGACCACGATCGTGCGGACCGACAGGCGCACGCCGTTGAGGGTGAGGAAGGCGAGGATCAGGCCGCCCGCGAGCGCCGTCACCCACCAGGGGAGCGTGAAGCCGTACTCGCTCTTGAACGTGCTCTCGAGGATGCCGCCGAGGAAGCTGAGGTTGATCGCGGCGCCGAACGGCTCGTAGATGAAGAACAGCCACGCGATCAGGTAGCCGGCGCGCGGCCCGACCGAGGTGCTGATCCAGTGGAAGTAGCCGCCGGCCGAGGGCAGCTTGCGCGCGAGCTGCATGACCGAGACGGCCACGGTCATCATCACGCCGCCCGCGAGCACGAGCGCGAACGGGCTCGCGAGCCCGGCGCTGGCGGTGATCGCCTGGACGGCGAAGATCATCCCGATCGTCGGCGCGATGTGGGTGAGCGCCTGCATCAACACGCCCGGCAGCGACAGCGCTCCGGCGTCGAGCGCGGTGCCGGCATGGCCACGTTCGTGCTGTGGCTCGACCTTCGACATGCTCCCTCTCCCAGTGAGGACTTCAGTGATGTGAAATGAACTTCACACTAAGAAAGGAATATCTCTGATATCGGCAGCGCGTGTCAACACACGGGGAAGCCCCGCCATCTGACGGGGCTTCCGATCTTTCGACGTCGCGACTCAGCCGCGGGCGGGAGCTTGGTCGGCTCCCTCGGGCGCCCGCGTGGCTCGCGACGCCACGTTGACGTCGACGTCCACGTTCACGGTGACCGTGCTGTTGACGGCGCCGCGCAGCAGCTCCTGCGGGGCGTGCGCGAGGCGGTCCGCCCGCTCGACCGTTCCCTTCGCGAGCGCCCGCGGACCGCGGACGAGCGCACCCGGGTGCGGCAGCGGAAGCGTCCGCTCCGGCGCCGCGACGGTGGGATCGTCGCTGGAGGCCGCCATCGTCCTCACCGCTCCAACGACTTGCCGGCGCTGCGCACGACCTTGCGCAGGAAGTCGTACTGCACGTGCACGAGCCGGTCGGCCATGTCCATCGCCGCGTCGACGACGGTCTGGCGGTGCGACGGCCCCTCGGTCTCCGGCGGCAGCGTCCGATCGACCGTGTCGACGAACCGCTTGACCGCCTGGATCGCGGCGCGCTGACCGGCCTCGACCTCCTCGAACACGTCCTCGGAGAGCTTCTCGGCGCGGTGGGCCCGCGTGCGCGAGGCCCTGCGGTGCGCGGCCCTCGGCTGTGTCTTGGTCGCAGCCATCGTCATCGCTCCTTCGGTTGCGGTCCCGTCAGCTGATCGCTGGCGTTCATCTATCGCCAACCGTATGCCGGCGCGTGCGACCGGCCATCCGGGGAAACCCCGGCGCGGCGTGCGCGGAGTCCGCAGACTCCGCGCAGCGGGACCGTCTACGCCTCGGAGTAGACCGGCTCGCCCTCGCGCTCGTGCGCGCCCTCGGGCGCTTCGCCGTGGCCCATCATCGGGTGCGGCATCGGCTTGAGCACGGCCACCGCGACCGCGATCGCGACGAGCACGAGCGCCGCGCCGACGAGGTAGGCGGCGTGATAGCCGCCGTTGAGCGCCGCCAGCTGCGCGTCGCCGTTTGCGAGCAGCGTGTCCGTGCGGTTGGCCGCGATCGTCGCCAGCACCGCCAGCCCGACCGCGCCGCCGACCTGCGGCGAGGTGTTCGCGAGCCCGGACGCGAGCCCCATGTCGCTCGGCTCGACGCCCGACATCGACGACTGCATCAGCGCGGGGAACGAGAGGCCGGCGCCGAAGCCGAACAGCAGCATGATCGGCAGCAGGTCGGGGAGGTAGCTGCCGTCGACCGGCGTGCGCGCGAACAGCAGCATCGCCGCGCCCATCGCCGCCAGGCACACGACCAGCACCCGCTTGGGGCCGAAGCGCATCGTGACCGGCCCGGACACGTACAGCGACATCGTGCCCATCACGATCGTGCCGGGCAGGAACGCGAGGCCCACCTCGAGCGGGGAGTAGCCGAGGATCAGCTGCATGTAGAGGGCGCCGAGGAAGA
>JBQCIQ010000263.1:0-3812 GCA_051953595.1 Conexibacter sp. | reverse complement strand
CGACGACGATCTCGATGCTGTGCACGCTGCTCAGACCGGACGCCGGCAGCGCCCGCGTCGCCGGCCATGACGTCGTGACGGAGCGGGATGACGTGCGCCGCAACATCGGGCTCGTCTTCCAGGACCCGACGCTCGACGGCTACCTGACCGCGGAGCAGAACCTGCGCTTCCACGCCGAGCTGTACGGCGTACCGAAGGCGGTCGTGCCGGAGCGGATGCGGCTCGTGCTGGAGATGGTCGGGCTGTGGGAGCGGCGCGGCTCGCTCGTGCAGACCTACAGCGGCGGCATGAAGCGCCGGCTGGAGATCGCGCGCGGGCTGCTCCATGCACCGCGTGTGCTCTTCCTCGACGAGCCGACCGTCGGGCTCGACCCGCAGACGCGTGCGTCGATCTGGCGCTACATCGAGGAGCTGAAGGAGGCTGAGGAGATCACGATCTTCGTGACGACCCACTACATGGACGAGGCCGAGCACGCCGACCGCATCGCGATCATGGACCAGGGCCAGATCATCGCGCTCGACACGCCGGCGGCGCTGAAGGCGGCGGTCGGCAAGGACCGCGTGCAGCTGCAGGTCGACGACGCCGACGCCGCGATCGCCGCGCTGCGCGCGCGCTTCGGCCTGGAGGCGACGATCGCCGAGGGCCACGTGACGGTCGCGGTGGCGGCGGGGGAGGAGTTCGTGCCCCGCCTGTTCGCCGAGCTGGGCGTGCCGATCCGCGGGGTGTCCGTGGCGCGGCCCTCGCTCGACGACGTCTTCATGTCCTACACCGGCACGACGATCCGCGACGCCGAGGCGGCCGGTGGACCGGATCCGATGATGCGCGTCATGGCGGGGCGGCGCTGATGGCCGTCACCGCTCCGCCCCCCGTCCGCGTCGTCGTCGCGCCGGCCGGCTGGCGCGCGGATCTGCGGGGAATCAAGGTCGTCTGGCAGCGCGAGCTGATCCGCTTCTGGCGGGACCGGCTGCGGATCGTCACCTCGCTCTTGCAGCCGCTGATCTTCCTGTTCGTGCTCGGCGGCGGGCTCGCGCAGGTCGCCTCCGGTGGCACCGAGGGCGTCGACCTGCGCACGTTCATGTTCCCCGGCGCGTTGGCGATGGCGGTCTTCTTCACGGCGATGTTCAGCGCCGCGTCCGTCGTGTGGGACCGCGAGTACGGCTTCCTGCGCGAGATGCTGGTGGCGCCGGTGCGGCGCGGCTCGATCGTGCTCGGCAAGTGCATCGGCGGCGCGACCGTCGCGTCGTTCCAGGGCCTGCTCGTGATGGCTTTGGCGCCGCTCGTGCACGTGCCCTACTCGGCCGTGATGGTGCTCGAGGTGCTGGCGCTGCAGCTGCTGCTCGCGTTCATGATGACCGCGTTCGGCGTGATGTTCGCGGTGCGCGTGACGCAGATGCAGGCGTTCATGGCGCTGATGCAGATGGTCGTGACGCCGCTCTTGTTCATCTCCGGCGCGCTGTTCCCATTGAGCGGCCTCCCGAAGTGGCTGGCGGTGCTGAACCGCCTTGACCCCTTGACGTACGCGGTGAACCCGCTGCGGGAGGCGGTGTTCGCCCGGATCGATCTCACCCCGGCCGCGAAGGCGGCGCTGCTGCCGGGGATCACCTGGTTCGGCTGGCAGGTTCCGATCGCGGTGCAGATCGCGATCGTGGTGGGTTGCGCGATCGCGATGCTCAGCATCGCCATCGCTGCCTTCAAGCGCGCCTGAGGGCAGGGCCAGCGGCGCCTGAGAGTCGACGCCCTGTGGCCAGAGCAGCGCGTGATCGTGGAGCTGGACGGCTGGGCGCACCACAAGGAGCGCGCCGCGGCCGCCTGGGACCGCGAGAAGACGAATCGCCTCCAGCTCGCCGGCTATGAGGTGCTGCGCTTCATGCACGGAGACCTCGTGCGCCAGCCGGACGCAGTCGTGCAGACGATCCGCGCCGCGTTGTTCACCATCGCGTAATCCCCGCCTGCGATGCTCGCGGCGTGGCGCTGCTGATCGTCTTCGGCTTCCTCGCCGGCGCGGGCACTGCGGTCTCGCCGTGCGTGCTGCCCGTGCTGCCGGTCGCGCTCTCGGCGGGCGCGACCGGTGGGCGCCGGCGCCCGCTCGGGATCGTCGTCGGCCTGACCGCCGCGTTCACGTTCGCGACCGTCGCGCTCGTCTACGTCATCGACGCGCTCGGCTTGCCGGACACGCTGCTGCGCACGCTCGCGATCGTCGTCCTGCTGACGTTCGGCGTAATGCTGCTCGTGCCCTCGCTGGCCGCGCGGGTAGAGGGGCGCCTGAGCGGAGCCGTCGCGCGGATGGGCGCGCGGCCGGCGCGCGCATCCGGCGACGGCTTCCGCTCGGGCCTGCTCGTCGGCGCCTCGCTCGGGCTCGTCTACGCGCCGTGCGCGGGGCCGATCCTCGCGGGCGTCATCACCGTCTCCGCCTCGCAGCCGTTCACCGCCGGCCGGCTCGCGGTCGCGCTCGCCTACGGGATCGGCTCGGCGCTCGTGCTCTACCTGCTGATGCTCGGCGGGCGCCGGCTGACCGCTCCGCTCGCGCGCCGCGGTGGCGCGCTCCAGCTCGCGACCGGCGCGGTGATGGTGCTCGTCGCTCTCGCGATGCTGAACGACTACGACCTGCGCTTCCAGAGCGCGATCGCGAAGGACCTCCCGGGCTTCCTCGTGACCCCGACCGAGGGATTGGAGAAGACAGGCGCGGCGCAGCGCGCGCTCGCCGACATCCGCGGGAGATCGGCGTCGCGGCTGTCGGCGGCGGTCGACGCGACGCCGCCCGCGCATCAGGCGGCCGGCCGCCTCGGCCTGCGCGACTTCGGCCCGGCACCCGACTTCGCCGACACGCAGCGGTGGTTCAACACGCCGGAGGGCGGAGCGCTCAGCATGCGCTCGCTGCGCGGCCGCGTCGTGCTGGTCGACTTCTGGACCTACACGTGCGTGAACTGCCTGCGCACGCTCCCGTACCTGAAGGCGTGGGACGCCCGCTACCGCAGAGCCGGGCTGACGATCGTCGGCGTGCACACGCCCGAGTTCCCGTTCGAGAAGGACGCCGGCAACGTCGCGGCGGCGATCGCGCGCGAGGGGCTGCGCTACCCGGTCGTGCAGGACAACGACTACGGCACCTGGGACGCCTACGGCAACCAGTACTGGCCGGCGCACTACTTCGTCGACGCGCGGGGGCACGTGCGCTACGCGCACTTCGGCGAGGGCGACTACGGCCACTCCGAGCAGGTGATCCGCGAGCTGCTGCGCGAGGCGGGCCGGCGCGTCGGCGGCGCGATGTCGGGCGCGCGCGGGACGGCGCCGTCGCTCGGCGTCACGACGCCGGAGTCCTACCTCGGCGCGGCGCGCGCGCAGCGCTTCGCGAACGGGACGATCCTGCCGGGGCGGCGCGACTTCGGCGTGGCGCCGTCGCCGCAACAGGACGAGCTGGCCTACGGCGGCGTCTGGGACGTGGCGCGCGAGAACGCGACCGCCGGCCCCGGCGCGACGCTGCGACTGCGCTTCGGCGCACGGCGCGTCTTCCTCGTGCTGGGATCGCCTGGCGGGTCGCGGCGGATGCGGGTCCTGCTCGACGGCCGGCCGCTGCCCGACGCGCTCGCGGGCGCCGACGTGCGCGGCGGCACCGCGACGATCTCCTCGCAGCGGCTCTACGACCTCGTGAATCTGCCGGGCGTGCAGCAGCACCTGCTGGAGCTGCGGCCGCAGGCCGGAGTCCAGGGCTATGCGTTCACCTTCGGCTGATCCGGCGGCCGGCGCGGCTGCGACGATGGCGCCGATGCCCAGAGAGTCGCGCGGGACGGTGCTCGTCGTCGACGACGAGCCGACGA
>JBQCIQ010000262.1:0-8144 GCA_051953595.1 Conexibacter sp. | reverse complement strand
GGGCCGACAACGTGGTGATCGTCTGCTCGATCGAGAACCTCGATCCGATGGGGGTTCACACCGGCGACAGCGTGTGCGTGGCGCCGCAGCAGACGCTCACCGACAAGCAGTACCAGGCGCTGCGCGACCAGGCGATCGCGGTGATCCGTGCCGTCGGCGTCGAGACGGGCGGCTCGAACGTGCAGTTCGCCGTCAACCCGGCGACGGAGGAGATCGTCGTCATCGAGATGAACCCGCGTGTCTCGCGCTCCTCGGCGCTCGCTTCGAAGGCGACCGGCTTCCCGATCGCGAAGATCGCCGCGCGGCTCGCGGTCGGCTACACGCTGCAGGAGATCGACAACGACATCACGCGCGCGACGCCGGCGAGCTTCGAGCCGACGATCGACTACTGCGTCGTGAAGTGGCCGCGCTTCGCGTTCGAGAAGTTCCCCGGCTCCGACGCCGGCCTCTCGACGCACATGAAGTCCGTCGGCGAGGCGATGGCGATCGGCCGCACGTTCAAGCAGGCGTTCGCGAAGGCGCTGCGCTCGCGCGAGCTGGACGCGCGCGTCACGCCGCCAGCCGACAAGGAGGAGCTGCTGGCGGCGCTGGCGACGGGCGGCGCCGGGCGCTTCGACCTCGTACTCGAGGCATTCCGCCGCGGGCTCGACGTCGAGACGCTGCACGCGCGCACCTCGATCGATCCCTGGTTCCTGTGCGAGCTGCGCGAGCTGGCGCTCGATCCGGACGCCGCCGAGACGGGCGAGCGCGTCTTCAAGTCGGTCGATACCTGCGCGGCCGAGTTCGCCGCGCGCACGCCCTACTACTACTCGGCGCGCGAGCGTCCGCGCGCCGACGGCCGCCCCGCCGCCTCCGAGGTCGAGCGCGGGGAGCGCAGAAGCGTCGTGATCCTCGGCGCCGGTCCGAATCGCATCGGCCAGGGGATCGAGTTCGACTACTGCTGCGTGCACGCGGCGATGACCGTGCGCGAGACGGGCCGCGACGCGGTCATGGTCAACTGCAACCCGGAGACCGTCTCGACCGACTACGACACCTCCGACCGCCTCTACTTCGAGCCGCTGACGCTGGAGGACGTGCTCGGCGTCTGCGAGGTGGAGCAGCCCGAAGGCGTCATCGTGCAGTTCGGCGGTCAGACGCCGCTGCGCCTCGCCGCCGGCTTGGCCGAGGCGGGCATGCCGATCCTCGGCACCTCGATCGACGCGATCGACCACGCGGAGGACCGCGGCCGCTTCGGCGAGCTGCTGGCGCGGCTCGGCTACGAGGCGCCGCCGTACGCGACCGCCTGCTCGCCGGAGGAGGCGCTGGCGAAGGCGCCCGACGTCGGCTTCCCGCTGCTCGTGCGCCCGAGCTACGTGCTCGGCGGCCGCGCGATGGAGATCGTCTACTCGCTCGACGGGCTCCGGGACTACCTGGAGCGTGTGGGCGCCGACCACGGCTCCGGCAAGGAGATCTTCCTCGACCGCTTCCTGGAGGACTCGATCGAGCTGGACGTCGACGCGCTGTGCGACGGCGAGGACGTGTGGATCGGCGGGATCATGCAGCACGTCGAGGAGGCCGGGATCCACTCCGGCGACTCCGCCTGCGTGCTGCCGCCGCACTCGCTCGGGCCCGACGCGCTCGCGCAGATCCGCGAGCACACGGAGGGGATCGCGAAGGCGCTCGGCGTCGTCGGGCTGCTGAACGTGCAGTACGCGGTCGACACGAGCGGCAAGCTCTACGTGATCGAGGCGAACCCGCGCGCGTCGCGCACCGTCCCGTTCGTCTCGAAGGCGATCGGCTTCCCGCTCGCCAAGCTCGCCTGCCGCGTCATGCTTGGCGAGCGCATCAGGGACCTCGCCCTGCCGGCCGACCCGGTCGGCGACGTGGTGTGCGGGAAGGAGGCGGTGCTGCCGTTCGACCGCTTCGCCGGCGCCGACTCGCTGCTCGGGCCGGAGATGCGCTCCACCGGCGAGGTGATGGGGATCGCGCGCGACTTCCCGACGGCGTTCGCGAAGGCGCAGGCGGCGGCCGGCTCGCAGCTGCCGGACACCGGCAGCGTCTTCATCACCGTCGCGGACGGCGACAAGCCGGCGGCGGCCGGCGTCGCGGCGCAATTGCACGAGCTGGGCTTCGAGATCGTCGCGACGGGGGGGACGGCGCAGGCGATCAAGCGCATGGGCATCCCCGTGCGCTCGATCTGCAAGATCGGCGAAGGCTCGCCGAACGTGCTCGACGAGATCGACCGCGGGGAGGTGCGCCTCGTCGTCAACACGCCGGTTGGCACAGGCGCTCGCGCCGACGGCTGGGAGATCCGCTCGGCGGCGGTCGCACGCGGCATCCCGTGCATCACGACGATGACCGGCGCGATGGCCGCAGCGCGCGCGATCGCGGCCGCCCGGCGCGGCAAGGCGCCCGTCATCTCGCTCCAGGATCTGCAACGCCGCGGTGCACCGGCGCCGCCGTCCGAGCTTGCGCGCGGCGCTTGAACGAACGTCCGCGTTCGTCGCGCGAAACGCCTGCAAACGGATTGGATCCTTCCACTCAGTCTCGACATAGCTCGACCTCAAGTTGAGGTCGAGGCGAATTTCGCGGGTTAGCGCTTGCCGAGCGGCGCGCACGTTGTAGACTCGCCGCCGATGTCGCCGGCCGCCAGCGAAACGCCCGCCAAGCACGCCACCGCGCCAGAGCGTTCGCTGCACCAGCGGATGATCGCGCTCACCCGCGCGAACGAGATCCGCACGAAGCGCGCCCAGCTCAAGCGCGACCTCAAGGCCGGCCGCGTCGCGATCCACGAGCTGCTGATGGAGCCCCCGACCTACGTCGAGACGGCGAAGGTCTTCGATCTCCTGCTCGCGGTTCCGAAGTACGGCCGCGTGAAGGCGAACAAGATCCTCACGCAGTGCCGCATCTCGCCGAGCAAGACGATCGGCGGGCTCTCGCCCCGACAGCGCGCCGAGCTCGTCGCGCTGCTCCGCCGCTAGCGCGACAGCGCCTCTCGCGCGTGGCCCGCGTCTTCGTCATCACCGGCCCCTCCGGCGTCGGCAAGGGCACGCTGATCCGCGGCCTGCTCGCGCGCATCCCCGAGCTGGAGCTGTCCGTCTCCGCCACCACCCGCCAGCCGCGGCCGGGGGAGATCGACGGCGTCGACTACCACTTCCTCAGCGACGAGGAGTTCGACCGCAAGGTCAAGGCCGGCGCGTTCGTCGAGCACGCGGCCTACTCCGGCCGTCGCTACGGCACGCTGCGCTCGGAGCTGGAGCGCCGCACGGACGCGGGCGTGCCAGTCGTGCTGGAGATCGAGGTGCAGGGCGCCCGTCAGGTGCGCAGCACGCTGCCCGCGGCCGTGCAGATCTTCATCGTCCCGCCGTCCGAGCAGGCGCTGCGCGAGCGGCTGGTCGGGCGCGGGACGGACCGAGCGGACGAGATCGAACGCCGGCTCGCGGTCGCCGAGCGCGAGCTGGCCGCGCGCGAGGAGTTCCACCACCAGGTGATGAACGACCGTCAGGAGGACGCGGTCGCCGAGCTGGAGCGCGTCGTGCGGCAGGAGCTAGAATCCCCTGCTCAACCTCCTGAAAGGCCCGTCTCTTGATCTCTCCCCGCATCGACCGCCTGCTGACGCACGTCGACTCCGACTACGCGAGCGTCGTCGTCGCCGCCAAGCGCGCGCGGCAGATCAACTCCTACTACCACAACCTCGGCGAGGGCACCTTCGACGAGTTCCCGCCGCCGATGGTCGAGACCCGTTCGAAGAACTACCTCACGATCGCGCTCGAGGAAGTCGCCGCGGGCAAGATCAAGTACCACTACCGCTAGCCGTCCCCGGCCGCTCGCCGCAGGAGCCGCGCGGCGCGGGGCGAAAGGACGCACATGGCCAGGCTGCTGCTCGGCGTCAGCGGTGGGATCGCCGCCTACAAGGCGCTCGAGCTGGTGCGCCTCGCGACGAAGGCCGGTCACAGCGTCCGCGTGATCCAGACGCCGACGAGCGAGCGCTTCGTCGGCGTTGCGTCGTTCGAGGGCATCACCGGCGCGCCGGTGCTGACGAGCGAGTTCGCGCGCGACCCGCTGCGCGGCGCGTTTCCCGGCGACCCCCTGCCGGAGCACGAGCCGATCAGCCACCTGCAGCTGGTCGCGAACGCCGACGCGTTCATCGTCGCGCCGGCGTCGGCCAACACGCTCGCGAAGCTGGCGGCGGGCCTCGCCGACAACCTCTTGACGAGCGCCGCGCTGGCGGCGCGCTGTCCGCTGATCGTCGCGCCGGCGATGAACGACGCGATGTGGGAGCACCCCGCGACGCAGGCGAACCTCGCGCGGCTGCGCGAGCGCGGCGTACGCGTGGTCGATCCCGGCGTCGGCCCGCTCGCGTCAAGGGGGGAGCACGGCGTCGGACGGCTGGCCGAGCCGACGGAGCTGCTGGCGGCGTGCGAGGCGGCCGTGGCTTCCGTTGCGCTGCCCGCGACCGCCTCGCTCGCAGGGCTGCGCGTGCTCGTCACCGCCGGTGGCACGCGCGAGCCGATCGACTCGGTCCGCTACGTCGGCAACCGCTCGTCCGGCCGGATGGGCTACGCGCTCGCCGAGCAGGCGGCGCGGCGCGGCGCGAGCGTGACCGTGATCGCCGCGAACGTGTCGCTGCCGACGCCGCGCGGCGCGACGGTGGTGCCGGTCGAGACGGCGGCGCAGCTGGGGGAGGCGTGCGCGGAGGCGTTCCCGCGCTGCGACGTCCTCCTGATGGCGGCGGCGGTAGCGGACTTCCGCCCGGCCGACCCGGCCGACCGCAAGCTCAAGAAGGACTCCGCCGACGCCCCCGGCGCGATCGCCTTGGAGCCGACGCCCGACGTGCTGAGCGGCTTGGCGGCGGCGCGGCGCCCCGATCAGACGATCGTCGGCTTCGCCGCCGAGCACGGCGAGGGCGCGCTGGAGTACGCGCGCGGCAAGCTCGCCCGCAAGCGGCTCGACGCGATCGTCGTCAACGACATCTCGCGGGCCGACATCGGCTTCGACACGGCTGACAACGAAGTCACGATCGTGACGCCCGACGGCGAGCACCCGGTCGCGCGGGCGCCGAAGGGCGAGATCGCGGCGGCGATCCTCGACGTCGTCGCGCAGCTGCGCGAGCGCGCCGGTCGCACAACCGCCTGACGCGCCCACGCCCACGCCGCGGGTCCGCTTCCGGCGCCTCCTACACTGGAGGGATGGCCGACGTCTACCACCTCTTCCAGCAGGGAACCGCGCTGCTCGAGGCGGGCGACCACCACTCGGCCGCGATCCCGCTCTCCCGCGCGCGCGACCTCGCGCCCGACAAGGCGTCGATCCGCGAGGCGCTTGGCCGCGCGCTGTTCCACGCGCAGCGCTATCAGGAGGCCGCCGACGAGTTCGCCGCCGTCGTCGACCAGGCGCCGACGAACGACTTCGCGCTCTTCTGCCTCGGCCGCTGCCTCCAGCAGCTCGGCCGCCACGCGGAGGCCCGCCGCCCACTCGCCCAGGCGGCCGGCCTGCGCCCCGAGCGCGGCGACTACCGCGTCTACCGCGACCGCGCCCGCGCCGCCGCCGCGCGCTGAGCGCGCATCGCTCAGCCGCCCAGCTCGAGCGGGAGCGCTCTGACGCCGTCCGGGTACATGTCGGCAAGCTGCTCGCGCGTCATCTCGAGCGTGCTGGCAACCGCCTCGCGCGGCGCGCCCACGACGAGCCAGAGGGCGTCTGCGTCGGTGTCGTTGAACGGTTGACGCACGGTGCGCGGCTCAACGAGCACGGCCGACAGCGGCGCGAGCGTCAGCACCTCCTCGCCGACACGCATGCGCCCGGTGCCCTCCAGCACGACGTACAGCTCCGTCTGCGCGGCGTGCCGGTGCTTCGTCGACGCCTGTCCGGGCGCGAGCCGCCACAGGCGCGCGCCGAGCGCATCCGCTTCCAGTTGACCGCCCAGGTCGGTGTTGAGCACGCCCATCGCGTTCGACGGCCGCCAGAACGCGTCGGCCGCGTGCAGCACGCGGTAGCCGACCGGCGCGCTCACGCCGGCTCGCCCGCGCGCTCGGCCGGCGCGGCGTCGGCCGCCGGGGCCGCCTGCCGCGCCTGCGTCGCGCTCAGCACGAGCAGTCCGAGGAAGCGGTCGAGTTCGGCGGGGGAGACCGCGACGAGCGGCAGGTCGCCCTGGATCCACACCTCGCCGTCGCGCGTGTGCGCGAAGCGCAGGAATGGGATCTGGCGGTTCCAGCGGAGCAGGTCGTGCGGCTCGATCCGACCGGCCTCGATCACCTGCGCCTGCGCGCGCAGCACGCCGTCGCGGATCGCCACGCCGACGTGCAGCGGCCAGCCGGCGGCGTCGACCGTGATGCCCCACTCGCCGAACGCGACCTGGCGCGTATCGCCCTCCAATCCGGCGATGTAGGCGTCGACGACGCTGCGCGGGTCTCCTGACACGGGAGCCACACGATACGCAACGGCGCTGCACGCAATCGCGACGCAACTGCAACGAAATGGCCAACGGCGCCACGTACGTGGTGCTAAGCTCATCGCACAGCTTTCGCGTCGGGCCCGGCCCGGCGGTCGTACCGAAAGTGGGCGCTCGCCCACTTTTTTTGTTGAGATGACCGATTCCCCCCAGCAGACCCTCCAGCAAGAGATCGAAGCCGAGCTCGCCACCAGCGAGCCGGACGTCGAGGTGCTGCTCGCGGAGGTCGCCGGGGACACGGTGCGACTGTTCATCGACCATCCGGACGGCGTCACGCTCGACCTCTGCGAGCGCGTCACGCACCAGCTCCCGGGGGTCCGCGAGCGCTTCGCCTTGGAGGTCTCCTCACCGGGCAGCGACCGCCCGCTCACGAAGCCCACGCACTACCACCGCTTCCTCGGCCGCCGCGCCCGCGTTCGCACGCGTGAGGCGCGCGGCGGCCACACGTCCTTCACCGGAGAGCTCGTCGGCGCGACCGACGAGGAGGTGACGATCGCGCTCGACGACGGCGTCGTCGCGATCCCCTACAGCGCCATCGCCCGCTCCAACCTCGTCCCAGGAGAGTAAGCCGCATGTCGAAAGAGATCCTGGATGCCGTCCGTGCCCTCGCCGCCGAGAAGAACATCTCGAGCGAGAAGCTCATGGTCGCGCTCGAGGACGCCCTGCTGTCGGCGTACAAGAAGACCCCCGGCGCCGCGCCCTACGCGCAGGTCGAGATGGACCGCGAGACCGGCGACTTCACCGTCTGGGAGCTGCAGATCCCCGAGGAGCTCGAGGCGCAGCTGCTGAAGGAGCAGGAGGAGGAGGCCGAGGCCGCCGCCGAGAACGAGGGCGCGATCGCGAACGTCGACCCGGAGACCGGCGAAGTCCGCGAGGAGGTCATGCCGGAGCTCGACCTCGAGAAGCTGAAGGAGTACGAGGACCAGATCGAGCGCGTCGACGTGACGCCCGAGGACTTCGGCCGCATCGCCGCGCAGACGGCGAAGCAGGTGATCCTCCAGCGGATCCGCGAAGCCGAGCGCGACATGATGTTCGAGGAGTACCGCGACCGCGTCGGCGAGCTGATCACCGGCATCGTGCAGCAGTCCGACTCGCGCTACACGCTCGTGCAGCTGCGCGAGCGCGTCGAGGCGCTGCTGCCGAAGTCCGAGCAGGTCGACGGCGAGCGCTACGACCACTCGCAGCGGATCAAGGCCGTCATCAAGGACGTCTCCGCCTCGACGAAGGGTCCGAGTATCATCGTCTCCCGCCGCGACCCCGAGCTGATCAAGTCGCTGTTCGAGCTCGAGGTGCCGGAGATCGCCGACGGCCTGGTGGAGATCACCGGCGTCGCGCGCGAGCCCGGCTACCGCTCGAAGATCGCGGTCGTCTCGCACGCCGACGGCGTCGACCCGGTCGGCGCGTGCGTCGGCCCGCGCGGCTCGCGCGTGCGCATGGTCGTCTCCGAGCTGCGCGGCGAGAAGATCGACATCATCCCCTACAACGACGAGCCCGCCCGCTTCGTCGCGAAGGCGCTCTCACCCGCGCGCGTGCGAGAGGTGCTCGTCGACGACGAGGCGAAGCAGGCGACGGTGATCGTGCCCGACGACCAGCTCTCGCTCGCGATCGGCCGCGAAGGCCAGAACGCGCGCCTCGCCGCGCGGCTCACCGGCTGGCGGATCGACATCCGCTCGGAGACCGAGTTCGCGCAGGAGGAGGCCGAGCACGGCTACGAGGAGGA
>JBQCIQ010000261.1:0-6444 GCA_051953595.1 Conexibacter sp. | reverse complement strand
GTTGCGCCGGGTTCGGGGGGGGCTCCCCCCCCCGTCCCCCCATCCCGGGGGGGGCGTCGCCGTGCCGCCGCCCGCATCCTCACCGGCTCGCCGAAGGAGCCAGGCCGCTAGCCTCCGCGGCCATGCGCGCCGTCGTGATCTCCAAGCACGGCGACCCGAGCGTCCTGCGCGTCGAGGAGCGCCCGGATCCGCCGCTGCGCCCCGGGTGCGTGCGCGTCGAGGTCGCGGCCGCCGGCGTGAACTTCGCCGACACGATGGCGCGCACCGGCCTCTACCCGGACGCGCCGAAGCCCCCGATGGTCGTCGGCTACGAGGTTGCGGGAACCGTCGCCGAGGTGGCGTCCGAGGTCGAGGGCGTCGCGGTCGGCGACCGCGTGATGGCGGGCACGCGCTTCGGGGGCTACGCCAGCCAGGTCGTCGTCCCGACCGCCGCCGTGGTGCCGCTGCCCGACAACCTCACGTTCGAGCAGGGCGCCGCGATCCCCGTCAACTACGCGACCGCATGGGCGGCGCTGCTCGGGTACGGCAGCCTGAGAGCGGGGGAGGCGGTGCTGATCCAGGCGGCGGCGGGCGGCGTCGGCATCGCCGCCACGCAGATCGCCAAGCGTCACGGCGCGCAGGTGCACGGCACCGCCTCGCCGGCCAAGCACGACGCGATCCGTGCGCAGGGGGTCGACGTCGCGCACGACTACACCCAGCCCAGTTGGGACAACGAGCTGAACGACCGCTTCGACGTGATCCTCGACGCGATCGGCGGCAGCTCGTTCAAGCGCTCCTACCGCATGCTGCGCGTCGGCGGCCGGCTCGTCGCATTCGGCGCGTCCGCCGTGCAGCAGGGCGAGCGCCGCAATCTGCTCAGGGCGGCGCGCGCCGGCCTGCCGATGCTGCGCGGCTTCGACCTGATCAGACAGATGTCGGACTCGAAGGCGGTGATCGGCCTCAACATGCTGCGGCTGTGGGACGACCGCGGCACGCTCGGACCGTGGACCGATCCGCTGACGGCCCTGATGGAGGACGGCACGATCAGACCAGTTGTCTCCGACGTGGTCCCGTTCGATCGCGCCGCCGACGCACACCGCATCATCGCGGAGCGCCGCAACGTCGGGAAGGTCGTGCTCGTCCCCTAGAGCCCGAGCGCGGCCCGCACGGCGCGCTCGTCGACCACGCCCGCGATCCGCACGCGCTTGTCGCGCGAGGCCTCCCCGCGCACTACCGACACCGCGCTCTTCGGAACCCCGATCGCCTTCGCGAGCAGCGCGCACACGGCGGCGTTCGCACGCCCGTCGAGCGGCGGAGCGGTCACGCGCACGAGCAGTCGCCCGTCGCGCACGCCTGCCAGCTCGTCGCGCGACGCACGCGGGATCGCACGCACGTCGACCTCCATCGGCAGCAGACGGGCCGCTACGCGCGCAGCCGGTAGCCGCGCAGGAACAGCCGCAGGTTCGCCGCGAACAGCGCGCTTGTCGCGACCGCCAGCACGAGCAGCGCGAGCGCCACGTTCACGTCGCTGTAGTCGAGGAAGCCGTAGCGCACGATGCCGATCATGTAGTAGACGGGGTTGATGTGCGTCAGCGTCTCGAACGGCTGCGGCAGCAGCGTCGCCGAGTAGAAGACGCCGCCGAGGAAGATCAGCGGCATCAGCACGAACTGCTGGTAGACGGCGACGTCGTCGAACTGCTCCGCGCGCACGCCGACCAGCACGCCGAGCTGCGAGAAGAAGAAGCCGACGAAGAAGAGCCCGGCGAGCAGCACGAGCAGGTGCTCGACCGGCAGGTCCACCAATACCTCGCTCGCCGCGAACGTCAGCAGCGCGACGGTCCCGCCGCGCAGGAAGCCCCCGAGCGAGAAGGCCAGCAGCAGCTCCAGCGGCGAGGCGGGGGAGGACAGCTGGTCGTCGATCGAGCGCTGGAACTTCTGCTGCAGGATCGAGGAGGCGTTGTTCGAGAACGCGTTCATCGCCCACGCCATCATGATCAGCCCGGGGATCACGAAGACGACGTAGCGGTAGCCGTGCAGCGTGTGGATGCGCGAGCCGAGCGCGGCGCCGAAGACGGAGATGTAGAGGAACGTCTCCAGCAGCGGCGCCCCGACCGTCTGGCGCTTGATCTTCATGAAGCGGTTGCACTCGCGCCGTACGAGCGCGAGGAAGCGGATCTGGCGCGGGCTCAGCCGCAGCAGCCCCTCGCGCGAGCGCTCCGGCGCCTCCGGCTCCGTCAGCGCGCTCACACCGACTCCTCGGCCGTGAGGTGCGCGCGCGAGAGCTCCTTGCGCCCGACCAGCTCCAGATACGCGTCCTCAAGCGAGACCACGCCATAGCGCTCAGCCAGCTCGCCGCTCGTGCCCTGCGCGACGATCTCGCCGCCGTTGATGAAGGCGATGTGGTCGCACAACTGCTCCGCCTCCTCGAGGTAGTGCGTCGTGAGGAGGATCGTCGTGCCCTCGGCGTTGATGCGCTGCACGTACTGCCACAGCTCCAGCCGCAGCTCGACGTCGACCCCCGCGGTCGGCTCGTCGAGGATCAGCAATCTCGGCCGGTGCATCAGCGCGCGCGCGAGGATCAGACGGCGCTTCATGCCGCCCGAGAGCGTGCGCGTGCGGTCGTCCTTCTTCGCCGTCAGCGAGAACGCCTCCAGCAGCTCTCTGGAGCGCTCGCGCCGCTCGCGCCGCGACATGCCGAAGTAGCCGCCGTGGTAGTCAAGCGTCTCCTCGACGGTCAGGAACCAGTCGAGGTTCAGGTCCTGCGGCGCGAGCCCGACCGCCAGGCGCGCCTGCTCGTAGTGCGTGACGGCGTCGTGGCCGAAGATGCGGATCGCGCCCGACGTCGGCGCCGCCAGGCCGGTCGTGCAGTGGATCAGCGTCGACTTGCCGGCGCCGTTGGGGCCGAGCAGTCCGAAGAAGTCCCCCTGCGCGATCGAGAGGTCGACGCCCTTCAGCGCCTCGGTGCCGGTCGGATAGCGCTTGACGAGGTCTTCGATCTGGAGCGCCATCGGTTGAGAGCGATTGTACGCGCAACGATCGCGCGGTGCATCGCGGGCGCCTGATTGACACTCTGCTAGTGCACTAATACTCTTGCCTGGCATGCTCATCCGCGGTCGGACGCTGCTCGAGGAGCTGGGCGACCTTCTGATCCTCACCGGCAAGACGGTCGTGTCGGCCATCCGCCCGCCGTATCCGTGTGGAGGCGAGCTCGTCGCCCAGTTCCTGTTCGCGCTCAAGCTCTGCTGGCTCCCGCTGCTGATCACGATGGTCGTCGCGTCGTATGCGGCGCCCGGCCTCGAGGGCGCCGACTTCCTCATCCTCTTCGGCGCGCTCGACCGCCTCGGCGGCCTGTTCGTCCTCGCCGTGATCCGGGAGTTCGCGCCGATCTTCTGCGCGATCATCGTCGCGGGCGTCGCCGGTACCGCGATGACCGCGGACCTGGGCGCGCGCAAGATCCGCGAGGAGCTGGACGCGCTGCAGGTGCTCGGCGTCGACCCGGTCAAGAACCTCGTCGTGCCGCGCTTCCTCGCGCTGATGCTCGTGACCGGCCTGTTCGACGTCTTCGCGATCATCGCCGGCACCGCTGGTGGCCTGCTCGCGAACGCGCTCTACGGCGGCTCGCCGGCATCGTTCTTCGCGACCTTCCTGGCGAACGCGACGACGACGGAGCTGTGGGGCTCGGTCCTCAAGTGCACGATCTACGGCGCGATCACCGCGATCGTCTGCTGCTACAAGGGGATGACCGCCTCAGGCGGCCCGGAGGGCGTCGGCCGCGCCGTCAACCAGGCGATCGTGATGACCTACCTCGCGATCGGCTCCTTCGACTACCTCTTCACGCAGACGCTGCTCGCCACGCACCCGGCGATGAACGTCCTCCGCTGAGCGGCGCCGCCGCGTAGGCTCGCCGTACGCATGTCGGCCCGCGTCGCGATCTTCGGCCCACACCCACTGCTCACCGTCTCGCTCGAGCGCGAGGGCGACGACGAGCGCGAGCGGATCCACTTCCACGCCGGAGGCCAGGGCGTGTGGGTCGCGCGGCAGGCCGGCGAGCTGGGGGCGGAGCCGGTGCTGTGCGGCTTCGTCGGGGGCGAGTCGGGCGCGCTGCTGCGCCCCCTGCTGGAGCAGCTGCCGGGGGAGCGGCGGCTCGTCGAGACGGCGGGGGAGAGCGGCTGCTACGTCGTCGACCGCCGCGCCGGCAGACGCGACGCGCTCGCGTTCACGACGAGCGAGCCGCCGTCGCGCCACGAGCTGGACGCGCTCTTCTCGCTCACCTGCGCCGAGGCGCTTGCGTGCGGCTCGCTCGTCGTCGCCAACCCGATGCCGGCGGAGGCGCTGCCGCTCGACGTCTACGGCAACCTCGTCGCCGACGCGCGCGCGAACGGCGCCCGCACGCTCGTCGACCTCTCCTCGCCGCGGCTCGACAGCGCGCTCAGCGGCAGACCGGACCTCGTGAAGATCAACGACTGGGAGCTGGCCGCGTACGTGTGCGGTCCCGTCGACGAGCCCCGGCGGCTGCGCGCCGCCGCCGAGCGGATGCGCGCGGCCGGCGCGCGCGGCGTGATCGTCACGCGCGGAGAGCAGCCGGCGCTCGTGCTGCACGAGCAGCAGGCGTGGTGGCTGACCCCGCCGCACTTCGAGCGCGGCTGGCGCGAGGGCTGCGGCGACGCGATGATGGGCGGGCTGGCGGCGGCCTTGGCGCAGGGCGCCCGCTTCGAGGACGCGCTCGTCACCGGCGCGGCCGCGGGCGCCGGCACGTTCCTGCGCCAGGGGCTGGGGAGCGCCACACGCGAGGTCGTCGAGGAGCTGCGCGGCGCGGTGCGGCTGGAGCCGTTCGCGGACTGAGCCCGCCCGTCTCCCGGCGGCTCAGCCGAACGCCGGCAGCTCGACCGGCTCTCCGCGCACGACCGCCGCCGGCGCCACGCGCGCCATCCACTCGACCGTCGCCGCCGGCAGCGGCTCCCGCAGCGCTGCGAAGCCCTCGGCGAGCGCGACCGGGCGGCCGAAGCGGGAGGAGTGCGCGTCGCTGCCGAGCACGTGGATCAGCCCCATCCGCGCCCAGCGTCCGATCCACTCCCGCATGCCCGGATCCGCGACGAACGCGGCCGTCCACTGGATCAGGCAGCCTTGCGCGCACAGCAGCTCCAGCCGCATCTCCAGGTCCGCGTCGGCATGGCGCTCCGGATGGGCGATCACCGCGCGCAGCCCGCGCGCCTTCAGCCGCTCGACGCACAGCTCCAGCTCGGCGCCGAGCGGTCCCGGCGCCGGCTCCAGCAGGATCCAGCCGCCGGCGCCGCCGAGCGAGACCGTGCGCAGCGCGTCGTCGTCCAAGGCGTCGAGCTGCGTCTGCGCGACCTCGCCGCCGAGCACGACGCGCACCCCGATCCCGCCCTCGTCCAGCGCCGCCTGCACGGCCGCCACGCGCCCCGGCAGCGAGGCGATCTCGACCGCGTGGTCGTGGCGTACGTGCGGCGTCGCGCAGACGACCTCGATCCCGTCCGCCTGCGCCTGCCGCGCCATCGCGACGCTGTCGTCGAGGTCGGTTGCGCCGTCGTCGAGCTTGGGCAGGATGTGACAGTGGAGGTCGATCACGAACGCGGACGAGGAGTCGGTCGATGGGCGAGCGCACGCAGTATGCACCGGGCACGTTCAGCTGGGTGGACCTGACCACCACCGACCAGGACGCGGCGAGAGCCTTCTACCGCGACCTGTTCGGCTGGGGCGCCGACGACATGCCGGCGGGGGAGGGCGTCGTCTACTCGATGATGACCAAGGACGGCCGGCATGTCGCGGCGATCTCGTCCCAGCCGCAGGCGCAGCGCGATGCGGGCGTCCCGCCGACGTGGAACTCGTACGTCACCGTCGCGAGCGCCGACGAGACCGCCGCGAAGGCGGCCGAGCTGGGCGCGACCGTGCACGCGCAGCCGTTCGACGTCTTCGACGCCGGCCGCATGGCGGTGATCCAGGATCCGCAGGGCGCCTGGTTCATGGTGTGGGAGCCGAAGCGCCACGTCGGCGCCGGGCTCGTCAACGCGCCGGGCGCGCTCGTCTGGAACGAGCTGGGCACGAGCGACGTCGACGCCGCGAGCGCGTTCTACCGCGAGCTGTTCGGCTGGGACATCGCGCCGATGGAGGGCGGCGAGCAGCCGTACTGGGCGATCCGCAACGAGGGACGCGGCAACGGCGGCCTGATGCCCGTGCAACCGCCCCACGCACCGCCGCACTGGGCCGTCTACTTCGGCGTCGACGACCTCGACGCGGCGTTGACGCGCGTGCGCGAGCTGGGCGGAACGGTGCACGCCGGCCCGATCGACATCCAGATGGCGCGGATCGCGATCGTCGGCGACCCGCAGGGCGCGACGTTCGCGCTCTACGACGGGACGCTGGAGCAGTAGGCGCCCCAAACCCGCCCCGGCGAGAAGCCCGGGGGGCGGGACGCCGCAGTAAGACACAGCGAGCCCCCCAGAA
>JBQCIQ010000260.1:0-5088 GCA_051953595.1 Conexibacter sp. | reverse complement strand
CGGCGTGACGCGCGAGGTCCCGTCCCTGGAGTACGAGGCCTACGCCGAGATGGCGCTGGAGCAGATGCGCACGGTGGTGGAGGAGGCGATCGCACGCCACGGCCTGTGCGCCGCCGCCGCCGAGCATCGCCTCGGGGCCGTGCCGCTGTCGGAGGCGTCCGTGCTCGTCGCCGTCTCCGCCCCGCACCGCGCCGAGGCGTTCGCGGGCGGTCGCGAGATCATCGACCGCTTGAAGCAGCTGGCGCCGATCTGGAAGCGCGAGGTCGAGGCCGATGGCAGCGCGACGTGGGTCGACGGCGCCTCGCCGCCGGCCGGCGGCGCTCAGGCGTAGCGCAGCGTCTCCACGAGCAGCGGCTCGACCACCTCGCGCGGCCAGCGCACCTCGATGCCGCGGCTTGGCAGCGTGATGTTGAGGGTGCCGTCGCGTTCGAGCTTGAAGCGCGGGCTGATCATCGTGACGCCGCTGATGCTGCCGTCGGCGTCGAAGAACACGGTGTCACCCTCGAGCGACTCGTCGTCGTCGGCCGCTGGATGCGGCGGACCCACCATCAGGTACAGCACGTCCCCATGCTCGTAGTAGCTGTAGCGGTCGATCGCCGCGGCGCCCACGATCAGCGGCCGATCGAGGTCTCGAATCGTGCTGCTCATCTCAGCTGGAACCTCCGCTTTCCATACGCGGTGACGACACAAGGGGTCGACTCATGCCAGTCGACCACGACAAACACCCAGCGGCTCGGCCCGCTCGCCGAGCACCAGTAGCGCCAGCGGCCTCTGATCGGATCGGGAGCGATCGCGTCCGGCCGGCGCACCGCGTCGAGAGAGGCTTCCAAGAACGGAGCCATCTCAGGGTGTCCGTCGAGAACATGCCTCCAGCCTGACGAGGTCAGGACGACGCGTCTACCCCAAGGATCTTGTGTCTCGCGCGGCCGCACCGCGGGCGACGGTACGGCCGAAAGTCACGGGCGGAAGCGAATACGCGGCAGTTGGTGCGAGACCTGCGCAGCGGCGCCGCAGAGCCGCGGCGCCGCGTTACGAACTGCTGCCTCAGACGGCGCCGCCGGCGGCGGTGGGTGCGGTCGGGTCGGCGCCGCCGTCGCCGGGCTGCTCGCGCGCGAGCCAGTCCTCGATGTCCATCGGCCGCTCGGCGAGCCGCTCGGCGATCGTCAGCAGGTCGTTCATCGAGGAGACCTCCTCGACCTGCTCCTTCAGGAACCACTGCATGAACTGCTCGCTCTGGAAGTCGCCCTCCTCGCGCGCGATGCCCACGAGCGCGGCGATCTGATCGCTGACGCGCTTCTCCTGCTCCAACGCGAGCGCGACCGGCGCGACGACGTCGGCGAACGTCGTCTCCGGCGCCGCGACGCCCGGGATCGTCACGTCGACGTCGGCGTCGAGCAGGTACTTCACCATCATCATCGCGTGGTTGCGCTCCTCGAGCGCCTGCGCGTAGAAGAAGGCGGCCAGCCGCGGCAGCGTCTCGCCGTCGTAGTACACCGCGTTGGCGATGTACTGCTGCGAGGCGGCGAACTCGTAGGCGATCTGCTCGTTCAGTCGCTCGACGAAGCGGGTGGCTGCCATGGGACTCCTTCGGTTGCGTGGGCGCGTCCGATCGTAGTGCAGGCCGAGTACGCCGGTATCCTGCGCAGCCATGTCCACCTGCCTCGTGACCGGAGGAGCGGGCTTCCTCGGGTCGCACCTCTGCGACGAGCTGCTGCGCCGCGGTCACCGCGTGATCTGCGTCGACAACCTCGAGACCGGCTCGCTCGCGAACATCGCGCACATCCGCCAGCCGGAGTTCGTCCATCTCAACGTGGACATCATCGACCCGTACACGGTCGACGAGCCGGTGGACTTCGTCTTCCACCTCGCCTCGCCGGCGTCGCCGATCGACTATCTGCGGCTGCCGCTGCACACGCTGAAGGTCGGCTCCTACGGCACGCATCACACGCTCGGGCTCGCGAAGCGCCACCGCGCGCGCTTCCTGCTCGCCTCCACGAGCGAGGTCTACGGCGACCCGCAGGTGCACCCGCAGCCGGAGTCCTACTGGGGGCACGTCAACCCGATCGGTCCCCGCGGCGTCTACGACGAGGCCAAGCGCTACGCCGAGGCGCTGACGATGGCCTACCACCGCCAGCAGGGCGTCGACACGGCGATCATCCGCATCTTCAACACCTACGGGCCGCGCATGCGCCCGCACGACGGCCGCGCGATCCCGACGTTCCTGCGTCAGGCGCTGCAGGACCGGCCGATCACCGTCTTCGGCGACGGCTCGCAGACGCGCTCGTTCTGCTTCGTCTCCGACCTGATCCGCGGCATGATCGCGCTCGCCGAGTCCGGATATCACCACCCCGTGAACGTCGGGAACCCGAACGAGTTCACGCTGCTCGAACTGGCGCAGGCCGTGGTCGAAGTGACCGGATCCCGCTCCGAGATCGTCTTCGAGGCGCTGCCGACCGACGATCCGCAGGTGCGCCAGCCCGACATCGCGCTCGCGCGCGAGGTGCTTGGATGGGAGCCGGAGGTCGAGCTGCGCGAGGGACTGCGCCGCACGATCGACGAGGCGGGCGTGGAAGCGCTCGTCGGCATGCCGAAGTAGGCGACGCGAACCCCGCAACACAGCGGCGCGCTTCACGTTGAAGCGCTGGAGGCGAATTCAACCGGTGGCAAACGGCGCACTCGATCTCGACGGACGGCAGGAGACCGCACCGGCGGTCCTGCCCGACCGCGACGTGCGCCGCAAGCGCCCGCCGGCGCTCTCGTTCCTGCTGCGGATGGCGACGCTGCGCAAGGGCCTGCGCGTGCTCTCGCTGCTCGTGCTCGACTTCGCCGGCGTGTGGGGGGCGCTGTTCACGGCGCTGCTGCTGAAGGCGCTCGTGAAGGGCGGCTACGAAGTTGAGCGCGCGTCCGACTTCGCGTTCGGCCAGACACGCGACTTCCTCGCCTTCGCCTACCTGCTGACGGTGCTGCTGTTCGCCCGCTCGGACCTCTACGCCGAGCGCTCGCGCCGGCCCGGCCTCACGCGCATCGTCGGCTGCCTCTTCCAGGTGACGATCGTCGCGCTCGTGTTCTCGCTCGCGAGCGGGCACCGCTTCTCCAGCTACTACATCTTCTACGGCACGCTCGCGCTCGCGATCGTGACGATCTCGCTGCTGCGCTGGGCGCACACGCACGTGACCGGCTGGCTGCTCGCGCGGGCGGGGTACGTGCGGCGGACGCTGCTCGTCGGCAGCGGCAAGCAGCTCGACCAGGTGGCGCACGCGCTCGCCGACGCTCCCTATGGCGGGATCCAGCCAGTCGGCTACGTCTCGCTCACCCCGCGGCCCGACAACGGGCTGCGCTCGCTCGGCCGGCTGTCGGAGCTGCCCGAGATCCTTGCCGAGCATCGCGTGCAGGACGTAATCATCGCCGACCCCGACTTCCCCCAGGACAAGGCGGTCGAGCTCGTCGACGTCTGCCATCGGCGCGGCATCGAGGTGCACGTGGCGCCGTCGACGATGAGCATCCTCACCCAGCAGGCCGAATTCGTGCCGGGCCAGTCGCTGCCGCTGTTCACGCTGCGGCCGCCCGTGTTCGAGGGCGTCGACTTCGCGATCAAGCGGACCTTCGACGTGATCGGCGCGACGCTGCTGCTGCTCGTGCTGTCGCCGCTGCTGGCCGCGCTCGCGCTCGCCGTCACGCTCACCTCGCGCGGCCCGGTGCTGTACCGCTCGGCGCGTCCCGGCATGGGCGGCGCGCCGTTCGACTGCCTCAAGTTCCGCACGATGCGGGCGGACGCCGAGGACGTGCAGGACGAGCTGGAGGGGCTCAACGAGATGGACGGCGCCCTGTTCAAGATCAGAGACGACCCGCGCATGACGCCGGTCGGGCGCTTCCTGCGGCGCTTCTCGCTCGACGAGCTGCCGCAGCTCGTCAACGTCGTGCGCGGCGACATGTCGCTCGTCGGCCCGCGGCCGCTGCCGCTGCGCGACTTCGCGAAGCTCGAGGAATGGCACAAGAAACGCTACCTCGTGCTGCCCGGCATCACCGGCCTGTGGCAGGTGTCGGGCCGGGCGGAGCTGGACTTCGACGAGCTGGTGCGGCTCGACTTCCTCTACCTCGAGCGCTGGTCGGTCGCCCTCGACCTCGTGATCCTCCTGAAGACGGTGCCCGCGGTGCTGATGCGCCGCGGCGCCTTCTGAGCGAGCGCGGCGTCGACGCGGCTGCGCAGCTCGTGCGGGCTGCACGGCTTCGGCATCCAGCCGTCGGGCTCGTCGCTCCAGCCGGCGCGCGCACGGCGCGGCGGCTGTGCGGTCATCAGCAGGACCGGCACCTCGCGCGTGCGCGGATCGGCGCGGAGCCGCCGCGCCACGTCCCAGCCGGTGAGCTTCGGCGTCATCGCGTCGACGAGGCACAGGTCCGGGTGCTCGGTCGTCGCTCGCGTGACCGCTTCCTCGCCATCGCGCGCGACCAGCACCTCGTAGCCCGCGCGGCCGAGCCGCAGCGCGGTCTGCGTGAGCGCCTGCTCGTCCCCGTCCGCGACCAGTACCCGTGGCCGCCCGCCCGCTTGCCACATCTGAGCTGGCACATGTACGTCATGCCGGGAAGAGCGGCAAGCCGCTGGGAGGTTCAGCGGCCGCTGTGGAAAGTTCGATTGATCAGGGGGATTTGCTCTGGGCTTGCGCTTGCGCGTAGGCGGTCTGCGCCTCCGGCCCTCTCGGGTCGAGGTAGATCGCCGCGCCCAGCAGCCTGAGGGCGCGCCGAACGTGGCCCTGGTCAAGCTCGAACTGGCCGAGGCGCAGCCAGCTCTCGGGGTTCGCCGGCTGCAGGTCGATGGCGTGCTCGAGCGTCGTGCGCGCCGCCTGGGGATCTCTCGCCGCGCGCTCGACGGCTGCGAGCGTGAAGAGCGCGTCGATCGACAGCGGGTCGTTCGCGACGGCGTCCTCAGCGTGTGCGCGCGCGTCCTCCACGTGGCCCTCGAGCAGCGACGTGAGCGCCGCGTCGCTCGCGGCGACCGAGCGCTGCGGCTGCCAGATCGCCCACGCGCCGGCGAGTCCGGCGACGAGGACGAGCGCGGCGAGCGCGATGCGGCCGCGCGCGGCGGCCCCCGCG
>JBQCIQ010000259.1:0-35400 GCA_051953595.1 Conexibacter sp. | reverse complement strand
GGTTCGTCGCTCCACTTGCATGTGTTAAGCACGCCGCCAGCGTTCGTCCTGAGCCAGGATCAAACTCTCCGTGAAGAACGACATATGTGTACTTCTACGAAGAGCGTCGCGATGCCCACTGCGGGAGGCCCACGTACACGTAGGGGCCGCCCGGGCATCGGACGGGGTCTAATTCTGGCGCCACCGTTCTCCCGCTCGCGCTGGCGCGGCGGGCGGCGGCTTTCGAAACCTGGACGCACACGACGGCCGGACCATTCCGGCCTGTCGGTGCACATGCTGTTGAGTTTTCAAAGACCGCCGTGCCTCTTGGAGGGGACTCCTCCTTCCGACACGCCGAGAGCAGCACTCTCGGTGCGGGCGCGAAAGTATAGCGCTTGCGCGCAGGCGGTGGAAGCTCGACTTCCGCAGCCCCGGACTGTTCTTCCGCAGAACGCCCGTGCCGTCCGGGGACGACTTCGAGAAGCATAGCCCGTCTGTGGAAAAAGCGCTGCGTCGTGCGCGATCAACCGCGCACGAGACGCACGAAACGCCGCTTGCCCAACTGCAGGACGCGCCCGTCCAGCTGGTCCAGCGGGCGGTCGAGCGGATCGGCCGCCAGCGCCTCGCCGTCGAGCTTCACGCCGCCCTGCTCCAGCGAGCGCCGCGCCTCCGAGCGCGAGACGCCGAAGGCATCCGCGAGCAGCGCCGGCAGGTGCACGAGCCCGTCGCCGGAGCCGTTCGCCGGCAGCGTCACCGACGGCATCTCCTCCGGCGGCTTGTGCTCGCGATGGACGCGGTCGAAGCCCTGCTCCGCGGCCGCGGCGGCAGCGGCGTCATGGAAGCGCGCGACGAGCGCGCGGGCGAGCGCCCGCTTCGCGTCGCGGGGATTCGCATCGGCCGGCAGCGGCTCGCCGAGCAGCAGCTCGTACCATTGGCCCAGCGCGGAGTCGGGAAGGCGAAGGGTCTTGCCGTAGATCTCCTCCGGCGGCTCGGTCACGCCGATGTAGTTGCCGTAGGACTTCGACATCTTCCGCTCGCCGTCGATCCCCGGCAGAATCGGCATCGTCAGGATCGCCTGCTCCGGCTGACCGTACGCCGACTGGATGTCGCGTCCGAGCAGCAGGTTGAACTTCTGGTCGGTCCCGCCCAGCTCGACGTCCGCCTGCACCGCGACCGAGTCGTAGCCCTGCAGCAGCGGATACAGCAGCTCGAGGATCGAGATCGGCGCGTGCGCGGCGTAGCGCTTGGCGAAGTCGTCGCGCTCCAGGATCCGCGCCACCGTCGTCGTGCGCACGAGGTGGAACAGCTGCTCCATCGACATGTCGAGCCATTCGCCGTTGCGGCGCACCTCGAGCCGGTCGGCGTCGAGCACCTTCAGCGCCTGCTGCTGGAAGGTCGCGGCGTTCGCGTCGATCTGCTCGCCCGAGAGCACCGGGCGCGTGGCGGAGCGGCCGCTGGGATCGCCGACGCGCGCGGTGTAGTCGCCGACGATCAGCACGACTGTGTGACCGAGGTCCTGGAACTCCCGCAGCTTGCCGAGCACCACCGTGAAGCCGAGGTGGATGTCGGGCGCGGTCGGGTCGATCCCCAGCTTGACCCGCAGCGGCCGGCGTTCGCGCTCGGCTTCCGCCAGCTTGCGCTCCAAGCCGCCCGCGGGCAGGCAGTCGACGGCATTGCGCGCCAGCCAGGCGGCCTGCTCGGCGGGGGTGCGGACGTCGGGAGCCACGAGGGCCGAATGCTAGACTGCCGGCCCGGCGAGGCCCCCGCCGCCACGGCCCGCCGCGCGACGCCCTTCCCCCACACCGCACCGGCGCCGCGGCCCCCCTGACGCATGACCGACGCGCACGGCAACACCACGACGTCGTCCCGCCCGCGCGCGAGGCTCCCGCGCGTCACTCTGCGCCGTCACCGTGAGGGACGCGGTCCGCGGCCGAGAATCAAGAAGCTGCGCCTGTTCTCGATCCTCGCCGGGCTCGCGCTGCTCGCGTTCCTCTCGACCGTGTTCGGGATGATGATGGCGGTCGCCTCCGACCTGCCGCAGCTGGAGAACCGCCAGCAGTACGCCTCCGGCAAGGACAACTCGGTGCTGCTCGACTACCGCGGCCGCAAGCTCGGGATCCTCACCAACAACCAGAACGTCGTCCTCGTCGGGCAATACCAGATCGCGCCGGCGATGAAGCACGCGACGATCGCGATCGAGGACAAGCGCTTCTACACGAACGCCGGCTTCGACTTGAAGGGCATCGCGCGCGCGCTGTGGGCCGACATCGGCGCCGGCGGCAGCGCGCAGGGCGCCTCGACGATCACCCAGCAGTTCGTGAAGGTCGCGCTGGAGGCGCAGGGCGAGCGCACGGTCTTCCAGAAGCTGCGCGAGGCCGCGCTCGCCTACCACCTCACGCGCAAGTGGTCGAAGGAGAAGATCCTCACCGAGTACCTGAACGCGATCTACTTCGGCAACGGCGCCTACGGGATCGAGTCGGCGGCGCGCGTGTACTTCGGCAAGCGCCATGGCTGGGGCACCGCCGGCGGCTGCGGCTCCACACGCGCGAACATGTGCGCCTCGCAGCTCACGACGCCCGAGGCCGCCTTCCTCGCCGGGATCATCCAGTCACCCTCGGGCTATGACCCGATCGCGCACCCGACCGCCTCGAGAAACCGCCGTGACACCGTCCTGCGCTACATGCGCGACCAGGGCTACATCACGCCGAGCGAGTACGCGACCGACCTCGAGGACCCGCTCCCGACGCAGGACGATCTGACTCCCCCCACGGAGAAGAGCGAGTCGCCCTACTTCACGAGCTGGGTGCGCCAGCAGGTCGTCGACCACTTCGGCCCGTTCAGGGCCTTCAGCGGCAACCTCCAGATCACCACCTCGCTCGACCTCGACCTCCAGCGCGCCGCCGAGCAGACGATCTCGCAGATGCTGCCCGTCGGCAGCGACCTGCCGTCGGCGTCGCTCGTCGCGATCGACAACAAGACCGGCGAGGTGCGCGCGATGGTCGGCGGCTCCAACTACGCCACGAGCCCGTTCAACCTCGCCACGCAGGGGCAGCGGCAGCCGGGCTCGACGTTCAAGCCGTTCACGCTGACCGCGGCGCTGCTGTCCGGCATCTCGCCGAGCTCCGTGTGGAGCTCGCGGCCGAAGCAGTTCGTCGTCCCCCACACCCACGGGAGAGAGTTCTTCGTCGTCAGAAACTACGGCGACGAGTACTCGGGCTCGAACACGCTCGCCGGCGCCACGACCGTCTCCGACAACTCCGTCTACGCGGAGGTCGGCATCAAGGTCGGCACGCGCCGGATCGCGCGCGTGGCGCGCAAGCTCGGGATCCGCACGCCGATCTCGACCAACTACGCGATGATCCTCGGCGGGCTCAGAGACGGCGTCACGCCGCTCGACATGGCGCATGCGTACGAGGTCTTCGCCACCGGCGGCACGCGCGTCTGGAACCCCAAGCTCGGCGCCCCCGACAAGGGCCCGATCGGCATCCACCTGGTGCGCGACGGCGACGGGAAGGTGCTGCTCAGCAACCCGCAGACGCTCAGACGCACGCGCGTGATCCCCGCGAACGTCGCCGCCGAGGTCTCGCAGATCCTGCAGACCGTCGTCGCCTACGGCACCGGCAAGGCCGCCGCGATCCCCGGCTTCGCCGCCGGCAAGACCGGCACGACCGAGAACTACGGCGACGCCTGGTTCGTCGGCTGGAACGAGCGCATGACGGTCGCGATCTGGGTCGGGTACCCCGACAGACTCGTGCCGATGCTGACGCAGTACGGGGGCCAGCCCGTCGCCGGCGGCACCTACCCGGCGCTGCTGTGGCACAACTTCATGACGCAGGCGATGGCGATCCTCGACCAGCGCGCCGCGATGGCCGCGGCGCTGCGCGCCGGCAGAGACGCGGGGACGGTCGAAACGACGACGCCGACCGTCGACGCCGCGCCGGCCGGCGGCAGCACCACCCCGACCACGAGCACGACCGGCACAGGCGCGGGCGGCACCGCCCCGTCCGACGCGACGGGCGGCGGCACGGGAGCTGCAGGCGGCGGAGGCGGCACCGCCACGCCCCCCACAGGCGCCGGCACCGGCACGCCCACTCCGCCAGCCGGCGGGGGCGGCGGAACCGGGACGCCCACCCCACCCGCCAGCGGCGGCGGCGACGCCAACGGCGGCGGCGCGGCGGCGCCGAGCGGCTGAGCCGCCGAGCGGTTGCAGCGAAGCGGTGCATCGGGGTACCGCGTTCCGTTAGATTGAGCGTGTGAGAGGGGGACTCACACGAGGAGGATCGGTCGCGCTGCTCGGCGCCTGCTGCGCGTTCGCGCTGCCGCTCGCCGGCTGCGGCAGCGGAGGCGCGTCCAACTCGTCCGCCAGCGAAGAAGCCGCGCCGCCCGCGACGACGCAGACGCTGAGCGCGGCCGAGCAGGCGCGCGCCGAAGCCCGCAGGGACCGGCTCGAAAGGCTCAAGCTGGAACGAACGTTCGCGCCCAACCCGTGGCGCGAGCCGGGCAACGGTCCTCCCCACCCGCACGGCCGCATCACCCACGTATCCATACGCGACGTCAAGCGCGGCAGGGGTCCGGCGCTGAGGGGCGACGAGACCGTCTACGTGAACTACGTGATGACGTTCTGGAAGTCCGGCAAGGTGTTCAACCACGCGTGGGGTCCGCTGAGATTCGAGTACTTCTCGCTGCCGCAGGACGCGAGCGACATCCACCGGGCGATAGTCGGCATGCGACCGGGCGGGCGCCGCGTGATACTGCTGCCGGCGGCGGTCAGCCAGGCGCACCTACCGAACGGCGGCGGCGGCTACGTCGACAGCCGCGTGGACCTCGTCCTGCGCAAGATCCTGCCGTCCGGCTGACGGCGTCGTTCAGGGCCGCGAGACATGCGCGCTGCCGCGCGCGCAGAAGCGCCACGGCAGCTCGACGGCCTTGGTGATGCCGATGCGGGGACCGGCGACCAGCTCGATCCCGCTCCACGCGGGGGGCCGCGGGTGGATCGCGACGGGGCCGGCGCCGGTGAGCGGCGTGTCGTTCTCCCCCAGCTCGATCCCGAGCGCCTGCGTCAGCTTGCCGGGACCGGAGCACAGCTGCTCGACGCGTTCGAGGCCGCGCCGGGCGCGCATCAGCTCGATCCCCTCCAGCGGCTCGAGCGCACGGATCAGCACGGCGGCGCCGACGCCCTCGGGCTCGCAGACGGCGTTCAGCAGCGCGTGGATGCCGTAGGAGCGGTAGACGTACGCCTGCCCCGGCGGTCCGAACAGCGTTCTCGTGCGGTTCGTGACGCCGACGAAGGCGTGGCAGGCCGGCTCGCTGTCGTGGTAGGCCTCCGTCTCGACGATCACGCCGCTCGCGCCGTCATGCGCGACGACGCAGCCGACGAGGTCGCGTGCGACCTCCAGCACCGGACGGTCGTAGAAGGCGGCGGGGAGCGGAGCGCTCACGGGGCGAGCAGCGCGCGGGCGCGCTGAAGCTGCTCCTGCACGCGGCGGAGCGAGGTCCCGCCCTCGGAGTCCTTCGACTCCAGCCACGACTCGCCGGCGAGCACGCGGTAGTACTCCTCGTCGAGCAGGTCGGAGTGCTCGGCCAGCTCCTCCGGGCGCAGGTCGGTGAGCGTGCGGCCGCTGTCGACCGCGCGCTTGACGAGTGCGGCGACGACGCCGTGGCACTCGCGGAAGGGCATCCCGCGGCGCACGAGCAGATCCGCGACGTCGGTCGCGGCGGGGAACTCATCGGAGGCCGCTGCGGCCATCCGCTCGCGGTCGAACGCGATCCCGTCGATCATCCCGGTCGCCGCCGCCAGGCACAGCTCAAGCGTGTCGACGGCGTCGAACAGATGCTCCTTGTCCTCCTGCATGTCCTTGTTGTAGGTCAGCGGGAGTGCGTGCATCACGCCCTGGAGCGCGACGAAATGGCCGGCGATCCGCGGCGCCTTCGCGCGCAGCAGCTCGGCCGCGTCGGGGTTCTTCTTCTGCGGCATGATCGAGGAGCCCGACGCCCACGCGTCGGAGACCTCGGCGAAGCCGAACTCGGAGCTGGACCACAGCACGATCTCCGCTCCGAGGCGGGAGAGATGAGTCCCGCAGGTCGCCGCCGCGGCCAGGTAGTCGAGCACGAAGTCGCGGTTGGAGACCGCGTCGATCGAGTTCTCGGCGACGCTCGCGAAGCCGAGGTCGTCGGCGACGGCTTGGCGGTCGGTGTCGAAGTTCACGCCCGCGAGCGCGCCGGCGCCGAGCGGCAGTCTCGCGGTCGCGGCCTCGACGGCGGCGAAGCGCTCGCGATCGCGCGCGAGCATCCACACGTACGCGAGCAGGTGGTGGCTGAGGTACACCGGCTGGGCGCGCTGCAGGTGCGTGTAGCCGGGCACGCGCCAGTCGAGGTGACGCTCGGCGGCGCCGACCAGCGCGCGCATCAGGTTTCGGATCGCGGCCTGCGCCGCCTGCGCGTGCGCGCGCGTGAACAGCGCCATGTCGGTCGCGACCTGATCGTTGCGCGAGCGTGCCGTGTGCAGCTTGCCGCCGACCGGGCCGGCCAGCTCGGTGACGCGCCGCTCGATCGCCATGTGGACGTCCTCGTCGTCCGGCAGGAACGGGAACGTCCCCTCCTCCAGCTCGTGCTCGACCGTGTCGAGCGCCGCCAGCAGCTCGTCGCGATCGACGTCGCCGATGATCTCCTGCTTGGCGAGCATGCGCGCGTGCGCGCGGCTGAGCTCGACGTCGTAGGGACCGAGCCGCCAGTCGAAGCCGATCGAGGCGTTGAGCTGACGGAAGACGGGATGCTGCGGCTCGCTGAAGCGGGACATGCGGGCGCGGAGTCTACGGCCGGCCGAGGACTGCGCGCAGCTCGGCGGCGACGCGCGCGACCTGGCCCTCGGCCATCGCCGGGAAGAAGGGCAGCGCGATCGAGCGCGCGGCGACGTCCTCGCAGACCGGGAGCTCGCCCTCGCGATGGCCGAAGCGCTCGCGGTAGAAGCTCATCAGGTGGATCGCGGGCAGATACGGCTTGCTCTGGATCCCGCGCTGCGCGAGCGCCCTGACCGTCTCGTCGCGGTCGACGCCGCGTGGGAGCTGCACGACGAACACGAACCAGCCGCGCGCGTTCCCGTCGTGATCGGCGCACGGCAGCTCCAGGCCCTCGATCTCGCCAAGTGCCTCGCGGTACCACCCGGCCACGCGCGCGCGGTCGGCGAGCATCCCGTCGAGCCGCTTCAGCTGCTCGAGCCCGATCGCGCTCGCGATGTCGGTCAGGCGGTAGTTGAAGCCGAGCCGGTCGTGGTCGAGCCAGCCCATGTCGGGCGCGCGGCCCTGGTTGCGCTCGGAGTCGATCCGCTCCTTCATCGCGGCGTCGCCGAGCGCGACCATGCCGCCCTCCCCCGTCGTCAGCTGCTTGTTCGCGTAGAAGCCGAAGACAGCCGGGTGGCCGCGACCGCCGACGGGCACGCCGTCGGCGTGCGTCGCGCCAAGCGCCTCGCAGGCGTCCTCGACGATCGGCAGGCCGATCCGCTCGAACGCCGGCAGGTCGGCCGGGAAGCCGAAGATGTGGACGGGCAGCAGCGCCTTCGTGCGATCGGTGATCGCGGCCTGTGCAGCGGCCGGGTCGAGGTTGAGCGTGATCGGGTCGATGTCGGCGAACACCGGCCGCGCGCGCTCGAACAGGACGGCGTTGGCGGAGGCGACGAACGAGAACGGGCTCGTGACGACCTCGTCCCCCTCCTCCACGCCGACCGCGCGCAGCGCGAGGTGGAGGCCGGCCGTCCCGGACGAGACGGCGCTCGCATGTGGGACGCCAAGCCGCGCGGCGAACGCCTGCTCGAACGCCGGCACGCGCGGGCCGAGCGACAGGTGGCCCGAGCGCAGGACCTCGATGACGGCCTGCTCCTCCTCGGGGCCGAGGACCGGCTGGGCGAGCGGGATCACGTGGCGCTGCGGGCCCGACCCGGCTGGATCGCGTACTCGAGCGAGTCGACGAGCGCGTCCCAGGATGCCTCGATGACGTTCTCGGAGACGCCGATCGAGCCCCATACGTCGTGGCCGTCGGAGGCGTCGAGCAGCACGCGGGTGACCGCCTCGGTGCCCTTCGTCTCGTCGAGGATGCGAACCTTGAAGTTGACGAGGCCGGTGTCCCGCAGCTCCGGGTGGCTCTCGCCGATCGCCGAGCGCAGCGCGTTGTCGAGCGCGTGCACCGGGCCGTTGCCTTCCGCGGTGCGCACGTAGCGCTCGCCGTTGGCGAAGATCTTGATCGTCGCCTCCGTCTCGACCTTGCCGTCGGCGCGCTTCTCCACGATCACGCGCCACGACTCCAGCCGGAACAGCGGCTCGTACTCGCCCGACTCCTTGCGCAGCAGCAGCTCGAACGAGCCGTCGGCCGCCTCGTACTGGTAGCCGCCGTGCTCCAGCTCCTTGACGCGCTCGATCACATGGCGAGCGGCCGCGTCGTCGAGCCGGATGCCGGCCTGCTCCGCACGCGCGACGACGGTCCCCTTGCCGGACAGCTCGGAGATCAGCAGCTCGCGACTGTTGCCGACGAGCGCGGGGTCCATGTGCTCGAACGTCGTCGGGTCGGCGAGCACGCCGGCGACGTGCATGCCGCCGCCGTGCGCGAACGCGTTCTTGCCGACGTACGGCTGGTTCGGGTTCGGGTTGCGGTTCAGCAGCTCGTCGAGGTAGTGCGCCGTCTCGGTCAGCGTCGTCAGCCGGTCCGCCGGCAGGCACTCGTACCCGAGCTTCAGCTGCAGGTTGGGGACGATCGAGCAGAGGTTGGCGTTGCCGCAGCGCTCGCCGTAGCCGTTCATCGTGCCCTGCACGTGCGTCGCGCCGGCCTGCACGGCCGCAAGCGAGTTGGCGACGCCGCACTCGAGGTCGTTGTGGTTGTGCGTCCCGACCCGCACGCCCGTGTCGGCGAGGTGCTCGACGACGTCGGCGATCGTCTCGGCGATCTGGCCCGGGAGCGAGGCGCCGTTCGTGTCGCAGGGAACGACCGTCTCGGCGCCGGCCTCGGCCGCCGCGCGCTGGCAGCGCTGCGCGTAGTCGCGGTCGTCGCGCCAGCCGTCGAGGCAGTGCTCGGCGTCGTAGACGACGCGCTTGCCCTGCGCGACGAGGAACGCGATCGACTCTTCGATCATGCGCAGGTTCTCGTCGCGGTCGACCTTCACGACCTTCTCCAGGTGCAGCGCCCACGTCTTGCCGACGAGCGTCACGACCGGCGCGAAGCAGTCGGCCAGCACACGCAGCGCGGGATCCTCGTCGGCCTTCAGGTCGCGGCGGCGCGTCATGCCGAAGGCGGCGATCTCGGCGGTCGAGAACGACTCCCGCGCCAGCAGCTCGAACAGCTCCAGCTCCTTCGGGTTCGAGGTCGGGAAGCCGGCCTCGATCAGGTGGACGCCGAGCGCGTCGAGGCGGTGCGCGACGCGCAGCTTCTCCTCGGCGGAGAGCGACATGCCCTCCCCCTGCATGCCGTCGCGGAGGGTCGTGTCGTAGAGCTGGATCGCCGTCATGCGCGGCCTATGCCGCCGCCTCGCGGGTGGCGACGGGCACGACGTCGTTCCACGCCGCGTAGCGCGGATCGCGCCCGTAGAGCGCGTCCTCGAAGACGCGCTGCAGGTGCGTCGTGACGGGCCCGCGCGCGCCGTCGCCGATCACGTGGTCGTCGACCTCTCTGATCGGCGTCAGCTCGGCGGCGGTGCCGGTCATGAACAGCTCGTCGGCGAGGTACAGCTCGGCGCGCGCGATGTCGCGCTCGACCAGCTCGTAGCCCTCGTCCCTCGCGATCTGGATGACCGACTTGCGGTTGATCCCGTCGAGGATCCCGGCCGTCTGCGGCGGCGTGTAGATGACGCCGTCGCGCACGACGTAGATGTTCTCGCCCGTGCCCTCGCACACGAAGCCGTGCACGTCGAGCAGGATCCCCTCTTCGTAGCCGGCCTTGTGGCTCTCGATCTTCGCCAGCACGCTGTTGAGGTACTGGCCGGAGGCCTTCGCGTGCGGGATCAGCGAGTCGGAGCCGATTCGGCGCCAGCTCGTGACCTTCGCGCGCACGCCCTTCTCCTTCGCCTCCTCGCCGAGGTAGGCGCCCCAGGGCCACGCGGCGATCGCCACGTCGACCGGCGCGTCGAGCGGGTTGATGCCCATCACGCCGGCGCCGCGGAAGGCGATCGGGCGGATGTAGCACGACGGCAGGTTGTTCTTCGCGATCAGCTCATGCGTCGCGGCCCTCAGCTCCTGCAGCGTGTACGGGATCGGCATGTAGTACAGCTCGGCCGACTTGAAGAGGCGGTCCAGGTGCTCCTCGTGGCGGAAGATCGCGGTGCCGCGCTCCGTCTCGTAGGCCCGCATGCCCTCGAACACGCCCGTGCCGTAGTGCAGGCAGTGCGTGAGTACGTGGACCTTCGCGTCCTCCCAGGCGACGAGCTCTCCGTTCATCCAGATGAGATCCGCTTGGTCCACGATGGGCTCCTTAGAGGTGGTTCAACACGGCTTGGGCGGCGTCGTCCGTGGTTGCGCTGCCGCCCAGGTCGCGCGTGCGCAGGCCCTCGGCGAGCGCACGATCGACCGCCGATTCTACCGTCGCAGCCTCGTTTTCCATACCGAGTCCGTGGCGCAGCATCAACGCGGCCGACAGGAACATCGCCAGCGGGTTCGCGATTCCCTGCCCCGCGATGTCGGGCGCCGAGCCGTGCACGGGCTCGAACAGGCCGGGTCCGTCGCCTCCCAGCGACGCGCTCGGCAGCAGGCCGATCGAGCCGGTCAGCATCGCCGCCTCGTCGCTGAGGATGTCGCCGAACATGTTCTCGGTGACGATCACGTCGAAGTCGGCCGGGTTGGAGATCAGCTGCATCGCGGCGTTGTCGACGAGCACGTGCTCCAGCTCGACGTGAGCGAACTCGCGCTGATGCAGGTTGACGACGACCTCGCGCCACAGCCGGCTCGACTCGAGCACGTTCGCCTTGTCGACCGAGGTCACCTTGCGTCTGGCGGCCTGGAAGCCGGCGCGCGCGATCCGCTCGATCTCCTCGACGCTGTAGATGCAGGTGTCGTAGGCGGTGTCGCCGTCGCGGCCGCGTCTGCCGAAGTAGAGGCCGCCGGTCAGCTCGCGCATCACGAGCAGGTCGGTCCCGTCGATCACCTCGCGCTTGAGCGGGCTGGCGTCGTAGAGGGCAGGCAGCGGACGCACCGGCCGCAGGTTGGCGTAGAGCCCGAGCGCCTTGCGCAGCCCGAGCAGGCCCTGCTCGGGGCGCGGCTTCGACGGGTCGGTCGTGTCCCACTTCGGCCCGCCGACGGCGGCGAGCAGGACCGCGTCGGCGCGCTTGCACGCGTCGGTGACCTCGTCGGTCAGCGCGGTGCCGTGGGCGTCGATCGAGCAGCCGCCGAACGGGTGCTCCTCGAAGGCGAAGTCGCCCAGACGGTTGAGCAGCTCGACGGTGGGCGCGGTGATCTCGGGGCCGATGCCGTCGCCCGGCAGCAGCGCGATGGTCTTCGTCATGTGATGGTTCGTTCCTAGAGAGCGGTGGTGACCGGGCCTGAGCGCTCGCGCTCCTGCTCGTAGGTCTCGATCTCGACGGCGCTCTGCAGCGTCATCGCGATGTCGTCCAACCCGTTCAACAGGCGGTGCCGGATGTCCTGGTCGATCTCGAACGGGAACTCCTCGCCGTCGGCGCGCACGACCTGGTCGACGAGGTCGACCTCGACCTCGCCGGCCGCCGCGACCGCCTTGCGCTGCTCCGCGGTGAGCGCCACCGGCAGCAGCCCGATCTTCGTGCAGTTCGAGTAGAAGATGTCGGCGAAGCTCTCCGCGACGATCGCCTGGAAGCCGTAGTCCTGCAGGCCCCACGGCGCGTGCTCGCGGCTCGACCCGCAGCCGAAGTTCCTGCCGGTGACGAGGATCGGGTGGCGCGGCAGGTCCCAGCCGTCCTCCTTCGCCCAGTCGAAGAACAGAAACTCGCCGAAGCCGGTCCGCTCGACCCGCTTGAGGAACTGCTTGGGCATGATCTGGTCGGTGTCGACGTCGTCGCGGTCGAGCACGCTGACCTGGCCGTGGATTCTCGTGATCTTGTCCATGGTCCTCTAGCTCCAGTTGCGGATGTCGACGAAGCGGCCCTCGATCGCGGCGGCCGCGGCCATCTGCGGCGAGACGAGGTGCGAGCGGGCGCCGCGGCCCTGACGGCCCTCGAAGTTGCGGTTCGAGGTCGAGGCGACGCGCTCGCCCGGCGCCGCGATGTCCGGATTCATGCCGAGGCACATCGAGCAGCCGGCGACGCGCCAGTCGAAGCCGGCGGCCTTGAAGATCTCGTCCAGGCCCTCCCGCTCCGCCTGCGCTCTGACCTGCTGCGAGCCGGGGACGACCATCGCGTTGACGCCGGCGGCGACCTTGCGGCCCTTGACGACCTCCGCGGCGGCGCGCAGGTCCCCGATGCGGCTGTTGGTGCAGGAGCCGATGAAGACGCGGTCGAGCGTGATCTGCTCGATCGGCGTGCCGGCCTCCAGGCCCATGTACTGCAGCGCGCGCTCGTGGCCCTCGCTCTGCGGCTCCGGCACCGCCTCGGTGACGCCGGCGACCATGTCGGGCGTCGTACCCCAGGTGACCTGCGGGCTCAGCGCGCTCGCGTCGACGACGACCTCCTTGTCGAACGCGGCGCCGTCGTCGGTGCGCAGCGTGCGCCAGTGCGCGACGGCCTCCTCGAAGTCCTTGCCCCGCGGCGCGGCCGGGCGCCCCTCGACCCACTCGAACGTCGTCTCGTCGGGCGCGACCATGCCCGCGCGGCCGCCGCCCTCGATCGTCATGTTGCAGACGGTCATGCGGCCCTCCATGCTCAGGGCCTCGATGGCGGGCCCGGCGAACTCGACGACGTAGCCGGTCGCACCGGCCGTCGAGATCTGGCCGATCGTGCCGAGGATCAGGTCCTTCGCCGTGACGCCGAAGCCCAGCTCGCCCTCGTAGCGGATCAGCATCGACTTCGGCTTGTGCTGGACGAGGCACTGCGTCGCCAGCACGTGCTCGACCTCGCTCGTGCCGATCCCGAACGCGAGCGCGCCGAAGGCGCCGTGCGTGGCGGTGTGCGAGTCGCCACAGACGATCGTCATGCCGGGCTGCGTGACGCCCAGCTCCGGGCCGATCACGTGCACGATCCCCTGGCGGTCGGAGCCGAGCGAGTAGACCGGCACGCCGAACTCCGCGCAGTTGCGCTCCAGCGTCTCGACCTGGACGCGGCTCAGCTCGTCCTTGATCAGCCTTGCGACGGGCGTGCCGTCCGTCGGCGTGTTGTGGTCGGCGGTGGCGAGCGTGCGGTCGGGGCGGCGGACCTTGCGGCCGGCGAGCCGCAGCCCGTCGAACGCCTGCGGGCTCGTGACCTCGTGCACGAGGTGCAGGTCGACGTACAGCAGGCCGGGGGCCACCTCGTGGGCGGCCCAGATCTTGTCGAACAGGGTGCTCGGCATGGTGGTGGCTCCTGGTGGTGGTCTAGCTCCGTCGGAGGCCCGCGGAGACGACCGCCAGCAGCGACGCCTCCTCGGATCCGGGGTTCTCGAAGTGGTGCGGCAGGTCGGCGTCGAAGGTCACGCAGTCGCCGTGTGCCAGCTCATGCGTCGCGCCGTCGCAGTGGAGGACGACGCGGCCCGACTCGACCAGCGCCGTCTCGCGGCTGCCGGGCTCGTGCATCGGCGGATCGCCGGGCCCGCCCGTCGCCGCGCCCGGCGCCAGCACGTGGCGCGAGAGCTCGGCGCGCTGGCCTGGCAGCGGCGCGGTCAGGACCTCGTAGCGGTGGCCTCTGACGCTCGTCGGCCCCTGACGCCGCTCGGCGGCGCGGACGACCGTGACGGCGCCGTCCTCGTCGAGCCGCAGCAGCTGCGAGAGGCGCAGGTCAAGCCCGGCGGCGATGCGCGTGGCGACCTGCAGCGTCGGGCTCGTCTCGCCGCGCTCGACCTGGCTGAGCATCGGGGCGCTCACGCCGCAGCGCTCGGCGAGGTCGCGGAGCGAGAGGCCCATCGCCTCGCGCAGGGCGCGGATGCGGCCGCCGATCGCGGCGACGGAGGTGGCGTCGACGTCGCTCATATACGCGCGTACGTTATCACGTACAGACGTATCGGCAGTGACCTGCGCCTACCATCGGATGCGATGCAGCGACCTGACGTGCTCGTGCTCGGCGCCGGCGGAACGATCGGCGCGGCCTGGACCGGCGGCGTGCTCGCGGGGATCACCACGGAGACCGGGATCGACTTCACCGCCTGCGAGCAGATCGTCGGCACATCCGCCGGCTCGATGGTGGCGGCGGACCTGCTCGCGGGCGCCGAGCCGCGGAGCGCTGCGTCCTCCCCGTCCGCCAACGGCGCGGCGCCCGCGGACGTCGAGGAGGAGGCCGCCGAGGTCGCGCTGCTCGCCGCCGAGGCGGATGACGATGCCGAGCCCTCCGAGGCCCGCCTGCGCGAGCGTGCCGCGCGACTCGGCGCGGGCATCGCGAGCGCGGCGGGCACCTCGCTCGCCCCGCTCGCGCTGTCGCTCGGACGCGCGCCGGGCGCGCTCGTGCGGGCGGCCGCGCTCGCGCGCATGGAGCCGGCGCAGCGCTCGCTCGACGACCTCGGCGCGCGCATCGCCCGGCACGGCCTGAGCTGGGACGGCCGGCTGCGGGTCGTCTGCGTCGATCGCGCGCGCGGACGGCGCGTCGTGTTCGGCGCTCCAGGCGTACAAGCAGCAAGCGTCGCCGACGCGGTACAGGCATCGTGCAGCATCCCCGGCTTCTACCGCCCCGTCAGCATCGGCGGGGTCGAGTACGTCGACGGCGCCGTCTGGAGCCCGACGAACATGGACGCGGCGCCGGTCGGGCGCGAGACGCATGTGCTGTGCCTCGCGCCGATGGGCGGCCCGCTCGGAACGCGGGAGCGCCATCCCGCCGTGCGCGCCGCCACGACGGCCGCGATCCGCCTGGAGACGCTTGCGCTCCAGCGCCGCGGCGCGCATGTGACGGTCGTCGTGCCGGAGCCGGCCGACCCGGCCGAGCACGCGCGCGCCACCGGCTTCCGTCAGGGCGTCGCTCTGGCACGCCGCCGCTGGTCGAAGTGATCCAACACATCGTATGTTGAGGGGGAGAGACGAGGCGACTAGCCTTCTGGGCAAGGTGCTCCGGGCGAGCATCGGAGCCGACTGCCCGCCCGGAGCGTTGTGACGAGAGCCTGCGTCGCGCTGCTACCTCGAGAGGCGGTCGATGACCACCATGCCGAGGAGCAGTGCGATCGCAAGCGTTACTACCGCAGTAGCGATAGCCCCCTCCTTTCTTTCGAGGAGCCGCCGGTCGGCTCCGTGCCGACAGCTCGGGAAAGAAGAGGTCATCGTCACGCAGGCATCCTCGGCCGGACGCCTGCGGCGGCGCTAGACGAGATTCGTGACGATTCTGCGTAACTGCTGCGGAGCCTTGCTGTCATGCCAAGGCATCTGTTGCGAACCGCAGTAGTACTACGATCTCCGGAATGAACCATCCGACGCAAGTCACACCGCACACCGTCGAGTTCGATGTTCGCCTCGAATCCGGTGAGCATGTCGGCTCAAGCGTGACTTGGGCGCTGCCTCGGGCTGGCGATCACATCCGTCTGTTTCCGGATGGCGACCCCGACCCGCGCAACGTGCTCTATGAGGTCGTCCGGGCCGAGTTTGAACCGGACAACATCGCTGTGATCGTGCGAGGGCTGTAGGCGGCCCCACGAAGACCGTGGGGATAGCGCTCGCATTGCAAGACTTCTTCGCGATCGGCCTGGGCCTCGACTTGGCGGGCGGATACCTGGTCGCCCGAGGACTCTTGACGAGCGACGCAGATATGGCCACCGCTCGCACGTTTGCGGGGTGGGGTGCGCAGATGACCGTGATGCGGGCTAGAGACCGAATCGACGCCACGTTCGGGCTGCTCTACCTGGGGTTCGGCTTCCTGTTGCAGATTGTTGGCTACGCAGCGCAACTTGCGCGCCCTCATACCGTGCGGCCCAGCCGTGGCGCAGCCGTTGGATTCTTGCTCCTCACTGCCGCCGCTCTGGCGCTGGCATTGCTCGCGCACAGCCGCGCAGCCCCTGGGCGCGTTCGAGCGCTTGCGTTGCGAGTCACATTGCTGGACGGAAATGCGCTTCCCCGTGAGTTGCCCGCCGCTCGTGAATTGCTCGACTTGGGCGTAGAGCTTGGCGACGACGCACGCGAGGGCGAGTCATATGGCGCCTACGCAAGGCGCGTGTGGGGCATCGAGTCGGTCTCTGATCCCGACGAGATCCCGGACGAAACCGCGCGACGGCAGCGGCAGTCGGGTCGCAGTCCAATCCGCCCCGTCCGGCGACGCCGATCGGGCGGGTGGCGGTGAGGACGCACGTGCGCCGGCCGCAAGGCCGGTGTGCGCGCGCCCGGAGCCCGTCAGGACCCGCCCGCAGCGGCGCTTGGACTCAGGGCGTCGAGATGCGCGACGCCTTCGCGGCCGCCTCGGCGGTGAGGTCGGCGGCTTGGTCGGCGACCGAGCGGCGGCGCACCGCGTTCGAGAGGGCGCGGACGTAGGCGCGGCCGGCGGCCTCGATGATGTCCGTCGAGACGCCCTGCCCGGCGCCGGTCACCCCGCCCAGCTCCAGCACGACGGAGGTCTCGCCGAGCGCGTCCTGGCCGCCGGTGACCGCGTCCACGCGGAACTCGCGCAGTCTCGCGTCATGGCCCGTCGCGACGTTGATCGCGTGGAAGACCGCGTCGACCGGGCCGTCGCCGGTGAACGAGCCGGTCGCCTCGCTGCCGTCCGGCAGCGACACGCCGACCGTCGCGTGCGGGGGCCGTCTCGACGAGGCCTCGACCTCGAACCACTCCAGCGCGTACGCCGGGATCTCCTCGCGCAGCTCGTCGGTCACCAACGCCTCGAGGTCCATCGCGGTCACCTGCTTCTTCTTGTCCGCGATCTCCTTGAAGCGCTTGAAGGCGGTGTTGAGCACCTGCCCGTCGACCTCGAAGCCCAGCTCGGCCAGCGCGGCTCTCAGCGCATGGCGGCCGGAGTGCTTGCCGAGCACGATCGAGTTCGCGTCCAGCCCGACGGTCGTCGCGTCCATGATCTCGAACGTCGTGCGCTCCTTCAGCACGCCGTCCTGGTGGATCCCGGACTCGTGCGCGAACGCGTTGCGCCCGACGATCGCCTTGTTCGGCTGCACCGGGTAGCCAGTCAGGCGCGAGACGAGCCGCGACGTGCGGGCGATCTCCTGCGTGACCGCGTTCGTGTGCAGCCCGACGTCGGCCTGCCGCGTGTGCAGCAGCATCACGATCTCCTCCAGCGACGCGTTGCCGGCGCGCTCGCCGATCCCGTTGACGGCGCACTCGACCTGGCGCGCGCCGACCTGCAGGCCGGCGAACGAGTTCGCGACCGCGAGGCCGAGGGCGTCGTGGCAGTGCACGCTCAGCACGACGTCTCTCAGGCCCGGCGCCAGCTCGTAGAGGCGCGTCAGGTACGCCTTGAACTCGTCGGGCATCGTATAGCCGACGGTGTCGGGGATGTTGATCGTCGTCGCGCCCTCGTCGATCGCGATCTGCACGACCTCAGCGGTGAACGCGACGTCGGCGCGCGTCGCGTCCATCGGCGAGAACTCGACGTCCTCGACATAGGACTTGGCGTGCGCGACGCCGGCGCGCGTGAGGCCCTTCACGTCCTCGCGCGTCGAGCGCATCTGGTGCTCGATGTGGATGTCGGAGGTCGAGACGAACGTATGGATGCGCGGGCGGTCCGCGTCCCTGACGGCGTTCCAGGCGGCGTCGATGTCGCCGACGTGGATGCGCGCGAGCCCGGCGATGATCGGTCCTTGGACCTCCCGCGAGATCGCCTGCACCGCCTCGAAGTCTCCGGGCGAGGCGATCGGGAAGCCGGCCTCGATCACGTCGACGCCGAGCCGCGCGAGCTGATGCGCGATCTCCAGCTTCTCGCTCGTGTTGAGCGAGATGCCCGGCGACTGCTCGCCGTCGCGCAGCGTCGTGTCGAAGATCAGTACTCGGTTGGGGTCCTGCTCGCTGGGGATCATGTCTCGCTACCTCTTATCGGCTCGGAACTTCGCTTCTTCTCGGCTGGGTTTGCGGCTGCAGGCGGCCGCCACGCGCTATTCCCCCCGAAGGGGGAGGAGAAGAAGTCGAAGGGCAAGCAGGCGCGACATGTGCGCTGCCCAGCGTACCAGGCGCTCCGGTGGCGGCGATAGGCTCGCCCGCACTGTCGCCGTCCAAGGAGGCACTCCCCCATGTCCCACCGTCGTCATGTGCTGGTGCTGCTCGCGCTGGCGCTCGTCGCGCTCGTGGCGATGCCCGCGGCAGGACTTGCAGCCAGAAGAAGAAGCAAGGTCCCGCCGGCCGGCACCACGCTCACCAGCGCCGACCAGAGACTGAGACTGACCGTCGTCGCCGGCAGATTGAGAAACGGCAAGCCGGCGAAGTTCGTCGACGTCGAGTGGGACCTCACGGTGACGTGCTCGACCGGGCCGGCGCTCGCGCACCTGAGAGCGAGAGCGCGCGTGAGAGGCAACGCGTTCGCCAGCACCGTGAACACCGCCGGAGTCAAGCAGAAGATCGCCGGCCGCTTCGCGAACGTGCACAAGGCGACCGGCCAGGGTCAGCTGAGCTTCCCCACGCCGAGCAGAGACACCTGCTCCAGCGGCACGGTGAAGTTCACGGCACAGGGCTGACGACGCGCCAAGGGCGGACGGGGCGCCTCCCGTCCGCCCGCGTCACCGCAGCGGCGCTACCAGGCCTTGCCCTCGAAGTGCAGCGGCGCGCGCTCGACCGGGGCCTCAAGCAGCCCGGACGGCGCGACCTCCGTGTACGGCTTCTGGCGGAAGAAGTCGCGGTACGGGATCGTCGCCAGCAGCATCGCGACGAACCCGAGCAGCAGGCTGCCGATGCCGATGAAGATCGGCGTCTCGATCCCGAGGATCGGCTTGGAGTAGTTGAAGCCGGCCTGCGAGTAGTCGTGCGCGGCCTTGCCGAAGATCAGCGCGAGGATCAGGAAGCCGAGGAACGGCACCACGCCCGCGAGCAGGAAGTTGCGCGCGCTGTTGGTGATCTCGTGCCGGAAGTAGATGACGCACGCCAGCCCCGTGAAGCCGTAGTAGAAGCAGATCGCGAAGCCGAGCGCCGAGATCGAGTCGCCGAGCACGTTCTGCGCCGGGTTGAACGCCATCACGAGAACCGTCCAGACGATCGAGACGGCGCCCATCCAGATCGTCGAGAACGCTGGCGTCAGATAGCGCGGGTGCACCTCCGCGAAGCGCCCCGGGATCGAGCGCTTGCGCGCCATCGAGAGCGTCGTGCGCGCCGTCGGCAGGATCGTCGTCTGCGTGGAGGCCGCCGCCGACGTCAGCACCGCGAAGATCAGCAGCTTGTCGAACGGCGAGCTGAAGACCTGCTTGCCGAGCACGCTCAACACGTCGTCGGAGTTGTTCGCCAGCAGCGTCGTGCCCTTGTAGGCCTGCGCCGCCGCCGAGACGATCAGGTAGATCAGCAGCAGGATGATCGTCGAGACGACCGCCGCGCGGCCCGGCCCCTCATTGCTGTCCTCGGACTCCTCGTTGACGGCGACGCCCGAGTCCCAACCCCAATAGATGAAGACGCCGAGCAGCATGCCGTCGACCAGCGCGCCCCACCCGAGGTCGAACGGGTTGAACCACGAGAACTGCGGCGTGATCGAGCCGGTCGGACTGTTCGCGTAGACCTTCACGAGCGCAACGACGGCAAAGATCGCGAGGATCAGCACCTCGGCCGAGAGCAGGAACAGCTGCGTGCGCGCCGACAGCTCGATGCCGCGCCAGCAGATCCACGTCATCACGGCGATCCAGAAGACCGCCATCCCGATCTGGGCCCAGTTCGAGTTCGCCGCCGAGTCCCAGCCGAACAGCAGGAACGTGTACTTCGCGGCGATCTGCGCCAACGCCGCCATCACGATGATGTCGGCGATCACGATCGCCCAGCCGTTGATCCAGCCGAGGTGCGGCCCCATCGCGCGGCGCACCCATGCGAACGTCGTGCCCGGGTCCGGATCGGCCTTGTTGAAGTAGCGATAGGCCGCCGCGACGAACAGCATCGGAATGAACGACACGAGCAGCACGGCCGGCGCGTGCACGCCGACGCCGGCGACCGCGACGATGAAGCCGAGCGTCGCGGCGAGCGAGTAGGCGGGCGCCGTCGAGGCGACGCCGATGACGACGTTCGAGAGGTATCCGAGGGCGCCGACCTTCAGCTTTCTCGGCTCTCCCCCCGCGACCGGCTGGGACACCGCAGCGCTCTCCACCTCAGCCTCCTCGTCCGATTTGGATCTGGACATTGTGGCACCGGTGAGACCGGACAAACCAGCGATTTCCAGCGCAAATCGGCCCGAATTCGGCAGCCGCGTACGCCGCTGCGTACAACGGCGCAGGCAGCTACAGCGTGACGGCGCGACCGGCGACGAAGCCGTCGGTGGCGACGATCGCGTCGACCACGGACTGCGGGACCGGCGCGTCGCTGGTGACCGCCATCACCGCGACGCCGTTCTCGCCGTCGCCGGATGCGCGCCCGACCGCCGCGGAGACGATGTTCACGCCGTGGTCGCCGAAGACGGAGCCGACGCGGCCGATCATGCCGGGGACGTCGCGGTAGCGGAACAGCGCGACGCTGTCCTCCAGCTGAAGGTCGAAGCGCTGGCCCCATGCCTCCAGCAGGTGCGGGCGGTTGAGGCGGCCGAACGTCGTGCCGACGACGCGCTGGCGCGTCTCGCCGCTGACGATCGCCACACGCACGAGGTCCGTGAAGTCGCGTGCGGTGGTGCGCTTCGTCTCGGAGACCTCGATGCCGCGCTCCTCGGCGAGGCCGGGCGCGTTGACCGCGTTGACCTCCTCCTCGACGTGGCCAGCGAGCACGCCCATCACCACCGCGACCGACAGCAGGCGCGTGTCGCGCTCACCGATGCGGCCCAGGTACTCGACCTCGACGCGGTCGATCGAGGAGCCCTCCGCGAGCGAGACCGCGAGGCGGCCGAGCTGGCGGCAGAGCGGCACGAACGGGCCCAGCACCTCCATGTCGGCCGGCGAGATCGCCGGGATGTTGACGGCCGTCGTGACGACCCCGCCGGGCGTGAGCGCGGCGATGATCTGCTCGGCCGTCTGGGTGCCGGCGCGGTCCTGCGCCTCGGTCGTCGAGGCGCCCAGGTGCGGCGTGACGACGACGTTGTCGTAGCCGTCGAACAGCGGGTAGTCGGTGATCGGCTCGCTCGGGAAGACGTCGAGCGCGGCGCCAGCGACCTTGCCGGAGTCGAGCGCGTCCTTGAGCGCCGCGTCGTCGACCAGCTCGCCGCGCGCGCAGTTGATCACGCGCACGCCGTCCTTCATCGCGGCGAACGCGTCCGCGTCGAGGAAGCCGCGCGTCTCCGGGGTGACGGGCAGGTGGATCGTGAGGAAGTCGGCTCTCGCGTAGACCTCGGCCGGGCTCTCGGCCTTCTCGGCTCCCAGCTCCCGGTAGCGCTCGGCGGAGACGAACGGGTCGTACGCGACCACGTACATGCCGAAGCCGCGCGCGCGCTGCGCGACGAGCTGGCCGATGCGGCCGAAGCCGACGATCCCGAGCGTCTTCTCGTAGACCTCGACGCCGTTGAACTTCGAGCGCTCCCACTTGTGCTCGGTGAGCGAGGCGTGCGCCTGCGGGATCTTGCGCGCGAGCGAGAGCAGCAGCGCGAAGGTGTGCTCGGCGGCGGTGACGACGTTCGACTGCGGCGCGTTGACGACGATGATGCCGCGCTTCGTGGCGGCGGGGACGTCGACGTTGTTGACGCCGACGCCGGCGCGGCCGATGACCTTGAGCTTGGCGCCGAGCTCGATCAGCTCCTCGGTCATCTTCGTGGCCGAGCGGATCAGGATGCCGTCGTACTCGGGCAGGCGCTGGCGGAACTGCTCGTCGCTCCAGTCGGCGCCGAGGTCGACGTCGAAGCGCTCGCGCAGGAGCGCCACGCCCGACTCGGCGATCTGCTCCTTGACGAGGATGCGCGCGCGATCCGTCATGCCGCCGAAGCCGCGGCGGGGACGCCGGCCTCGAGGAAGACCTTCTGCGCGGCGCCCACGCCGGCGCCTTGCTCGACCGCGTAGCCGAGCTCGGCGAGCGTCATCTCCAGGCCGGAGAGCGACGTGAGGATGTCGAAGCCGCCGAAGTAGCCGCAGTGCGCGATCCGCAGGATCTTGCCGCTCAGCTGCGACTGGCCGCCGTTGGCGGTGATGCCGTAGCGGTCGCGCAGGATCTTCGGGACGGCCTTGCCGTCGATCGACTCCGGCAGCGCGATCGCCGTCACGACGTTCGAGCGCTCGTCCGGGTCGCCGTAGAGGTCGAGGCCGAGTGCGGCCGCTCCGGCGCGCGTGGCGCGTGCGAGCAGCGCGTGGCGCTCCCACACGTTCTCGATCCCCTCGGCCTCGATCATGCCGAGCGAGACGTCGAGCGCCGCGAGCAGCGTGACCGGCGGCGTGAAGGGGCTGTTCGGCGGGTCCTTGCGCTGCTGCTTGGCGGTCGTGACCCAGTCGAAGTAGTAGCGGCCACCGGCCTTCGCCTCGGCGGCGTCGAGCGCGCGCTGCGAGACCGAGGCGAACGCGAGGCCCGGCGGGATCATCAGCGCCTTCTGCGAGCCGGCGACGACGACGTCCACCCCCCACGCGTCCTGCTCCAGCTTCGCGGCGGCGAGACCGGAGACGGCGTCGACGCACAGCAGCGCGCCCTTCTCGCGCACGACCGCGGCGATCGCCTCGATGTCGTGGACGATGCCGGTCGAGGTCTCCGACAGCGTCGCGTAGACGACCTCGATGCCGGGGTGCTCGTCCAGCAGCCGGCCGATCTCCTGCGGGTCGAGGCGCACGCCCCAGCCCGGCTCGTACTTGACGAGGTCGGCGCCGTAGGCCTCGCACAGCTCGATCCAGCGCTCGCCGAACTTGCCGGCGGCGCAGGCGAGCGCCTTCGTGCCCGGGCGTACGAGGTTCGCGACGGCGGAGTCCATCGCCCCTGAGCCGGAGGCGGCGAACGTCAGCACGTCGTTCTGCGTGCGGAAGACCTGCGGCAGGCGCTCCAGCACGCGGGCGTACAGCTCCACGCCGGCCGGCGCGCGGTGGTAGAGCACCGGCTCGGCCATCTTGGCGAGCACCTGCGGCGGCACGGGCGTCGGCCCGGCCGTCATCAAGATCTGCTTGGTGAACGGATTGATCGTCGTCATCGGCGGCGAGGCAAGGGTAGCGAGGACGCGCCGCTCAGCCGGCGGCGAAGTCTCTGTCGTCGATCCAGGCCATCATCGCGCGCAGCTTTCTGCCCTCGACCTCGACCTGGTGCCCGGCCTGCTCGGCGCGCATGCGGTCGAAGTTCTCCTGGCCGGCGCGCACCTCGGCGATCCACTCGCGCGCGAACTCGCCCGACTGGATCTCCTTGAGGATGTCCTTCATCGCCTGCCGCGACTCCGGCCCGATCACGCGCCTGCCGCGCGTGATGTCGCCGTACTCGGCGGTGTTCGAGATCGAGTAGCGCATCCCGGCGATGCCCTTCTCGTACATCAGGTCGACGATCAGCTTCAGCTCGTGCAGCACCTCGAAGTAGGCGAGGCGCGGGTCGTAGCCGGCCTCGACCAGCGTCTCGTAGCCCGCGCGCACCAGCTCGGAGGTGCCGCCGCAGAGGACGGCCTGCTCGCCGAACAGGTCGGTCTCGGTCTCCTCGCGGAACGACGTCTCGATCACGCCGCCGCGCGTGCAGCCGATGCCCTTCGCGTAGGCGAGCGCGAGTCTGAGCGCGTTGCCGGTGGCGTCCTGGTGGACGGCGACGAGGCCGGGGACGCCGCTGCCCTCGGTGAACTGGCGGCGCACGAGGTGGCCGGGGCCCTTCGGCGCGACGAGCGCGACGTCGACGTCGGCCGGCGGCTCGACCTCGCCGTAGTGGATCGAGAAGCCGTGGCCGAACAGCAGCAGGTTGCCGGGCGCGATGCCGTCGCGGATCTCGTTCCAGACGTCGCGGTGCTTCTCGTCGGGGACGAGCAGCATGACGACGTCGCCGCGGCTCGCGGCCTCGACCGGCTCCGCCACCTCAAGGCCGTTGCTCTGCGCCTTCTCGACCGACGACGAGCCGGAGCGCAGGCCTACGACGACGTTGACGCCGGAGTCCTTGAGGTTCAGCGCGTGGGCGTGGCCCTGCGAGCCGAATCCGATGATGGCGACGGTCTTGCCGTCGAGGAGCGTGAGGTCAGCGTCGTCGTCGTAGAACATGGCGCGGCAGGCTACCGGAAGCGGCACGGTCGCCCGGTGCTCGTGCGAGACTGGCTGCGTGGCCAGTTCTCCGATCGACGACGGGTACTTCCCGCGCGGCGGCTCCGTCCTGCGCGAAGTCCATGAGGAGCGCCTCGTCGGCCTCTTCTTCGGCCAGCGCGCGCTCGCGATCGGGGCGCTGCACCCGGTCAACTACACCGGCACCTCGCAGTCCACGGGCGGGCGCGAGCGGCCGTTCCGCCGGCTCGTGCGAACCGCCAACGACTTCGAGGCGATCTTCTTCGGCACGCGCGCCGAGGCCGACAAGGTGCTGGCGAAGGTCCGCAAGCTGCACCGGCGCGTGCGCGGCTCGCTTGCGGAGGACGCCGGCCCGTTCGCCGCCGGCACGCCGTACGACGCCTTCGACCCGGAGCTGATGCTGTGGACCGTGGCCGTGACCGCCGAGTCGGCGCTGTACTTCTACGAGCTGTTCGTGCGCCGTCTCAGCGACTGCGAGCGCGACGCCTTCTGGCTGGACTACGTGCGCTTCGGCGAGCTGTTCGGAATGCCGCGCGAGGTCGCGCCGCCGACGTACGCCGCGTTCCGCGCGTGGTGGGACGCGAAGCTCGCGAGCGACCAGATGCACCTGACGGACGAGGCGCGCCGCACCGGCGCGTTCGTCGCGCTGGAGATCCCGATGCCGCGGGTCAACCAGCCGGCCAAGCGGCTGCACGACCTCGTGATGCTGGGATCGCTCCCACCGCGCGTGCGGGAGCTGTACGGGATGACGTGGTCGCCGTGGCAGGCGCGCGCGTTCCCGCCGGCGGTCGCAGCGCTGCGGGGGCTGCGCGCGATCGCGCCGGCGTCGCTGCGGCAGGGCAGCTGCGCCCGCAGCTTCGCGCTCGTGGAGGCGACCGAGCGGCGCCGGATCGAGCGCGGCAGGCCGACGCCGCAGCTGCCGCCCCTGCCGCGCCGTCAGGCCTCGGCAGCCGCGACGAGCGCGACGGCGGGAATCGCGAGCGAGCCGTCGGGCGCCGCGTAGGGCGCGGTCGCCGCCGTGAGGCGGTCGAGGAGATCCGCGCGTTGACGCTCGTCGAGCGGCGCGACGACGTCGGCGAACGGCGGCGAGACGTCGGTCGTCATCGCGACGTAGTCCTCGACGCTCTCGTAGCGGAGCGTCAGCGGCAGCTCCTCGACCGTCGCGTCGCCGAACCCGGCATCCTCCAGCAGCTCGCGCAGGGCGGTCTGGTCGGCGAGGTCGAACATGCCCGGGCCGGCGACGACCTCGAAGCCGTCGACGAGGCCGGCGTCGACGAGCGCCTGCCGCGGGATCGACGCGAACGGCACGCGGTCCGGCGTGCTCCAGGCGGCGAGCGCGAGGCGGCCGCCGGGCTTGAGCACGCGGCGCGTCTCGCGCAGGGCGGCAGCCTTGTCGAGCGCGAACATGTAGCCCCAACGGCACAGGACCGCGTCGACGCTCGCGGCCGGCAGGTCGATCCACTCCAGCTCCAGCGGCTTGAACTCGACGTTGCCGAGGTGCAGCTCCTCGGCGCGAGCTCTGGCGTGCGCCAGCATCGCCTCGGCGCCGTCGCTGGAGATCAGCGTGCCGCCAGGGGCAAGCAGCTCGGCTGCGAGGAAGCCCGTCTCGCCGACGCCGGCGGCCAGCTCCAGGACGCGCTGGCCCGGCTGCGGGTCGATCGCCTCCACGAGCCACTGCGAGACCGGCATCGCCCCGGCCTGGAAGCGCGCGTTGCGCCGCCGCCAGCCGTCGGCCGCGCGCTCCCAGCGCTCGCGCACGGCGGCGCGCAGCTCGTCGGGGTCGTCGTGGTCGGCGGTGTCGAGATCGCTGCTCATCGGCTCAGCTCGCGCCGCAGCAGCTTGCCGGACGCGGTCCGCGGGAGTCTCGCAGCGAACGCGATCTCCTTCGGCACCTTGAAGCGCGCGAGCTGCGCGGCGACGTGCGCGCGCAGCTCCTCCGCCTCGGCCTCGGCGCCCTCGTGCAGCACGACGGTCGCGACGACCGCCTCCCCCCACTCCGCGTCGTGGCGGCCGTGGACGCCGGCGTCGGCGACGGCGGGATGGGTCAGCAGCACTGCCTCGACTTCGGCCGGAGCGACGTTCTCGCCGCCGCTGACGATCGTGTCGGCCTTGCGGCCGGTGATCGTGAGGCGCCCCTGCTCGTCAAGCCGCCCGCAGTCGCCGGTGCGGAGCCAGCCGTCCGCGTCGGCGGCGCCGGGCGCGACGGTCGGGCCCTGGACCAGGATCTCGTCGTCGTCGCCGATCCGGACCCGCTGACCCACGAGCGGGCGTCCGGCCGTCTCCGGGTCGCCCGGCAGCGAGGTGGTGACCTGGGAGCACGCCTCCGTCATGCCGTACGTCTGCGCGACGGGGATGCCCGCCTCCTGTGCCTGCGCGGCCAGGACGGGCGGCAGCGGCCCGCCGCCGATCAGCGCGACGCGCAGCGGATTCGGCGCCTTCAGGCCCGCGTCGAGCAGGCGCGCGAGCGTCGTCGGCACGAGCGAGGCGAGCGTGACCTGGTCGCGCTCGATCGCGGTCAGCGCCGCCTCCGTGTCGAAGCGCTCGTGCAGCACGACGGTCGTCCCGTAGATCGCGCTGCGGATCGGGATCGCGAGGCCGCCGACGTGGCTGAGCGGCAGCGCGCACAGCCAGCGGTCGTCGTGGTCGAGGCCGAGCGCGAGCGCCGAGCCGAGCGCGTTCCAGGTCCAATTGCCGATCGTGAGCGCGACGGGCTTGGGGTCGGCGGTCGTGCCGGAGGTGTGGACGAGCGTGGCGGGGCTGTCGGCGTCGAGGCGGTCGAGCGGTTGTGCGTCGGGCTCGCGCCCGCGCCGAAGCGGCTCGGTGACGAGCGCCTTCGCGCCGGCCGCGCGCCGCTCCTGCTCGCTCGGGCTCAGCCGCAGGTCGATCGGCACCACCGTCGCGCCGAGCATCAGCGTGGCATGGAAGGCTGCGAGGAAGGGGACGCCGGCGGGCAGGGCGAGCGCCACGCGGTCTCCCGTCGCGACGCCCTTCGCCTGGAGCACCGCCGCGGCGTCGAGCGCCTGGCGATGGAGGTCGGCGTACGTGGTCGCGCTGCCGTCGGCGTCGATGACTGCCGGATGGTCCGGTCGCAGCGCGGCCGCGCGAGGAAGCCAGGGATCGAGGTCCATGCCTCGATGAAGGCTACGCGTCGGCGAGCAGGTGGCGGATCCGCGCGACGGTCTCGGTGGGGCGGCGGACGACGTCGTCGTGAGTGAAGCGCAGCAGGCGCCAGCCGGCCTCGGCGAGTGCGTTGCCTTTGTCGCGGTCGCGTTGGAAGGCGACGCGATCCTTGTGACGGCCCCAGCCGTCCAGCTCGACCACCAAGCGATGCTGTGGCCAGCAGGCGTCGACCTCGTAGGCCCCGATGTGGAAGTTCGTCCGCGGGCGGGGCACCCCGTGGCGCTCGCAGAGCACCAGGAAGCGGTCCTCCAGGACGGAGCGGGTCAGCTGGGTGCCTCTGCGTCGGTGCTCCTCGAGGACGGCGGTGAGACGAGCGTGGCCGGGGCCTGGGCGGTGGCGGGTCCTCGCCATCGCGTCGCGCAGCCTGTGCACGTCGAGGACGCGCAGGTAGTCGGCCTCGCGGAGGGCCTTGGCGAGGCTGTCCTCGGGGACGACGTCGGCGAGGTCCACCAGCGTGCGCTCGACCGTCGTGACCGGTATGCCCTCCACTGTCGTGAGGTCGCGGGCGGCGAGGGTGGCTGGGTGGAGTCGGATCAGCAGTGCGGTCTCGACCCGCACCTCGATCATCGAGGGAGTGAGGCCGAGGTCTGAAAGCTGGCGGCGGGTCACCACGCCGTACTGCTGCTCGGCAACTCTGGTCATCTGTGCGTCTGTGGGAGGCATAGATGACCAGAGTTCGGAGGGGCTAGGGTTTCGGCCCCCGAGAACTTGAGGAGCAGCGTGGTTTGGACGCCGGCAGGTGAGTACGAGGACATCCGCTACGAGCTGAGCGGCGACGGCATCGCGAAGATCACGATCGCGCGGCCGGAGGTGCGCAACGCGTTCCGGCCGGAGACCGTGATCGAGCTGATGGACGCGTTCGAGCGGGCGCGGGAGGACACGGAGGTCGGCGTCGTGATCCTCACCGGCGAGGGCGATCTGGCCTTCTGCTCGGGCGGCGATCAGCGCGTGCGGGGATCGTCGGGCTACAGAGTCGGTGGCACCGCGAGAGTCGGCCGCTTCCACGTCACCGACCTGCACGTCCAGATCCGCCGATTGCCGAAGCCGGTCGTGGCGATGGTGGCGGGCTACGCGGTCGGCGGTGGGCACATCCTCCACCTGGTCTGCGACCTGACGATCGCCGCCGACAATGCGCGCTTCGGACAGACCGGCCCGCGCGTCGGCTCGTGGGACGGCGGCTTCGGGACCTCGGTGCTGCGGGATCTGGTCGGCACGAAGAAGGCGAAGGAGATCTGGCTGCTGTGCCGCCAGTACGACGCCCAGCAGGCGCTGCAGATGGGGCTCGTCAACGCGGTCGTGCCGCTGGCCGAGCTGGAGGCGGAGACGGTCAAGTGGTGCCGCGAGATGCTGGCGCTGTCCCCCTTCGCGCTGCGGCTCGTCAAGTCGAGCTTCAACGCGCAGGAGGACGGCTACGCCGGCATCCAGCAGCTCGCGCACGACACGAACCTGCTGCTGTACGGGTCCGAGGAGGCGACCGAGGGACGCACGGCGTTCCTCGAGAAGCGCCGGCCGGACTTCTCGCAGTTCCCACGGCGGCCGTAGGCTGTCGGCATGTCGGCGATGACCTCACCCAGCGTGGTGCGCATCTGGCTGATGGCCGCGCGGCCGAAGACGCTGCCGGTCGGGCTCGCGCCCGTGCTCGTCGGGACCGCGCTGGCGGGCACGGCCGACGTCTTCCACCCGCTGCGCTTCGTCGCGGCGCTGCTCGGCGCGCTCTTCATCCAGGTCGGCGCGAACCTCTCGAACGACTACTCCGACGCGCGGCGCGGCGCCGACACCGAGGACCGCCTCGGGCCCGTGCGCGTGACGGCCGGAGGGCTCGTACCGCCGCGGCAGGTGCTGATCGCGACCTACGTGACGTTCGCGCTCGCCGTGCTCTGCGGCGTCTACCTGATCGCCGTCGCCGGCTGGCAGCTGCTCCTCGTCGGCGCCGCGTCGATCGTCGCCGGCGTGCTCTACACAGGCGGCCCGCGCCCGTATGGCTACGAGGGCCTTGGCGAGCTGTTCGTGTTCCTCTTCTTCGGGATCGTCGCCGTCGCCGGCTCGTTCTTCGTGCAGACCGAGCAGTTGGTGTGGGAGGCGTTCGCGCTGGCGGTCCCGGTCGGGCTGCTGGCCAGCGCGGTGCTCGTCGTCAACAACGTGCGCGACCTGGAGACCGACAGACGCGCCGGCAAGCGGACGCTCGCGGTGCGGCTCGGCCGTGCGCACACGCGGAGCCTGTACGCCGCGATGGTCTACGGCGCGTTCCTGCTCACGCCGGTGACGTGGCTGTTCGGCCCGCTCGACGCCTGGCTGCTGCTGCCGTGGCTCGCGATCCCGCTCGCGGCGCCGGTCGTGCGGACCGTCCGCAGCCGCACCGACGGCCCCTCGCTCAACGAGGCGCTTGCGCGCTCCGGCCAGCTCGAGCTGCTGTTCTGCGTGCTGCTGTCGGCGGGGATCCTGCTCAGCTGAGAGCGCCTGCGTGCGCCTGGAGATCGCCCCGCGACGGCTGCGCCTGCGGACCCCGCTGCGGACCGCGCACGGGACCGTCGCCGAGCGCGAGCTGCTGGACGTGCTGATCCTCGGCGCCGACGGCGTCGCGGGCGCCGGCGAGGCGGCGCCGCTCCCCTCCTACGACGGCGTCGAGCTCGACGACGTGCGCGCCGCGCTGGAGGACTGCCGCCCGATCGTGCACGACGCCGAGGGCCTGCCGCGCGCGATGGTGCTGGCGGAGTGCCGCAGGGCGGCGGTGCTGCCGCAGGCGGTGGCGGCAATCGACCTCGCGCTGTGGGACCTGGAGGGCCGCCGCGCGGACGCGCCGGTGTGGCGGCTGCTCGGCGGACATCCCGACCCCGAGCCGATCCCGGTGAACGCGCTGATCGCCGCGCAGGACCGCGCCGGCGCGGCGGCTGAAGCGGGGCGCGCAGTCGAGGCGGGGTTCGGCTGCGTGAAGCTGAAGGTCGGGATCGGCGACGACGCCGGGCGCGTCGCGGCGGTGCGCGCGGCGGTCGGGCCCGACGTGGCGCTGCGGCTCGACGCGAACGGCGCGTGGGAGGTCGAGGAGGCGCTTGCGCATCTGCGCGCGCTGGCGCCGAGCGGGATCGAGCTGGTCGAGGAGCCGGTCCACGGAGTCGAGGAGCTGCGCGCGGTGGCGGAGGGCTCGGACGTGCCGGTTGCGATGGACGAGACGGCGGTGGCGCCCGGCGCGCTCGACAGCGGCGCGACGCCGATCGTGTGCCTGAAGCTGAGCCGCTGCGGCGGGATCAGCGGACTGCTGGAGGCGGCCGAGACGGTGCGCGCGGCCGGCGGCGAGATCTACCTCGCCTCGACGCTCGACGGCCCGCTCGGGATCGCGGGCGCGCTGCATGCGGCAGCGGTGCTGCCGCCGGCGCGTCCGTGCGGGCTGGCGACGCTCGACGCGTTCGAGGGCCTGCACGTCGATCCCGCGCTGCGGGTCGAGCGGGGGCGGATGTCCGTGCCGACCGGGCCGGGGCTCGGCGTGCGGGCGTAGCGGGCGACCGCGCGAGCGCGCGGCGACCCACGCCGCGCGGCGTGCTCACAGCAGCGCGGCGACGGCGTCCGGCCGTTCGAGCTGGACCGCGTGCCCCGCTCTGGGGACGACGTGCAGCGTGGCGTCGGGCAGCAGCTCCGCCATCCGCTCGGCGATGGCGCGGAACTTCGCGTCGCGCTCCCCGACGATCAGCGTCACGGGGATCGCGAGCGACGGCAGGCGCTCCCACAGCGGCTCCATCGCGCCGGTGCCGAGCCCGCGCAGCGCGGCGGCGAGACCGGCCGGCGACTGCGCGAGCCGCATCGCGTGCGCGGCCTCCGCCACCGCCGGCGGCTGATCGGCGAACAGCGGCAGCGAGGACCACTGGGAAGCGAACGCCTCGATCCCCTCCCCCTCGATGCGGTCGGCGAGCGCGTCGTCGTCGCGACGGCGGGAACGGCGCTCGGGGTCGGCGAGGCCGGGCGAGGCGCCGACGAGCGTCAACCGCGAGACGCGATCTCGACCAGCCGCCGAGAGCGCCAGCGAAAGCGCGATCCGCCCGCCCATCGAGTAGCCGGCGAGCGCGAAGCGCTCCGGCGCGAGCGCGAGCACGTCGGCGTGCACGGCGGCGAAGTCGACCGGCCGCCGGTCAGCCGCGGCCCCGTGCCCGCGGAGGTCCGGCGCGAGCGCGCGATAGCGTTCGCCCAGCGCCGCGATCGTCGGCTCCCAGCTGCGGCCGGTCTGCGTGAAGCCGTGCAGCAGGACGATCGTCTCGCGCGCCATCCCCCGATTCCTACATGACGGCCGCCGCGACCGACACCTACCTCCTCCTGCGCGCCTTCTGCGAGGAGCTGGTGCGCTGCGGGATGACCGACGCGTGCACCTCCCCCGGCTCGCGCTCGACGCCGATCGTGCTCTCGCTCGCGCGCACGCCGGGGCTCAGAGCGTGGTCGCACGTCGACGAGCGCGTCGCGGGCTTCTTCGCGCTCGGGCTCGCGAAGCAGACCGGCCGACCGGTCGCCGTCGCGTGCACGTCCGGCACCGCCGCCGCCGAGCTGGCGCCGGCCGTGATCGAGGCCGCACAGGCGCGCGTGCCGCTGCTCGTGCTGACGGCCGACCGCCCGCCGGAGCTGCGCGACGTCGGCGCCGGCCAGACGATCGATCAGCTCAAGCTCTACGGCGACGCGGCCAAGTGGTTCGTCGAGGTCGGCACGCATGAGGCGACGCCGGAGCGCGTGCGCTGGATGCGCGCGCTCGCCTGCCGCGCCGTCTGGACCGCGCTCGACGGCCGCCCCGGCCCCGTCCACCTCAACCTGCCGCTGCGCGAGCCGCTGGTGCTCGACGGGCCGCTGCCCGAGGACCCGTGCCCGGGGCGGCCCGACGGCCGTCCGTGGGTCGCGCATCCGGTCGTCCCGGCCCCGGCCGAGCCCGCCCCCGTGCCGCTCGCCCCCGCGCCACGGACCGTGATCGTCGCCGGGCGCGAGGAGCGCGATCCCGCGCTCGGCGAGGCCGTCGCCGCGTTCGCCGCCGCCGCGCGCTACCCGCTGCTGGCCGACCCGCTCTCGGGCGCGCGCCGCGGGCCGGCCGCGATCGCCTGCTACGACGCGCTGCTGCGCGACGCCGCGCTCGCCGAGCAGCTGCGCCCCGAGCTGGTGCTGCGGATCGGCGACCTGCCGACCTCGAAGCCGCTGCGCGCGTGGCTCGCCGCGCTCGACGTCGAGCAGGTGACGCTCGACGCCGAGGGCGCCTGGCACGACCCGGCCGGCGTCGTGAGCGCGCGGATCGCCGCCAACCCGCGCGCGACGCTCGCCGCGCTCGCGCCCGAGCACCGCGACGCCGGCGAGCCGGCGTGGCTGGAGCGGTGGCGCGACGCGGACCGCGCCGCCGTCGGCGTGATCGCGGCGACGCTCGGCGAGGATCTGAGCGAGCCGTGCTTCGCCGCCGAGCTGGTCGACGCGCTGCCAGCAGAGGCAACGCTGTTCACGGCCGCCTCGATGCCGATCCGCGACCTGGAGACGTTCGCGGCCGCGCGAGACGGCGCGCCGCGGATCCTCGCCCACCGCGGCGCGAACGGGATCGACGGCACCGTCGCCGCCGCGCTCGGCGCCGCCGCCGCCGGCGAAGGACCGGTCGTGCTGCACGTCGGCGACGTCGCGCTCGCCTACGACCTGACCGCGCTGCTGTCGGCGCGGCGGCTCGGGCTGAACCTGACGATCGTGCTCGTCAACAACGACGGCGGCGGCATCTTCCACTTCCTGCCGGTCGCGCGCGAGGGCGCGGACTTCGAGCAGCACGTCGCGACGCCGCACGGACTCGACTTCGCGCAGGCGGCTGCGCTGTTCGGCGCCCGCCATGTGCTCGCCGGCGATCTCGCGACGCTCCGCGCCGAGCTGGAGCGCGCGGCGGACGGCGTCGGCGTGACGATCGTCGAGGTCCGCACCGACCGCGCCGCGAACGTCGCGCTGCACCGGAGCGTGTGGGACGCGGTCGCGGTCGCGCTGCCAGCCGGTTAAGCGCCCGCGGCCCGCGCGGCGGGCACGCTGTCCGCGCCGACCGCGCGGCGGCAGAAGGCGGTCAGCGCGGCGATCACCGCGTCCGGGTCGGCGTTGCCGCCGGCGACGGGCGAGAGCGGGCTGACAAGCGCCTCGACGATCCCGCCGATCAAGGCGGCGGCGGTCGTGTCCGGATCCTGGTCGGGCAGCTCTCCCTGCTCGACGCGCTCGCGCACGAATCTCGCCATGCGCCGAGCGTACCCCCGGCGGTAGCGGACGCGCTCGGCATCGACCTCGGGATCCAGCGGCTCGTAGACGAGCGCCCATGCGAGCCGCGGACGCGACAGCGCGCGCCCTGCGAACGTCGCGATCACCGCGTCCAGCTCGTCCGCCGCCGTGCGCGTCGTCGCCGCCGCCTGCTGCATCGCCTCCAGCTCGGCATCGCCGATCGCCCGGAACAGCTCGACGAACAGGTCCGCCTTCGACGGGAAGTGGCGATAGAGCGTGCCCGTCGCGACCTCGGCCCGTTCGGCGATCGCCGCGACCGAGGCGGCCGCGTAGCCGCCGCGTTCAAGCACCTCGACGCCGGCGCGCAGCAACCGCGTGCGGGTGTCCTCCCGACGCGGCGGCGGAGGCGGCGGCTCGATGACGCGAAGCTCGGGCATCGTCAGTCGAACGCCAGCGTACCGGCAAGTTGCGCGAATGCGAACGCGACCGCACGGTCGGGTCGATCCGGCGAGCGACCCGCTCAGCCGGCCAGCACGGGCAGCAGCGCCTGCAGCTTGACCTCGGTCTCGGCCAGCTCCGCCGCCGGCGAGGAGTCGCGCACGACGCCGACGCCGGCGTAGCAGTGGGCGATCCGCCCGCGCAGCAGCGCGCAGCGCAGCGCGACGCATAGCTCGCCGTCGCCGTTCGCGTCCGTCCACCCGACCGGTCCGGCGTACCAGCCGCGGTCGAACCCCTCCAGCTGCGGGATCAGCGGCTCCGCCAGCGCGAACGGCTCGCCGCCGACCGCCGGCGTCGGGTGCAGTACCGACGCGAGCGCCATCGCCCCGACCGGCTGCGACAGCTGCGCACGGATCGGCGTCGCGAGGTGCTGGATGTTCGCGATCCGCACCAGCACCGGCTCCGGCGCGTGCGTGACCCACACGCTGTGCGGACGCAGCGCCTGCGCGATGCGACGGGTCACGATCGCCTGCTCCTCGCGGTCCTTGTCGCTGCGCAGCAGCGCCTCGCCGAGGTGGTCGTCGACGGCCGGGTCGGCGCTGCGGCGCGTCGAGCCGGCGAGCGCGACGGTCGAGGCGCGCTCGCCGTCGCGCCGCACCAGCAGCTCGGGCGTCGCGCCGAGGAAGGTCGCCTCCCCGCGCCCGACGGCGTAGACGTAGCACTCCGGGAAGCCCTCGCGCAGCGCGCCGAGCACCGCGCCGGGGTCGTGGTCGCGCGGCGCGTGCACCTGCACCTCGCGCGCCAGCACGACCTTCTCCAGCGCGCCCGCGCGGATCCGCTCGACCGCGCGCGCGACCGCCCCCTCGTAGTGCTCGGGCGGCATCGCGCTGACGACGCGGTAGCGGCCGGTCGGCGCCGGGTCGAGCAGCGGCAGCGGCTGCTCGGCGCGCAGCTCCCGCAAGCGCGCCTCGATGCGCGCCAGCAGGTCCTCGGGCGTGTCGTCGGGCGTCGCGAGCGCGGCGAGCGTGAGCCGCACGTCGCTGCCGCGGCGCGCGAGCGCCAGCTCCGGCACGTGCAGCGACGCCGCGGGGAAGCCCTCCCACTGCGGCGCGTCGCCCCCCTGCGGCGAGAAGGCGAAGCCGCCGACGGCGACGAGCCCGGCGCCGGCGGGCCCGTCGGGCGGGTCGGCGATCGCAGCCGCCGCGAGCGCCCGCCATTCGCGTGCGACGGCCTGGAAGCGCTGTGCGCCTTCGGCCTCGACCGCGCGGACGCAGCCGAGGCCGGCGAGCGCGGCGCCGTCGCGGTCGGGCTGCTCGAAGCTGACCCCCGGCTCGCCGGCGCGACGCGAGGCGACGACGGCGGCGACCGGGTCGACGGTGGCTCG
>JBQCIQ010000258.1:0-16987 GCA_051953595.1 Conexibacter sp. | reverse complement strand
CTTCGCCTCGAAGATTGTCCGCCTGCCGACCGGGTCGCGTCCCCAGAGATCGACCGCGGTCGCCATCTCGGCCAGCTCCGTCCAACCGCCCGTACGCAGACAGTCGTACAGCGTCACGAGAATCTGCTGATGGCCGCTCGCAGCTTTCTCGTGCAATCGCGCGGTCTCCTCTGCTGATACGTGCTGGACCGCGGCGGCCGGCGGCGTCGGAACGCGCGCTGGGTCAAATGGCCGCGCCGCGGATGCTCTTCGCACCGTGCCCGGGCTATACGGAAGCGTGCTTGCACGCGCGGCGACCGCAGCTGCCCTGGCGTCGAAGCGCAACTGGAACCGCCACACGGTCCGTGTGTGGCCGTGGAGGTCAAGTGCCATCTCTTGCCATTTGTCGATGCACATTGCCTGTCCGAGGTACGTCAACAGACGCGGGCCTGCCGGTTCAAAGACGTACAGCGTGCGTGCGTTTTCGCCGACGTCGCGGTTTTGCGCCGCGTACTCCTGATCGCCCTGCTTGCCGCGTCCCGTGTAGATCAGATCGTTGCCCTGCCATGAATCGCCGTAATCGAACGAGCGCGGGCTCGGATGAGTGATCAGGAGCAGCGCATCATGCTCGGGGCGGCTGATCATCCCGCCGGCGATGCCGGGGTACTCCGGTCGAAAGCCAAAGCGTCTGCCCAGCTCTTCCCAGCTGTAGGGATATCCCGGCCGCAGTCTGATACCCGACGCCACAAAGAAATGGTGGCGTCCCAGTCAGACGTTGTGTTCGGCCCCGCTCAGATGGGCGCGCGGCGGCTAGCCATCTTGAACCGCTCTTAGGCCAGCCGCGTGCGCAGGCTCTCCGCCTGCTGATGCGCGACGTCCTCGACGGTGAGCGCCGGTTTGGCGCGGCGCAGGTGCGCGTGGGAGACCTCGGCGGGGCTCGGCTGCGCGTCGGCGCTCGGCCACGTCGCCGGATCCCACAGCCTCGATCGCACGAACGCCTTCGGGCAGTGCGTGTAGACCTCGTCGGCGCGCACGACGATCGCGCTCTTGGGCGGCTTGCCGACCGCGGTCAGGCGGCCGAGCAGCCGCGGATCGGCGCTGACGCACGCCGCGCCGTTCACGCGCAGCGTCTGGTCGCGGCCAGGGATGAGGAACAGCAGTCCGGCGTGCCCGCTCGCGACGACGTTGCGCACCGTGTCGAGCCGGTTGTTGCCGGTCGCGTCCGGGATCGCGAGGTGGTAGTCGTCGAGGACGGTCACGAAGCCCGGCTGGCCGCCGCGCGGCGTCACGTCGCAGCGTCCCTCGGCGTCGTGCGAAGAGACGAGCACGAGCGGCGCGAGCGCGACGAGCCGACGCACCATCTCGTCGAGGTGGTCGAGCTGCTTGTCGATCGCGGGCTGCGTCGGCTGCGCGTACAGCTCGCGCAGCGCGGCCTCGTCAGCGATCGCTCCGGCAAATGGATGGACATCGGCCATGCGGCCGATGATGGCAGCGCAGTCGGCGCTCAGCGTCGGTCCCGCTCGTGCAGCCACGCGACCACCTCGGCGGCGTTGCGGTCGGGCGGGAAGACGGGATAGAAGACCTTTGCGATCGCGCCGTCCGCGACGATCAGCGTGATGCGCTTGTAGAGCCGCATGCCGGCGGCTTCGAACGTCGGGAGTCGCAGCGCGTCCGCAAGGCGCAGCTGCGGATCGCTCAGCAGTGGGAACGGCAGGTGTTCTCGCTCAGCGAACGCGTCCTGCTCCGCCGCCGGCTGCGCGCTCACCCCCAGCACCTCGGCGCCGAGCGCACGCAGCTCGCTGTGGTGGTCGCGAAATGCGCAGCTCTGCGGCGTGCAACCGCGTGCGCCCGGGATCGCGTCCCAGCCGTCCAGCGGCGGCTCGCCCGGCACACCAGTGCGCGGGTAGACGTAGAGCACGAGCGTGCCGGCCGCCGCCGCGGCAGCCGCAAGCTCCACCTCCCCGCCGCTCGTCGCGCGCAGCGCAAGCGCCGGCAGCCGCATCCCCCGCAGATGCTCCGCCGCCCCGTCGTCGACCGGCACCGGCAGGTCGGCCGGCAGTGCGTGGTAGTCGGTCACGTAGTCATCCCCATCGGCGGGGCCGGAACCTCGTCGATCTCCTCAATCCGAACTGGACGGCATCCGCGCGGCGGCCATACGTCGCCGAACATGCACAGAACACGCCCACGCGGACGTGCCGCGCTCGGTGCAAGCAGTCCTTCCCAACCCTCGCGCCACAGCGACGCGCCGATCGCTTGGAAAACAGGCCAGGTCGACGAGGAGGGCGACGGTGCGCTCAAGCCGACCGCGGCGAGCCGCTCCGATGTGGAGAGGTCCGCCACCTCGACAGAAACCCGCCAACGGTGATGGTCATGCGGCGTTCCTCGGCCCGGTGGTATCGCGTTTTCGGCAAGCCATCGATACCACTCGGCGACGGCTGTCTCCGGCTCATCGGCCAGATAGAGGCCAGGCACGACGTCGCCACGCTGCCAGCGCCCTGATGCCGCCTCGGGCGAGCGCCCGAGTGGAGCGGACCGGTGCGGGGCATGCCGAATCCACTCGCCGACGACGGCGATTGCGTTCACCGAGAGAGGCATTGTTGCTCCTACGTGGCGCCGGGGTACTCGAGTCCGGCGATTACGGCCGCTACCTGTCGGTAATCGCCACGGGCCAGCAGCTCGATCGGCTTCTCGTCGTTCAAGATCGGCACGGGACGCTGGAGCCACACAGGGATGTAGTCCGCCTGCATCACCCGACCGAGCCGATCCGTCATCTCGCTCAGCTCGATCAGGCGCTCGGCGCGCTTGCCGGTCGGGCTGCTGCGTCCGGCGAACCAGTCGCGGACGGTGCTCGGCCGCGCGCCCGTCGCCTTCGCGATCAGGACGTCCGAGAGATGGGCGACATCGCGCATGCGCTGGGCCTCGATGGTGAGCACGCTCATGCCACGAGGGTAGCACCACACCGTCAGATTTCCGTCACAAAACCGTCACAGTTTGCGACGGCCCTGCGCAAGACTTACGTCGCCTCCGCCGCCAGCTCCGCGATCACGCGGGAGAGCTGGCCGCCCTGCCAGGCGAGCGGTGATCTGCCGGGTTCCTCGACGAGCAGGCGCGCGCCCGGGATCGCGGCGGCGTATGCCTCGCCGACCGCGAGCGGGTGGCCCGGGTCGGCCTCGTCGCGGTCCGCCACCACGACGGCCGGCACGGCGAGCGCGCGCAACTCATCCAGCGACGCGAACGGCCGCGAGCGCGGGACCTGCTGCAACGCATCCGACACCGCCAGCAGATCCGCATGCTGCGCCATCCGCTGGCGCAGCACGGTCCGCACCGTGTCGACCCATCCCTCGGGCACCTCGTCCTCCACGCGGTAGGCCGCGATGAAGCCGTCGATTCCGCCGCCGCGCAGCCCGTGCGCGAGGTCGTCCCAGCGCTCCAGGTCCGGCGGCACGTCCGGGTCGAACGCCGGCGTGATCGCGACGACGCCGGCGACGCGCTCGGGCGCGTCGAGCGCCACGCGCAGCAGCGTGTGCGCCCCCATCGAGGCGCCCGCCAGCACGGCGCGCTCCACCCCGCACGCGTCCATCACCGCCACCAGGTCCTCGGCCAGGTCCTCGTAGCGGTACGAGCGCGCGCCCGACGACCTGCCGTGCCCACGCGCGTCGTAGGAGATCACGCGAAAGCCCCCGCGCTCCAGCGCCTTCGAGCCCATCACGACGTAGCGGCGCGTCGCCGTCAACCCGTGCAGCAGCACGATCGGCCGGCCCTCCGCAGGCCCCGCCTCCTCGACGGCGAGTCGCACGCCATCCCGCTCAACCACGCGCTCGGTCATCGCCGGAGTCGTATCACTACCCTCACTGGTCATGATCTTCGACGTCACCGAACAGGACTTCGAGGCCCAGGTGATCGAGCGCTCGCGCACAACGCCCGTCGTCGTCGACTTCTGGGCCGAGTGGTGCGGGCCGTGCCGTCAGCTCGGCCCGGTGCTGGAGCAGGCCGTCACCGCGCGCGCGGGCAAGGTCGCGCTCGCGAAGCTCGACACCGACAGCAACCCGACGATCTCGCAGGCCTTCCGGATCCAGGGGATCCCGGCGGTGAAGGCGTTCAGAGACGGCCGCGTCGTCGCCGAGTTCGTCGGCGCGCAGCCGAGAGCGCAGGTCGAGCAGTTCCTCGACGCGCTGCTGCCCTCGGAGGCGGACGCGCTCGTCGGCGCGGGCGACGAGGCCTCGCTGCGCAAGGCGGTCGAGCTGGAGCCGAACCGCGCCGACGCGCTCGTGCCGCTCGCGCGGCTGCTGCACGCGCGCGGCGAGGACGACGAGGCATTGGCGCTGCTGGAGCGCGCCCCCGGCGACTTCGCCGCCGCCGGGCTCGCCGCGCGGATCGAGCTGCAGCGCGCAGGCACCCCCGACCTCGCGGACGCCTTCGCGGCGCTCGACGCGGGCGAGCACGAGCGCGCGCTCGACCTGCTGATCGGCGCGCTGCCGAGCGCCGACGGCGCGAAGGACGAGATCCGCAAGGTCGTCGTCGGCGTCCTCGACGAGCTGGGCGTCGAGCACCCGCTCGCGCGCGACGCCCGGCGCAGACTCGCCGCCGCGCTCTACTGAGGCGCCCCGCGTCTACGCCGCCCGGCTGTGTGCGGCGACGAGCGACCAGAAGCGGTCGGTCCCGGCCGCCTCGGGGACGCCGCCGGCCGCGAGCAGCGAGCGCTCCGCCTCGCCGCGCTCGACGCCCATGACGGTGGCGATCTCCTGCGTCGCGAGCGGGATCGGCGCCCACGCGAGCACGTCCTCCGCCGACGATGGGGGCTCGCGGCGCGGCAGATCCGGCGCGAGGTTGGCGACCGCGACCTCGTAGGCCTGCGCGGGCTGGAAGCCCGGCACGTCGAGCGAGACGCCGTCCGCGCGCGAGAAGACGAGCGACGGCGCCGCGTAGCGCAGCTCGCCGTCCGGGCCCTCCGCGAGCTTGTGGCGCAGCGCCACGCCGGCCGGCGAGGGCTGGCGGGCGGCGGCCATGTCCTCGAGCAGCGCGCGCTCCACCTCCGGCTCCGCCGCCCAGCGCTCCAAGGCAGCCGGCTCGATCCCCGCCTCGCGCGCGGCGCGCGCGAGCGTCAGCGGCTCGTCGAGCAGCGACGTCGGCCGCGTCATCGCGTGCACGCGCAGCCGCCGCAGCAGTGGCCGCTCGCGCTCGGGCGCGTGCAGGCGCGCGGCGACGATCGCGCGGCAGGCCGGCACGGTCGCCGCCAGGCGGGAGCGCGGCGTCGGGTCGAGCGGCATGCCGAAGCGCTCGGCGAAGCGCGCGAACCCGTCCGCCATCCGCTCGACCGAGTAGCCGCGCTCCGCCAGCTCGGAGGGATCGCTCGTGAGCCCGATCATCCGCAGGCGCCAGCGCAGCCCGTCGCCGTAGAGCCAGCGCAGCCGCCAGCGCGACGGCTCGGCCGACCACGCCCACGGGCAGGCTGGATCGGTGTACTCGGTGACGGTCAGCGGCTCCACCTCCCGGCAGCTACCACCGGGACGCGCCGCTCACACGGGCAGCGTCAGCTGATCGGCGGGCGGCGACGACGCGCCGCCGTCGTCGTCCTCCCCCGCCTCGTCCGCGAACGACGCAATCCGCACGCCGAGCAGCCGCACCGGCCGCGGCGGCGCGTAGGCGCGCAGCAGCTCCAGCGCGATGTCCGTGACGACGTCGACGTCGCAGGTGGCGACATCGATCGTGCGCGCGCGCGTGACGTTGGTCCAGTCGTCGAGCCGCACCTTGATGCCGATCGTGCGCCCGCGCTTGCCGCGTCTGGCCAAGCCCTCGCACAGCTCGCGCGCGAGCCGCCGCAGGACCTCCTCCAGCTCCGGCAACGAGGCGATGTCCTCGTCGAAGGTGCGCTCGTTCGAGCGCGACTTCAGCACGCGCGAGGTGCTGACCGGCGAGTCGTCGTGCAGCCACGCCCTGCGGTGCAGCTCGTGCCCGTGGCGCGCGCCGAAGCGCGCCACCAGGTCGGCCTCGGGCACCTGCTGCAGCGCGCCGATCGTCTCGATCCCCAGCGTCCGCAGCCGCTCCGCCGTCTTCGGCCCGATCCCCGGCAGCCGGCTCGGCGGGGCGCTGGCGAAGCGCTGCGCCGCGTCCTCGCGCCCCATCGCGACGAAGCCTCTCGGCTTGCCGAGGTCGGAGCAGATCTTCGCGATCAGGCGGTTCGGCGCGACGCCGACCGACAGCGAGATGCCGGTGCGCGCCTCCACGTCCGCGACCAGCTCGCGCAGCAGGCGCAGCGGCTTCTCCACGCCGGTGAGGTCGGCGTAGGCCTCGTCGAGGCCGAGGTGCTGGAGGGCGCCGAGGCGACCGGTCACGATCTCCCACACCTCGCGCGACTTTGCGCGGTAGGCGTCGAAGTCCGGCGGCAGGACGATCGCGTGCGGGCACAGGCGCCGCGCGCGCGAGGCCGGCATCGCCGAGCCGACGCCGTATCTGCGCGCCTCATACGAGGCCGTCGTGACGACGGCGCGCGGTCCGGAGCCGGCGACGATCACCGCCTTGCCGCGCAGCTCGGGGCGCTTCAGCAGCTCGACCGACGCGTAGAAGGCATCGCAGTCGAGGTGCGCGATGACGCGCTTCGGCGGCGGCGGTCCCTCGGACATCCGTGTCCGAGAGTACGCCGTTCATCGGCTGGATGCACGAACAGGTGTTCGTGTCCTCAGCGGCGTCGCTACCGCGTGCTCCACACCACGCCGACGCCGCCGAAGCCGAGCGCACGTGCGGTCGCGCCGGTCAGGTCCCATTCGCGGCCGCCGGCGTAGGGTCCGCGGTCGATCACCGGAACCGTCACCTCGCGGCTGCCGTAGCGGAACGTGACCATCGTGCCGCACGGCAGCGTCTTGTTCGCGACGCCGAGCGTGCCGGCCGTGAGCGTCTGCCCGCAGGCCGTGCGCCCGCCGTAGAGCGCGTACCACGACGCCAGCCCGGGACGGAACGCCCGCAGCGTCCCGGCGCGCGAGCGCACGCCGGCGTTGCGGCGATCGCCGGCGAAGCGGACGCGCAGGCGCTGGGCGCCCGGCACGTGCGTCGCGAGGCGCGCGTCGAAGTGGCCGTTGGCGCGCGTGCGGGCGTGCGCGACGGGATGCCAGCGGCCGTTCGCGCCGGCCTCCACCACCACGCGACGACCGCGGGTGCGCGGCAGCAGCGTCCCGCGTACGTGCACCGCCTGGCCGACGCGCACGTCGCGGCCGCGATGGCGGACGACGAGCCGTCCGGCGACGAGGATCCTCCGACCGCGGCTCGTAGGGCCGGCTTCGGCTGCGCTCGCAGCGGACGGGGCGTCAACGGCCGCCGGCGCGCCGGCGGACGCCAGCGCGATCCGCACCGCACCCGAGCGCTTCAGCCGCACGCGGAAGGCGTAGCGGCCGCCGGCGTCGACGACGGCGTCGGCGATCGGGCGCCAGCGCCGTCCACGCGGGGCGTACTGCAACGTCACGCGCCGGCCGGCGTCGGACGCCGCGAAGCGTCCGGAGACGTCGGCGCGCTGACCGAGCCGCAACGTCGCGTCCCGCACCACCGGGGGGCGCGGCGGCTGAGACGACTCCGGCGCGGGCGCCCCTTCGGCGAGCGCCAGAGCCGTGACGGACAGGGTCGTTCCAAGTGCGAGCGCACCGGTCACGGCATGCCGCGGCCGGATGCGACCCGCTGTTCGCAGGCGCAACAGGACAGAGCCTCCTTGAGTTCGACCGCGCCTACGGGGTTAGCTGTCGGACTCGCGGCACTGCCTCATGCGCCCGGATTCACCGTGAATGCAGTGAATGCAGACGCGACAGTGGCGCTACGACGGCAGCAGCCGCCGATTCGCCCCGGCCGAACGGAATCGCACCGCTCGACAATGGTCCCCCCGCTCGTCGCCACACCGGGCAGCGACGATTCGGCAAGTCGATGTTCACAGGCAGCGTAACAGGATCGGGAACGCGCTCAGTGTGTTCGATCTCACACACCGGAATCCGCCAAGCCGAGGCGCCGACCCTGCCAGAATGGCGCCGTGGCCAATCGCAACCGCCTCACGGGGCTCGACAGCTCGTTCCTGCATCTCGAGCACGACGCCTCGACGCACATGCACGTCGCCTCGTGCATGGTGTTCGACGGACCGCCGCCGACGCACGACGAGCTGGTGAGCGCCGTCGAGCGGCGGCTGCACCTCGTCCCGCGCTACCGCCAGCGGCTCGCGTTCGTGCCGTTCGGACAGGGTCGTCCCGTCTGGGTCGACGACCCCCACTTCAACACCCGCTACCACGTCCAGCACCACGCACTGCCGAAGCCGGGCAGCGAGGAGCAGCTGAAGCACCTCGCGGGCCGCGCCTTCTCGCAGCAGCTCGACCGCAACAAGCCGCTGTGGGAGCTGTGGCTCGTCGAGGGGCTGGAAGGCGGCCGTTTCGCGATCCTCGCGAAGACGCATCACGCGCTCGTCGACGGCATCTCCGGCGTCGACATCACGACCGTCCTGTTCGACGTCGCGCCCGAGCCGGCGCCGACGCCGGCGCCCGAGCAGCCATGGGTCCCCGGCCCGCTGCCGAGCAGCGCGCAGCTGCTCGGAGACGCGCTGCTGGAGCGCGCGACCGTCCCGGCCGAGATCTTCCGCGGCGTGCGGGCGGCGGTCAGGCGTCCGCGCCGCGTCGCGAGGGAGCTGTTCGGCGACGTGAGAGCGATCGGCTCGTTCGCACTGCCGGGCGCGCGCAGCGCGCCGCCGAGCCCGCTCAACGTCCCGATCGGCCCGCACCGCCGCTTCACGTGGGTGGAAGAGGAGCTTGACCGCGTCAAGGCGATCAAGAACGCGCTCGGCGGGACCGTCAACGACGTCGTGCTCGTGACCGTCGCGGGCGGCCTCGGCCGCTACCTGCGCGCACACGGCCACCCGACGATCGACCTGCGGCTGCGCGCGATGATCCCCGTCTCGGTGCGCAGCGAGGAAGCGCGCGGCGCGCTCGGCAACCAGGTCGCGGCCGTGTGGGCGAGCCTGCCGGTCGGCGAGACCGACCCGGTCGAGCGGCTGGCGCTCGTGCGCGGCGAGATGGAGGACCTGAAGGAGTCCCACCAGGCGGTCGGCGCGCGGCTGCTGACGGAGCTGACCGGCTTCGCCCCGCCGACCGTGATGGCGCAGGCCGCACGCCTCCAGGCGCGTCAGCGCTACTTCAACCTCGTCGTCACGAACGTGCCCGGACCGCAGTTCCCGCTGTACGTGCTCGGGCGGCAGATGCGCTCGATCTACCCGCTCGTGCCGCTCGCGCAGAACCTCGCGCTGGGGATCGCGATCATCAGCTACAACGGCCGGATCGCGTTCGGCCTGAACGCCGACTTCGACGCGCTGCCGGACGTCGAGCTGCTGGCCACGCAGCTCGACGAGTCGCTCGACGAGCTGGCCGTCGCCGCCGGCCTGCCGCCGAGACGGCGACGCGGGCGCCGGCGCGCCGCGAGCCCGAACGGCCGCGCGGCCGCGCAGAGCGGCGCCCCCTCCTGACGCTCCGTCGTCGCTTCGTGGCATCGTCCACGGCAGCGTCCATGGAATCGCCTCCCCCTCCGCGCCCGCCGCACCGCCGCCTGCGCCGACTCGGCCTCGGGCTGCTGACGCTGCTCGTCGCACTCGGCGGCTTCGTGCTCGTGCTGCTGTTCTTCGAGGGCCGCGACAGCTCGCAGGTGCCGCAGGACGCCGGCCGCGGCGCGCCCGGCCAGGCCGTGAGCGACCAGCGGCGCGCGTCGGGGCCGCCGGCGCCGATCCGGCGTGACGGCGTGCAGCTGACCGACGACCAACTGCTGCACGCGCTGGAGCAGGGCGACGTCGTGCTGCTGTACGGGACGAGCGCCCCGCCGCCCCAGCTGCGCGCGCTGCAGGAGCGCGTCAGCGGCCCGTTCGACCCGGTGCTCGCCGCCAACGGCGCGGCCGTGGTCCTCGCGCGCAGATCCGGTACGGGCGGCGTGACCGCGCTCGCGTGGCGGCGGGTCCTGCGCGCGGCGAGCGCGTCGGACCCGCAGCTGGAGCGCTTCGCGGACTACTGGCTCGGCCGCGGCCGGGGATGATGGCGGCGATGACGGCGTCGAACGGACCCCTCCACGTCGCGCTCGCGCAGATGAACGCGGTCGTGGGCGACATCGCCGGCAACGAGCGTTCGATCGCCGCGACGATCGACCGGGCGCGCGACGCCGGCGCACAGCTCGTGCTGTTCCCGGAGCTGGCGCTGACCGGCTATCCGCCCGAGGACCTGCTGCTGAAGGAGCACTTCCTGCGCGACGCGCGCGCGGCGCTGGAGCGGATCACGGCCGCGACCGAGGGGATCGTCGCGCTCGTCGGCTTCCCCGAGCGCGAGGACGACGTCTACAACGCGCTCGCGGTGCTCGCCGACGGCGCGGTCCAGGCCGTCTACCGCAAGCTGCACCTGCCCAACTACGGCGTCTTCGACGAGCAGCGCTACTTCCAGAGCGGCACCGGCCCGGCGCTGATCGAGCTGGGCCCGCACAAGATCGGCCTGACGATCTGCGAGGACATCTGGGAGCCCGGACCGCCGGCCTCGACCGAGGCGCGCGCGGGCGCGACGCTGATCGTCAACATCTCCGCCTCCCCCTACCACGCCGGCAAGGGGCTCGAGCGCGAGCGGATGCTGGCGCAGCGCGCGCGCGACAACCTCTGCGCGATCGCCTTCTGCGCGCTCGTCGGCGGTCAGGACGAGCTGGTCTTCGACGGGCACTCGCTCGTGCTCGACCACCACGGCGAGGTGATCGCGCGCGCCGCGCAGTTCGAGGAGGAGCTGCTGCTGGCGACGATCGACCTGGAGGCGGCGGCGACGCAGCGGCTGCGCGACGCCCGCGCGCGCGTGCCGGCACGACGGGCGCGGCGGCGCGTGCCGACGTTGGCGAGCCTGGAGCTGCCGGCCGCCGGCGGCGACGTGGCCGGGGACACGGTCGGCGGTCCGATCGCGCCGCTGCGCTCGCGCCCCGCGGAGGTGTACGGCGCGCTCGTCACCGGGCTGCGCGACTACGTGCGCAAGAACGGCTTCAGACGGGTGGTGCTCGGCCTCTCCGGCGGGATCGACTCCGCGCTCGTCGTCTGCATCGCCGCCGACGCGCTCGGACCCGACGGCGTCGCGGCGGTCGTGATGCCCTCGCCGTACTCGTCGCCCGAGACGCAGGCCGACGCGCGCACGCTCGCCGGCAGACTCGGCGTCGAGCTGTTCGAGCTGCCGATCCAGCCGGCGATGGAGGCCTACGACGCGGCGCTCGCGGAGGTCTTCTCCGGAACCGAGCCGGGGATCGCGGAGGAGAACCTGCAGGCGCGCATCCGCGGCAACCTCGTGATGGCGCTCTCGAACAAGTTCGGCTGGCTCGTGCTCGCCACCGGCAACAAGTCGGAGATGTCGGTCGGCTACTCGACGCTCTACGGCGACCTCGCCGGCGGCCTCGCGGTCATCAAGGACTGCCCCAAGACGACCGTCTACGAGCTGGCGCGCTGGGTCAACGAGGAGGCCGGCAGGGACCGCATCCCGCGTTCGATCGTCGAGCGCGCGCCGAGCGCGGAGCTGCGCCCCGACCAGCGCGACGAGGACTCGCTCCCCCCCTACGCCGTGCTCGACCCGATCCTCGACGCCTACGTCGAGGACGACCTCGGACGCGAGCAGCTGCTGCTGCGCGGCTTCGCGGCGACGGACGTCGACCGCGTCATCGCTCTGGTCGACCGCGCCGAGTACAAGCGCCGCCAGGCGCCGCCAGGCATCAAGGTCACCAGCCGCGCCTTCGGCCGCGACCGCCGCGTGCCGATCACGAACCGGTACGGCGGCTAACAGCTGCCGTCAGGGGTCGCGCGCGGGGACCTCTGCGGCGAGATCGCCCAGTATTTCGCTCTATGATGGACCTCTTATGGGGGCCACGTCCGTCTCTGGACGGCGTGCGAGACGGCCTGCGCGTGACCATCACGGCACGCCGTTCGAGCGCTGCGCGATCGCGCCTGCCGAGGCGGCGTGGATCGCTGCCGTGCCGTGCGCCGTCCTGACGGTCGCGGCGATCCTGCTGCTGGCGTCGCCGCTCGGGCAGCTGCTGTTCCCGCGACGGCACTACGACTTCCTCCAGGCGATCGCGCCCGTGGTCGCGCTCGAGCCGCGCGAGCACGCCGCCTTCCTGCTCGCGATCGCGGGCGTCGTGACGCTCTGCCTCGCCGTGGCCGGCGCCGCTCGACGGCCGCCGCAGCTCGCGCCTGCGGTCTCGCGCCGCCTCGTGATGGCGTCGCAGCTGGTGCTCGGCGCGTTCTTGGTCACCGCCTTCGTCGGCCAGCGCACGGCCGTCTTCGGCAGCAGCTACGGATTCAGAGGTCCGCGGCACTTCGTCTACTTCACCTGGCCGACGATCGCGGTCGCAGCCGCGCTGGCGGCAGCGGTTCCGCTTGCGCTGCGCTCGCGCAGCGCGCGGCCGCGGCTCGCCGCGGCACTGCGCGAGACGCGCACCCGTCGCGTCGCCGCGCTCGCGTGCGCCGGCGGCTTCCTCGTGCTCTGGCTGCTCACGGCGCTCAACCTCGACAGCTCCGTCGGCAACGTCAACAGGGCGGTCTTCGACATGTTGCCGTGGTCGATGGACGAGACGTACGCGATCCTCGACGGCCTCACGCCGCTGGTCGACTTTCACGCCCAGTACGGCCAGTTGTGGCCGTATCTGGTGGCGACCGCGATGCACGTGGCGGGCAGCGGGCTCGGCGTCTACACGGGAGCGATGGCGACGATCGCGGGCGCCGCGATGCTCGCCGTCTTCGCGCTCCTGCGTCGCGTCACGCGCAGCTCGCTCGCCGCGCTCGCGCTGTTCCTGCCGTTCGTCGCGACGAGCTTCTTCGTCGAGAGCGGGCCGCTCGACGACCGCTACGGACCGGCGAACCTGTTCACGATCTTCCCCGTGCGCTACGCGGGGCCCTACCTGCTCGCGTGGCTGCTCGCGCGCCGCCTCGACGGCGCCTGGCCGCGCCGCACGCCGCTGCTGTTCCTGTTCGCCGGGCTTGTCGCGCTCAACAACCCGGAGTTCGGCGTGCCGGCGGTGGGCGCGACGCTCGTCGCCTGTGCGTGCGCGCGGCCACCGACCTCGCCGCGCGCGCTCGCTCGCCTGCTCGGTGGAGCTGCGCTCGGCATGCTCGGCGCGCTCGCGCTCGTGACGCTGCTGACCTTCGTCCGCAGCGGCTCCGCGCCGCATCTGGGGCTGCTGTTCGAGTTCGCGCGGCTCTACGCCGTCTCGGGCTGGGCGATGCTGCCGATGCCGACGCTCGGCTTCCACCTCGTCGTCTTCGCGACGTTCGCGGGCGCGCTCGTGCTCGCGGTCGTCCGTGCAAGCGCGCGGGAGCACGACGTCGTGATGACCGGCATGCTGGCGTGGACCGGTGCCTTCGGAATCGGCGCCGGCGCCTACTACGTCGGCCGCTCGCACCCGGACGTGCTGATCGACCTCTTCTCCGCGTGGGCGCTGGCGGTGGCGCTGTTGACGGTCGTGGCGGTCCGTGCGATGGCGCGCCGGCCGTCCGGGAGTCCCCGCGTCGTGGAGCTGGCGGTGCTGTTCGCGCTCGGGCTCGCCGTCTGCTCGATCGCGCAGACGCCGACGCCGTGGTCCCAGCTCAAGCGCCTCGGCGACGACACGCCCGTGCCCGCCTTCCGCGCGAACGCGCTCACGCGCTTCCTCGCACACGAGACGCACCGCGGCGAGCACGTCGCGATCTACAACCTGGCCGGCCATCGCATGGCGTACGACCTCGGCATCCAGAACGTGCTGCCGTACGCGAGCACCGAGTCGATCGTGACCCGCCATCAGATCGCCGAGACGGTTCGCGCGCTGCGCGCGGCCGGCGGTCGCAAGATCTTCCTGCCGATAGGCGACACGAGCCCGGAGGTCCCCGCGATGCTGCAGGACGACGGCTTCGCGATCGCGCACGTGGACCGCGCGAGCGACACGGCACTGCTGATCTCGCGCCAAGCCCCGCGGTCAGCCGGGGAGGACGCTCGGTGAGCACCATCTCGACCCGCCGCGCGGCCGCGCCTTCGGTCGCCTCGGACGTCGCGCGGACGCCCACCGCCGCGGAGCTCGCATGGATTGCGGCACCTGCGTGCGCGCTGCTCACGCTCGCCGCGATCGTGCTCGTCGGGCCGCTCGTGGGCCACCTCTTCCTGATGCCGCGTCGCGGCGTGTTCTGGGCGACGATCGAAGCGGATCCGCAGCCACTCGAGCACGGTCGCTTCCTCGTCGGATTGCTCGGTGCCCCGCTGCTCGCGGCCGTGCCGCTGGCCTGGTCAGCTAGCCGCACGCCCAGGCCGGCGCTCCGTCCGCGCACGATCCGTGGGCTGGTGCTCGGCGCCCAAGTCGTGCTCGTGGCGTTCCTGGCGCTCTGCCTCGCGGCGCAGAACGACATCCTCTTCAGCGCGGACTTCCTCCCGCGCTGGCCGCACCGCGCCTTCTTCACGCCGGCGACGCTGATCATCGCGGCCGCGCTGCCCGCGCTCGCGCTGCTGCTCCTGCGCAGCGGACGCGCCGATCGGGCGCTGGCGCGCCTCGCACACGAGACGCGCGCGCGCCGCATCGCGGGCCTCGTGCTCGCCGTGGCCTACACGGCGGTCTGGATGACGACGGCGTTCAACCTCGACAGCTCGATCGGCAACACGATCGAAGCCGTCTACGGCCATACCCATTGGACGATGTCCGAGTCGTTCGCGGTGCTCGACGGTCGTACGCCGCTCGTCGACTTCCACGCCCAGTACGGGCGGGTGTGGGCCTATCTCGCAGCCGTGCCGATGGCGCTGTTCGGCGCGACGCTCGGCACCTATACGGCTGCGATGGTGACGGGAACCACGCTCGCGATGCTCGCGGTCTATGGCGTTCTGCGGCGCCTCGTCCGCAGCTCGCTCGCCGCGCTCCTGCTCTACGCGCCGTTCGTCGCGACGGCCTTCTACATGGTCGTCGGCCCGCTCTCGGATCGCTATGGGATGGGGAACCTCTACATCATGTGGCCGGTCCGCTTCAGCGGACCGATGCTGCTGGCATGGCTCGCGGCCCGCTCCCTCGACGGCGCGGCGCCGCGGCGCGCAGGGATCGTCTTCGTCGTCGCGGCGCTCGTCGTCGTCAACAACCCCGACTTCGGCGTTGCCGCGACGCTCGCGACGTTCGCGGCGCTGGCGAGCGCGTGCTGGCGCGGGCGGCGTTCGCTCAGGCGCCTCACGCTCGAAGCGCTCGCCGGGGGAGTCGTCGGCATCGCGCTGTTCTCGCTGTTCACGCTCGCGCGCGCGGGAGCCCTGCCGCAGTTCGGCCAACTGTCGGAGTTCTCGCGGCTGTACGGGATCGACGGCTGGGAGCAGCTGCCGATGCCCGAGCTGGGGCTCGATCTCGCGATCTTCCTGACGTTCGCGGCCGCGCTCGTCCTCGCCGCCGTGCGGGTCGTCCAGAACGAGCGGAACGGGCTGCTCACCGGGATGCTCGCGTGGATCGGCGTCTTCGGACTGGGCGCGAGCTTGTACTACGCGGGACGGGCGCACCCGATGGGACTGTTCGTCTACTTCGCGCCGTGGGCGCTCGCGGTCGTGCTGCTGCTGCTCGCCGTGCTGCCGGGCCTCGCGGCGCGTCGCTGGCGGCGCGTGACGCTGCCCGAGCTGGCGATCCTCTTCGCCTTCGGCCTCGTCGTCTGCTCGCTGCCGCAGACGCCGACCCCGTGGTCGCAGGTCGCGCGCATCCGCGATCGCACCGCGAAGCCCCTGTACCAGTTTCCTGAAGAGATGGACCTCGTGCGCGCGACGACGCATCCGGGCGAGAAGGTCGCACTGATCACGACGCTCGGCCACCGCATCGCCTACGAGGCCGGCATCGTGAACGTCTCGCCGTACTCCAGCGTCGAGTCGATCGCGACGCACGAACAGTTGAGGACGCTGCTCGATGCGATGCACCGAGAAGGCGCGTCGAAGCTGTACATAACGCGCACGCTCACGCGCCCGGACACGTATGACGAACTGCGGGCCGCGGGCTACGCGCCGCGCGTCGTCGACGCGTCCACGACGTTCGTCCTGCTGACCAACCGCAGGCTCGCGCTGAGACGTCGCTGACGACCTACCGCGCCGGCCGCACGGCGATCGTCATGCGCGTGGTCGCGCACAGGCGGTCGGCGTCGTCGCGGATCTCGACGTCCCACAGCCACGTCGTTCTGCCTCTGTGGAAGGGGCGCGCGAGGGCGTGGATCGTGCCGTCGAACATCGGGCGCAGGAAGTTCGTGCTGTTCGACAGGCCCATCGCCGCCATCCCCTGCTCGTGCACGCCGATGAACGTTCCCATCGAGGCAAGCGACTCGGCGATCGCGGCGAACACGCCGCCGTGCACGAGGCCGAACGGCTGCTTCAGCTCCGGTCTGACGGGAACCGTCGCGGCGATCGTGCCGTCGTCGTTGACGCGCACGTCGTGCATGCCGATGAGCGCGTCGAAGGTCGGGGGCTGCGGCTCGGCGCTCACGGCGCGGAACCATATCCGCGCCGCGGCGCGTACGAAGCGGGGCGGCCGAAGTTCCTGGTCCTCTACGCTTTTCCGCAGTGAGCGGGCTCGACGGCCTCCCCCCCGACCAGCGCGCGGTCCTGCAGCTGATCCTCGTGCAGGGTCGCGGCTACGACGACCTCGCCGCGACGCTGCGCCTCGACGCGACCGCCGTGCGCGAGCGCGCGCACGCCGGCGCCGGTGCGCTCGCCGAGTCGATCCCGCCCGCCCACGCGCTTGGAGCCGACACGCGCGGCCGCGTCGTCGACTACCTGCTCGGCCAGCAGGACGACGGCGAGCGGATCGTCACCTTCGCCGAGCTGGGCGACTCGCCCGCCGCCTGCCGCTGGGCGCAGGCGCTGCGCGAGCGGCTGGCGCCGATCGCGCGCGCGGAGCTGCCCGAGGTGCCGGCTGCGGCACCCGTCGCCGCCGCCGTGAACGGCAGCGGCGCGACCGCCGTGCTCCCGCCCGTCGCGCCGACGCCGGAGGCGGCGTCACCGCCCCCCGCGCCCGCCCCCGCAGCGCCCCCGCC
>JBQCIQ010000257.1:0-2667 GCA_051953595.1 Conexibacter sp. | reverse complement strand
CGACGGCGATCATCGACATCGCCCCGCCCGCGCCGCGCGCCACCACTCCGCGTCCCTCGAGCGGGTCGAGCGCGAGATCGACTTGCTCTCCGCCCGCGCCGACGCGCTGGCCGAGGCCGAGCATCTCGTCGTCGCCGCCAGCGCCGATGACGACGTGACCGTCGATCGGCAGCATCTCGAGTGCCTGCCTCATCGCGTCGGCAGCATCCAGTTCCGCGCCGTCCTGGTCGGCGCGCCCGAGCCAGCGGGCCCCGGAGAGCGCCGACCGTTCGGTCACGCGCGCGTAGCTCTCGCAGAGGCAGTAGCGGCCGACGCCGGCGCGGTCGGGCTGGATGCGGACGGGCGCGGTCTCGGTCATCCGACCCGCTCGAATCGCTCGGCCGATTCCAGAACGAGCTCCATCGCCTGACCGATCGCGAGCTCGATGTTCGCGTTCTCGATCACGGGCACGCCGGCCTTCTCCGCGCGGCCGACGATGTAGTCCTGGATCTCTCGGATGTCCCCGAGGGCGTCCAGGTAGCGCTCGAACGGCCGGGCGCTGCCGGAGGCGGTGTCGCGCAGCCAGAAGTGGCTCGCGTGGGCCTCGACGTCGTCGATTGCGAGGACGAACTGGACGACCAGCGCGCCCTCGATCTCGGCGGAGACCATCCCAGGGACGAGGTGGACTCCCTCGAGCACCATCGACCAGCCTTCCTGCATGACCCGCTCGATCGCGGCGCGGACGCCCACCAGCACGTTGCGCGTCTGGGCGAGAAACCCGTGCAGGACGCGGTCCTCATCGTCGTCGTCCTGCGAAGCGCCGGCCTCGAAGCTCGAATAGTGGATCGCCGGCATGAAGTCCTGCGAGAAGAACGCGCGCATCGTCTGGCGCACGAAGTCGGTCGACGTGACGCGCGTGATGCCAAGCCGGTAGGCGAGCTCGGTCGCGACGGTCGACTTGCCGGTGCCCGTCCCACCGCCGATCAGGACCACGATTGGCACGTCGAGGTCGTCGAGGCGGCGGAAGAGGCGCAGCCTCCGCATCACCTGGGCGCCCTCCTCCTCGCCCCACATCCCAACTGCCAGCTCCTGGAGCCTCTCGAGCGACGCCGCGCGGCTTCCGGCCGCAGCGAGGTCGGCTTCGGCCGTGAGCGCGAGCTCGTAGGCCTTCGCGGACGGGACGCCCGTCGCTATCAACGCCCGCGCCAGCAGCCCTTTCGAGAACGGCAGCCCGTCCTCGCCGCCGAGCGGCAAGGGCTCGCGATGGCGCCGCTCGCTCACGCGACCGGCTCCGCCTGGGCCTGATCGGCCAGCGCCAGGAGGGCCGGCTCGAGCTCTGGCTGTCCTGCCACGGGAACAACGTCGTTGGCAACGAGCACGACCTCGATACGGCACCTCGCGCCGGCGTCGGCGACCACGTCGATCGCCGCGGCCTTGATCTCCGTCAGAAGGACCTCCGCATCGACGTCCTCCAGCTCGCGCCGCAACGCCGTCCGGTCGGCGAGGCTGCCGGAGACGTGGACGACCTCGGCGCCGAGCTCGGCGAGCTCCTCGGCGAGTCGCCCGTGTGCCGCCGCGCGCGCGGTGGTGAAGTAGGCGACGCGCTTGCCAGCGACAGGTGCGAGTGGCCGCGGCCGGAAGCCGACGGCGATCACCTGTGTCTCCGGCTTCACCTCGTGGATCGCCTCGGCGAGCGCCGCGTGCTCCGTGGAGGCGTCGGCCATCGTGATCACAACCAGGTCGGCGAGCAAGATCCGGTACGCGTTCAGGTATCCGGTCACGAGCTCCGGCGGGTCATAGGCAGTGGTGACGAGGACGCTCCGGGCCGTCGCGACGGGCGGAATCGACGCGCCGCTGCCGTCGAACACCACGAAGTCCGGCGAGCGCTGCATCGCGACCTCCGCACCCGCCGCCACGTTCGACGTCGCGACGGCGCCTGCCAGGCCGCCTCCGCAGCGCCGGCAGCCGACCGTGACGACGCCGGCCGTCACGGCGATCTCCAGGTGATCCGAGGCCGCGTGCCGGCCGTCGCGCGACAGCGCCAGCAACTCGCCGACCCCGGGCGGCGACTCCATCACCTCGGGCGCCCGCGGGCCGCCGCGGCCCATTGCCACGGCGACGACGTCGCGGTCGCGCGCGAGCAGACGCGCGATGTGCGCAGACACCGCGGTTTTGCCGACCCGCTTGCCGGTTGCGAACACGGACAACGAGGGAAGCGGGAACGGCGCCAGCTGCGGCGCCTCGATCCTGAAGTCCGCACCGGCGTACGGGACACCTGCCGCGAGAAAGCGACTGGCGAGCCGAAGTCGCGCCGCCGGCCCGAGCACGGGCTCGTCAGACAGGTCGAGCACGAGCTCCGGATCGAGCGCGCCCAGCGCCGCGGCGAGGTCGTCGTACACGGGCACGCCGTAGTCGGCGTCGCCGCGCAGCTTCTCGGTCCCCCCGACCATGAGCGCGCCGACGAACTCGTACGGCAGCTCGGCGAGCGCGTCGCGCACCGTCGCCGGATAGTGCTCCCCGTCGATCAGCGCCAGGGTCCTCACGACCGCGCGGGGGTCACCTCGTCCTCGATCCGAGCCGTGTATTTCTCGAACGAGCGCGTCTCGGTGGAGAACTGGATGATCTTCTCCTGCCCGTGGAACGGGTACTTCCGCCAGACGTCCACGTGGTGGTTGGTGATCTCGATCA
>JBQCIQ010000256.1:0-5487 GCA_051953595.1 Conexibacter sp. | reverse complement strand
CCGAAGCCGATCGCCAGCTCCAACGGGTCAAGCGGGAGCGCGTCGAGCGCGGCGTCGCGCGGCGTCGGCACGGCGGTGCCCTCGGCGTCGGCCAGCGCGGCGGCCGCGGCTGCGTCCTCCTGCGCGAGCGGACCGCCCTCGCGCATCGCCCAGCCGAGCGCGAGGAAGCCGCCGCCGATCAGCAGGAACGGCAGCTTCGGCAGGCCCGGCACGAGCGCGAAGCAGCAGATCACGCCGCCCGCGACCATCGGCGCCTTGCGCTGGCCGAGGATCTGGCCGGCGACGTCCGAGCCGAGATCGGTGTCGGAGGCGGCGCGGGTCACGATGATGCCGGTCGCGACGGAGATCAGCAGCGCCGGGATCTGCGCCGCGAGGCCGTCGCCGACGGTGAGCAGGCTGAAGTGCTGGATCGCCTCGGAGAACGGCAGTCCCTGCTGCATCACGCCGACGACGATCCCGCCGACGAGATTGATCAGCGTGATCAGCACGGCCGCCATCGCGTCGCCCTTGACGAACTTCGAGGCGCCGTCCATCGCGCCGTAGAAGTCCGCCTCGCGCGCGATCTCGGCGCGGCGCTGGCGCGCCTCCTCGTCGGTGATGAGGCCGGCGTTGAGGTCGGCGTCGATCGCCATCTGCTTGCCCGGCATCGCGTCGAGCGTGAAGCGCGCGCCGACCTCGGCGACGCGCCCGGCGCCGTTCGTGACGACGACGAACTGGATCACGATCAGGATCAGGAAGATCACGAGGCCGACGACGACGTTCCCGCCGACGACGAAGTGGCCGAAGGCCTGCACCACGTTGCCCGCGTCGCCCTTGGTGAGGATCAGGCGCGTGACGGAGACGTTGATCGCCAGCCGGAACATCGTCGTCAGCAGCAGCAGCGACGGGAACGACGCGAAGTCGAGCGCGCGGTTGAGGTAGAGCGTCGCAACGACGATCGCGAGCCCGCAGCTGATGTTGAGCGTGATGAAGAGGTCGAGCAGCGCGGCCGGCAGCGGGATCACGAGCATCGTCACGATCAGGACGACGCCGACCGCAGCCAGCAGGTCGGTGTGCTGCATCAGCTTCTTGAGCGAGCCGGCGGCGGCGCCGTTTCTCGGAGCGGCGATGGCGCTCATCTACACGGCCCTCCTGCGCGCGACGCGGTAGACGTAGGCGAGCACCTGCGCGACCGCCTGGTACAGCTCCTCCGGCACGATCTGGCCGATCTCCATCGCCGCGTGCAGCGAGCGAGCCAGCGGTCTGTCCTCGATCACGGGGACGCCGTGCTCCTCGGCGAGTCTGCGGATCTGCAGCGCGATCAGGTCCTGGCCCTTCGCGACGCACTCGGGCGCCGGGCGCGTGCCGTCGTACTTGAGCGCGACGGCGAAGTGGGTCGGGTTGACGACGACGACGTCGGCCTGCGGGACGGCGGCCATCATGCGCGCGCGGGCGGCCTGGAGCTGGCGGCGGCGCAGCGCGCCCTTCACCTCGGCCGGGAGCGAGTGCTGCTTCATCTCCTCCTTCAGCTCCTCCTTGCTCATGCGCAGCGACTTCTCGTGACGGAAGCGCTGGTAGCCGTAGTCGATCGCGGCGATGAGGAGATAGGCGAGCGCCGCGCGCTGCGCGATCGCGAAGACCATCTTCGACAGCAGCGCGCCGAGCGCGGCCGGGTTCGAGCCGACGGTGGCGGAGACCTCGGTCAACCGCGGGATCAGCGCCTGCGCGACGATCGCGCCGACGACGGCGACCTTCGCAAGGTTCTTCGCCGTCTCGAACAGCAGTCTCGGGCCGAACACGTTTCTGAAGCCGGCCATCGGGTTGAGCCGCTTCGGGTCCGGCAGCAGCGCCTGCGTCGCCGGCTTGATGCCGGACTGGGCGACGTTCACGAGCACGCCCGCGATCAGGCACACGCCGGCGACCGGAGCGACGCCGAGCACGAACGTCTTCAGCGTCGCGGCGAACAGCTCGCGCAGGCCGGCGGCGCTCGTCAGCTCCTGCGGGTGGGCGATGTTCAGCAGCCCGTCGCGCAGCGCGCTCTCGGCCGTGTTGACGGTGTGCGGCGCGAGCAGGGAGATCGCGAGCAGCCCGGCGATCATCACGACGGCGCCGTTGAGGTCCATCGACTTCGCGACCTGGCCTCTCTTGCGCGCCTCCTCGCGGCGCTTCGGCGTTGCCTTCTCGGTCTTGTCGTTCGCCATGACCGGCTATCCGAGCTTGATCGTCTGGAGCGCCTGCGCGACGCTCAGCTGAAGCTGGTCGTTGATCCAGCCGGACACGAACGGCAGCGAGGCGGCGACGACGAGCAGGCCGACGACGACCTTGACCGGGAAGCCGACCGCGAAGACGTTCAACTGCGGCACGACGCGCGTGACGACGCCGAACGCGACGTCGGTGATCACGACCGCCAGCAGCACCGGCGCGGCGACCTGCAGCGCGCTGGAGAAGATCGTCGTGAAGCCGGCGACGACGCCGGCGCCGAGCGATCTGACGTCCGGCGCGGCGGTCAGCGGCACCAGCTCGAACGTGCGCGCGAGGCCGCTCACGACCCAGCTCGTCCCGTCGATCACGACGAAGACGGCGAGCGCGACGAGCCCGTAGAGCTGCGTCAGCACGGCCGACTGGTTGCCGGTGAGCGGGTCGACGATCGAGCCGAAGCTGAAGCCGACGAGCATGTCGAGCAGCGCGCCGGCGCTGGAGACGGCCGCGAACAGCAGCGCGAGCGAGAGCGCGAACGCGAGGCCGACAAGCAGCTCCTTCAGCACGAGGCCGAACAGGGCGAGCACGTCGTTGGGGATGTGCTGGCCGTGCATCGCGATCGGCGTGAGGCCGACCGCGAGCGCGCACGCGACGATCGTGCGCACGCGCGGCGGGATCTGTCTGGAGCTGAACAGCGGCGCGACGAGGAACAGCGGCGTGATGCGCGCGAGCACGAGGATGAAGCCGGCGGTCTGGAGGCCGCCGAGCTGCGCGAGCACCTGCGAGAGCGGCGTGGCCGTGGCGCTCATCCCCCACCCACCAGGGCCGGGATCGAGCGGTACAGCTCCTCCGTGTAGCCGAGCAGCTGCCCGAGCATCCACGGCCCCGCGACGACGATCACGCCGGCGACGCCGATGATCTTCGGGATGAACGACAGCGACTGCTCCTGGATCTGCGTAACCGCCTGGAAGACCGACACGACGAGGCCGATCCCGAGGCCGACCGCGAGCAGCGGTCCGCCGACCTTCATCGCGAGCTCCATCGCCTGCTGGGCGAGATGGACGGCCGTGTCCTGGTTCATCAGTGGAAGCTCCGGACGAGCGATTCCGTGACCAGGCCCCAGCCGTCCACGAGCACGAACAGCAGGATCTTGAACGGCAGCGAGATGAAGACGGGCGGCAGCATGATCATGCCCATCGACATCAGCGTGCTGGCGACGATCAGGTCGATCACGAGGAACGGCAGGAAGATCAGGAAGCCGATCTGGAACGCCGTCTTCAGCTCGCTGACGATGAAGGCGGGGATCAGCACCGTGGTCGAGATGTCGGCGCGCGTTCTCGGCTGCTCTCTCTGTCTTGAGAGGCGCACGAAGAGGGCGAGATCGCTGTCGCGCGTCTGTCTGAACATGAAGGTGCGCAGCGGCTCCTCGGCGCGCTTGATCGCCTGCCCCGTGTCGATCTTGTGCGCCTGCAGCGGGTCCCACGCGTCGCTCTTGATCGTGTTGAAGGTCGGCGCCATCACGAACAGCGTCAGGAACAGCGCGATCCCGACGAGCACCTGGTTCGGCGGCGCGGTCGGCGTGCCGATCGCGGTGCGGATGAAGCCGAGGACGATGAGGATGCGCGTGAAGCCGGTGACGGTGAACAGCAGCGCCGGGACGAGCGTGAGCCCGCCGACCAGCAGCAGGATCTGAACCGCGTTCGAGCCGTCGCCTCTCATCCGCGCACCGTCCAGGCGCGCAGCTGCTCAATGCCCGGCAGCACGAGCTTCGGCAGTCTGAGCGCGGGGCGGCCGGGACGGGCGGAGCGGGTCGGCGCGGCCTCCTCGGCCGGCAGGATCGCGAGGCCGTCCTCATCGATCAGGCCCACCGCGCGCGCCTCGTCCTCGCTGTAGGTGCGGATTGGGACGACGCCCTGCTCGGCGACGCCGACGAGCACGAGATCGCGGCCGGCGCGCACGAGGTGGACGGAGCGGTTCGGGCCGAGCGGGACGGACGCGAGGCTTGCGAGGCCGGCGCCGGTCGCTCTCGGCTGGCGGGAGGCCTTGACCTGTCTGAGGACCCAGGCGACGCCGTAGATGACGCCGATCACGATCGCCAGCCCGACGATCGTGCGGACGAGCGAGCCGCCGCCGCCGATGTGGCTGCCCTGTCCGCTCGCGCCGGTCAGGTCAACGGGCGTCGACTCGCCCGCGGCAGCGCGCGCGGATCCGGGCGTGACGAGCAGCAGCACGACGGCAGCGACCGTCGCGGCTGCCCGTGGGTGCAGGGAAGCCTTGATCATCGAGGGACGACTCCTGAGGGAAGAGTCGTCCCGGGTAGTCGGCAGGGGCGCGGCGGGCTTTAGCCGGAGGCCGGAGGACCGCTCGCGACGGTCGTGCGGCCGTCGGTCCAGTGGAGGCGGAAGCGCATGACGGGCGCGGCGAGGACCTGCCGGCGCGTCCAGTGGCCGCTGTGGGCGTGGCGCGCCAGCTCGACGGCGAACAGGCGCAGCCGTGGCGTCCCGATCGTGGCCGTCGAGAGCGCCGCGGCGTGCGCGCCGTCGGCGTCCTCGACCACGACGCGGTCGACGTCGTCGGCGACCGTGCCGGCCACGAGCCGTCGCCCGGCGTGCGCGCGAAAGAAGCTGAGCGACGCGAGTCCGCGGCGCGGGAGGATCGCCAACCCGCCGCCGCAGCCGACATCCGTGGGGCGGCCGCCGTCGAGCGCCCCGGTCGTACAGAGCGACCCCTGCCGCGAGCGGTACGCGACGACGTGCCACGTCCCGACGTGACCTTCGACGGTCAGGTCGACGCGGCGCACGTCGTGCGACGGCGGCGCCATGCCGCGGATGTCAGGCAGCAGCCTGAGCGGGTCGACGCCGCCGGCGAGCGCACCGGTGACCGCGACGAGCGCGACGGTACAGAACGTGAGCGTGATCGCGACGCGGCGCCGCCGACGGCGGGCGACGCGGCGGCGGACGGCGCGCTGCAGGTCGGCGCCGATCGCGGCGAGCAGCGGATCGTTCATCGGGCGTCCTCCTCGGCGATGGTGGCCGCGAGCGTCGCGAGGCCGCGGCGCACGCGCTGGCGGACGTTCGCCGCCGTGGTCCCGAAGGCGGCGGCAAGGTCCTCGTAGTCGCGTTCGTCGACGACGCGCGCGAGCACGGCGTCGCGCTGCGCCGGCGGCAGGTCCGCGACGAGCGCGGCGAGCGTCCCGCCGCGGCTCTCTACGTCTACGCGCTCCTCGGCGCTCTAAAGCTCCTCGTCCACGAACGCACGGCGCGGCAAGCCGCGCCGGCGGCGGGCGCGCTCCTCGACGCCGCGGCGGCG
>JBQCIQ010000255.1:0-9486 GCA_051953595.1 Conexibacter sp. | reverse complement strand
GTCGGCGCGCTCGAGCGCGAGGTCGCCGAGCTGCGCGCGGAGCTGTCCGCGCTCCGCGACGAGCTGGGCGCCTGAAGTACTCGCGCGCTTTCGCGCAGGGCTCCGCAAGCGCTGCGAATTAAGCGTGCAAACAGGCCGTTTTCGGCGCTCGCGGCCGCAAGATGCGGCGCGTGGCACAGCACCTGATCGCCGATCTCATCTTCGACGAGCACAACCAGCGGGAGATGTCACGCCATGGCGTCGCGCGCTTCGAGGTCGAGCAACTCTTGTCGAATCGCAATCGCGTCTTGCGCAATCCGCGCGGCGAGACCGGCAGCATCCTGCTGGTCGGCGAGACAGACGGCGGCCGGCTGCTGACAGTGCCGCTCGCTCCGACGGACGACCCGACCACCTGGCGCCCCGCAACCGCCTTCGACGCCGGTCGCCACCACCGCGCGCTGTTTGACAGGAGGTACCGATGAGCCATCATGGGCTCATGCGCATGGAGGATCTGCGGCCCGAGGACTTCGATGAGGTCGACGAGAACGACATCCTCGAGGTGAACGAAGCCCGGCCGGTGAGAGGCGACGAGGTCTCGGTCAAGCTGCTCGTGCCACTCACGCACGACGAGTTCGTCGCGTTCGACGCGCTGGCGAGCAGGCGCGACGACAACTCGATCATCGCGGCCGCCAGAGACGCGATCCGCGAGTACGTCGCGGCGCACGCCGAGAGACCAGCGGCGCCGCACCGCCGCGCCAGCTGACGCGGCGCACCGCGACCTCAAGAACCACCCGCCCCGGCCGACCACTCGGGGCGAATGGAGCGCGGGCTGTACATCGCGGCGTCCGGCATGGTCGCCGAGCAGATGCGCCAGGACCAGATCGCGAACGACCTCGCGAACTCCTCGACGCCCGGGTACAAGGCCGACCGCGTCACGCAGAGAGCGTTCGCGGACCTGCTGCTGAGCAACACCGCCACCGGCCAGGCGATCGGCGCGCTCACGCCCGGCGTCGCCGCCGACCGGATGGTCACCGACACGAGCCCGGAGCCCGTGCGCGACACCGGCGAACCGCTCGACCTCGCGATCGTCGGCGACGGCTGGTTCGCCGTCCAGACGCCGCAGGGCACCCGCTACACGCGCAACGGCCAGTTCACTTCCGCCGCCGACGGCACGCTCACCGACCAGTTCGGCAACCGCGTGCTCGGCACGAACGGCCAGCCGGTCAAGCTCGACGCGAACGGGCGCGTGAACGGATCCGCCGTCGGCGTGTTCGCGCTGAACGACCCCGCCAAGGAGGGCGACAACCTCTTCGACGGCACACCGGCGGGCGCCGCCACCGGCACGGTCCGCACCGGCGCGCTGGAGGGCTCGGGCGTCGACCCGGCCCGCACGATGGTCGACATGATCGCCTCCTTCCGCGCCTTCGAGGCCGGCCAGAAGGTGATCCAGACGATCGACGAGTCGCTGCACAAGACGGCGACGCAGGTCGCCTCGCCGAACGGGAGCGCGTGATGCTCGAAGGGCTCTACTCCGCCGCCGCCGGGATGTACGCGCAGAAGCAGCGCATCGACGGCGTCGCGAACGACCTCGCGAACGCCTCCACCACCGGCTACAAGCACGTGCGCGTCGGCTTCCGCGACCTGCTCTACAGCGCGCAGGGCGGCCAGGCCGGCCCGACCGTCATGGCCGGCGCGGGCGCCGCCGCCGGCGTCATCGGCCGCTCGCAGGAGCAGGGCGCGCTGCAGACGACCGGCCAGCCGCTCGACCTCGCGATCCAGGGCCCCGGCTTCTTCCAGGTCAAGCGCGCCGACGGTTCGCCCGCGCTCACGCGCGACGGCTCGCTGCGACTCGACGCGACCGGCCGCCTCACCACGCAGGACGGCGACATCGTCCAGCCGCAGATCACCGTCCCCAGCGGGACGACGCCCGACCAGCTGTCGGTCGGCGCCGACGGGACCGTGCGCGGCGCCGGCGGCAGAGCGCTCGGCCGCATCGAGCTGGTGACCGTCCCCGCGCCCGACGGCCTGCAGCCGCTCGGCGGAAACCTCTTCGCCGCCAGCGCGCAGTCCGGCCAGCCGGTCGCGGTCGGCACCGACACGACGCTGCGCCAAGGCGAGCTGGAGGGCTCGAACGTCGACGTCGGCGACGCGATGGTCGACATGATCGACGCGCAGCGCAGCTTCCAGCTCGCCAGCAAGGCGATCCAGATGCAGGACCAGATGCTCGAGATCGCCAACCAGGTGAAGCGATGAGCCTGCCGGCCGGTCTCCCGCCGATCGACCAGTCGCTGCTGCCGGCGGACGTCCGCACGGCCGCGCCGGCGCGCAAGGACGCCTACGAGGCCGGCCTCGGCTTCGAGCGCCTGCTCGTCCAGCAGCTGTCCCAGTCGCTGACCGACTCGGCGAGAGACGCGCTCGGCGGCGACAGCCCCTACGCAAGCCTGCTGCCGGACGCGCTGGCCGACGGCGTCATGGGCGGCGACGGCCTCGGCCTCGCGCGGCAGTTGACGGACGCGATCGCGCCCGCCGCGCCGAGCACGACCGGAGCCGCCAGATGACCGCGCTCGCCGTCTCACCTGCCGCGATCGACCCGCGCCTCGCCGGCGACGTGCTCGCGCACCTCGACGCGCAGGTGCAGTCGGCCCAGCGCCTGCTGCAGACGGTGCTCGCCCAGGCCGTGGCGATCCGCGCGCAGGACGTCGACGGCGTCGTGCGCCAGGTCGCCGCCTTCCAAGCGGAGCTGGAGCGCCGCGCGCGCCTGGAGGAGGACCGCGCCCACCTGCTCGCCCGCGCCGGCGCGCTGCTCGGCACGAGCCCCCACGCCGTCACGCTCACGCAGCTCGGGACCCTGATGGCGCCCGGCGACGCACAGGTCGCCACGGCCCGCAGCGCCGAGCTGCAGGGCCTGCTCGCCGAGATCGCGCGCGAGCACGCCTGCAACCAGGCGCTGATGCGGCAAGAGCTGGCGTTCCTCGACCACCTGCTGCGGCTCGTCGATCCGTCCGCGCCCGTCGACGCCGGCGCCTACACCGCGCACGGGATCCGGCCGGCGGCGCACATGCCCCACACCACCGTCCGCGCGGCGCCCCGCGCGCTCGACCTCCAGGCCTGAGCATGACCTCCGCCTTCTTCGGCCTCCAGACCTCGCTCCGCGGCCTGCTCACGCAGCAGCAGGCGCTCGACGTCACCGGCCACAACATCGCGAACGCGAACACCGCCGGCTACTCGCGCCAGGAGGCGGTGCTGGAGCCGACGCGCCCGTACATCGTGCCGTCGAACAGCGTCAACACCGGCGCCGGCGCGCAGCTCGGCAGCGGCGTCGACGTCGCCGCGATCCGCCGCATCCGCGACCAGTTCCTCGACCTCCAGTACCGCGCGCAGCAGATGAGCCTCGGCGACGCGACCGCGCGCACCGGCTCGCTCGACAACGTCGAGGGCGCGATCGCCGAGCCGACCGACGACGGGCTCGCCGCGCAGCTGTCGAGATTCTGGGACGCGTGGAGCGACGTCGCGAACGCGCCCGAGAACGTCGGCGCGCGCTCCGCGCTCGTGACGACCGCGCAGACGCTGACGGCCTCGTTCAGAACGATCTCCGACCAGCTCACGGCCGTCGCGCAGCAGGCGCAGGACGAGTACGACGCGATCACCGGCCCGAGCGGCGACGTCGCGAACGTCGCGAGCGAGCTGGCCGGCCTCAACAGAGCGATCGGCGACGCCGTCTTCCGCGGCCAGCAGCCGAACGACCTGATGGACCGCCGCGACCAGCTGATCGACAGACTGAGCCAGCTGGCGCAGGTGTCGGTGACCGACACGGGCGACAGCCGTTACAGAATCGACTTCGGTGGCGTGACGCTCGTCGACCCGAGCACGCCGACGGGGTACACGTGGCCGCAGACGCTCGGCGCGACGCCGGGCGGCAAGCTCGGCGCGCTGCTCGACCTCGCGAGCGCCACCGGACCGGCGCTCACCTACCGCACGCAGCTCGACGGCGTCGCCGCCGACCTCGTCGCGAGAGTGAACGCGCTGCACACCAGCACGCCGTTCTTCGACCCGACCGGAACGACCGCCGCGACGATCGCGGTCGTCGCGACCGCCGCGACCGTGCAGACCGGCAGCGGGGCCGCCTCCGGCGAGAACGACGTCGCGCAGGCGATCGCGGGGCTGCGCGGCGGCACGACCGATCAGCTCTACCAGGCGCTCGTCGCGCGGATCGGCACCGACTCGCAGGCGTCGGTGCGCGCGCAGTCGACCGCGCAGTCGCTCGTCGACTCGCTGGAGGATCGCCGCCAGAGCGTCGCCGGCGTCTCGCTCGACGAGGAGATGACGAACCTGATCCGCTTCCAGCGCGGCTACCAGGCGTCGGCCCGCACGATGACGACGATCGACGAGATGCTCGACACGCTCGTCAACCGCACCGGCAAGGTGGGGCTGTAGCGATGTCGATGCGCATCACCACGCTGATGAGCTCGCGCGCGACGCTGCGCGACCTCAACGACGGTTTCAGCCGGCTCAACAGACTGCAGGGCCAGCTCTCCTCCGGCAAGCAGATCTCGCGCCCGTCGGACGACCCGTACGGCACCAGCCGCGCGCTCGCGCTGCGCGGCGAGCTCGGCGGACTCGACCAGCTGCAGCGCAACGTCGACGACGGCACCGGCTGGCTCAACACGTGCGACACGGCGCTCGGGCAGATGTCCGACGTGATGGGACGCGTGCGCGAGCTGCTGGTGCAGGGCGGCAACGACACCGCCGGCCCGGCCGAGCGCGGCGCGATGGCGGACGAGATCGACCAGCTGGCGGAAAGCCTCAAGCAGGAGGCGAACACCCAGTACGGCGGGCGCTACGTGTTCGCCGGCACCGCGACCGACACCGCTCCCTACGCGCTCGGCGGCGCCGACAGATACCAGGGCGACGCCGGCACGATCACGCGCGCGATCGGACCGCAGGTGCAGCTGCCGATCAACGCCGACGTCCACCAGCTGCTCGGCGACGGGCAGCCGGCCGCCGACGGCAAGCTGCTGAGCACGCTGCGCGACATCTCCGACCACCTGCGCGGCGGCACGGCGGCGGACGCCGCCGCGCTGCGCGGCACCGACCTGCAGCGCCTCGACGCCAACGTCGACGTGCTCGACGGCATCCGCGCCGACGTCGGCGCGCGCACGAACCGCCTCGCGGTCGCCGGCAATCGCCTCTCCGGCTTGTCGGTGAACGCGACGAGACTGCTGTCGGACGTCGAGGACGCCGACATGGCGGAGACGATCACCCAGTACACGACGCAGCAGGCCGCCTACAGCGCAGCGTTGAAGGCCGGCGCGAACATCGTGCAGTCCTCGCTGCTCGACTTCCTCCACTAGAACCCCCTGCCAAGGAGCCACGCCCGTGTCAACGACGATCGACAGCACCCGCTTCGGCCGCATCGAGGTCGCGCCGGACAGCGCGATCGTGTTCCCCCACGGCCTCGCCGGCCTCGACAGCAGAACGTTCACGCTGATCGCCCGCGCGCAGGACGACGCGTTCGTGTGGCTGCACTCGCTGGAGGACCCGGCGCTCGCGCTGCCGCTGGCCGACCCGCGCCGCTTCTTCGGCGACTTCGCGCTGGAGCCGGCGGCGGCCGACGGGGCCGCGGTCTACGTCACCGTGCGCGCGAGCGAGCGGATCGAGGAGTTCACCGCGAACCTGCGTGCGCCGCTCGTGATCGCCGACGGGATCGGGCGGCAGGTGATCAACGAGGCGCCGGGCGCGGAGCTGCGCGCGCCGCTGTTCGCGGAGCTGGCCGCCGCGGCCGCGGACGCCGAGCGCGCCGCCTGAGCATGTGACACCCTCCCGGGCATGCTCATCATCACGCGGCGGCCCGGGGAGAGAATCGTGCTCGGTGACGAGATCGTTGTCACCGTGATGGAGATCAGCGGGCAGACAGCCCGCATCGGCATCGCCGCGCCGAGAGAGCTGCCGGTCTACCGCGAGGAGATCTGGGAGGCCGTCAAGGCCGAGAACCAGGCTGCCGCCGCGGTCGACCCCGACGCGCTGCCGCCGGTGCCGCCGGCCGGCGACTGATCCGCCTCACTCGGCCAGCCGCCACAGCGCGCTCGTGAAGCGCCGCTCGGCGACGACCTTCCACTCCAGCGCGAGCGACCACAGCTCGGCGCGAGCGCGCGGGCCGGGCAGCGCGCACGCCGCGGCGACCTCGGCCGTCGCGAGCGTGCCGAAGCGGCGCAGCGCCTGCTCGATCGACGGCGGCGGCTCGCCGGCCGGCTGGGCGCCCGCCGCCAGCGCCGCAGCTCTCCACTCCTCATACGGCGCGAAGCCGCGGACGGCGCGGTCCCCGAAGGCGACCGTCGGCAGCGCCTCCGCCCCGCCGATCGCGCGCGTGCGCTCCAACTGCTCGCCGAAGCGCTCGACCGTCGCGCTCGATCCGAGGTCGCGTCGCAGCCGCTCGACGTCGAGGCCGGGCACCGCGTGCGCCTCCGCCACCAAGGCCTCCAGCGCGTCGAGCTTGCGGCGGCCGCACATCAGCCCCTCGCGCAGCCGCCGCAGGTACGCGCGCTGGGCCCCGGCGCCCTGCTCGCCGGCGGCGACCGCCGCCAGGCAGGCGGGGTGCGAGGACGCCGGCGGCGCCTCCAGCCACAGGCGCGGATCGAACGGCATCCCGCTGCGGTCGCACGCCTCCAGCCACTCGGCGACCTGCGCCTGGGGGTCGTCGAAGCGCGCCGCCAGACCGCCCATCACGGGCACGATCGAGATCCCGTCGCCGAACTCGACCTGCAATCGGCGTAGATTGGGCTCCAGCGCCCAGGACCAAGGACACGCGGGGTCCGTGTAGTAGGACGCTTCAATGACGGGCACGCGCGGAACATAGTCCTTGAGTCCTCGATGAGCACGCTGCTCGGCACGACCCTCAACGGCCGCTATCGGCTGGAGGCCCGCATCGGAACGGGGGGCATGTCGTCGGTCTATCGCGCGATCGACGAGACGCTGGAGCGGCCGGTCGCGATCAAGCTGATGAACCGCGAGATCGCGGACGACTCGGATCAGCTGGAGCGCTTCCGGCGCGAGGCGCGCGCCGTCGCGCAGCTGTCGCACCCGCACATCGTCGGCGTGATCGACTACGGCGAGGACCAGGGCCGCCCCTACATCGTGCTGGAGTACGTCGAGGGCGAGACGTTGAAGGAGCGGATCCGCCGCAACGGCGAGCTCGACGTCGCGGAGGCGGTCGCCTACGCGATCGAGATCGCGCGCGCGCTCGGGTGCGCGCACGCGAGACACATCGTCCACCGCGACGTGAAGCCGCAGAACGTGCTGATCGACGAGGAGGGCAGCGCGAAGGTCACCGACTTCGGCATCGCGCGCTCGCTCGACGACGACGGCCTCACCGCGGACGGCCGCGTGCTCGGCACGACCGACTACGTCTCGCCCGAGCAGGCGCTCGGCCACGCCGTCACGGGCCAGTCCGACCTCTACTCGCTCGGGATCGTGCTGTACGAGATGCTGACCGGCAGCGTCCCCTTCAAGGGCGAGAACCAGGTCGCGGTCGCGATGAAGCACGTGCGCGAGGAGCTGCCCGACGTGCAGACGCTGCGGCCCGAGGTGTCGGCCTCGCTGGCGGCCGTGATCGACCGGGCGACGGCAAAGGACCTGCACGCGCGCTACCGCAGCGACGAGGAGCTGATCGCCGACCTCGAAGACGTGCTCGCGCTGGAGGCGGCGCGCTCCGGCAGCGCAACCGGCGAGGCGACGACCGTGCTGCGCACGCTGCCGAGCCGCACGCGCCAGCGCCTGCCGTTGCGCGTGCGCTCGCGTCCGGTGTGGCTGGCGCTCGCGGCACTGCTCGCGGTCGCCGCCCTCGTCGTCGGGATCGTCGTGCTGGGCGACCGCACGCATCGCGGGACCGGGACCGAGAAGACGGCGAGCGGCGCGGCGATGACGCAGGTCGGCCTGCGCTCGAACGCCGCGCACGACTACGACCCGCTGGGCGACGGCGCCGAGCACACCGACCAGACGGCGTTCGCGATCGACGGCAACCCGACGACCGTCTGGACGACCGAGTCCTACACGACCGGCGACCTGCAGAAGGACGGCGTCGGCCTCGCGCTCGACGCCTCGCCCGGGGCGGTCTTCCGCGAGCTGCGCGTGCGCACGACGACGCCGGGATTCGCCGCGCAGGTGTACGTGGCGGACGCGTCGTCGCTCCCGCGCGCGCTCGACGACCCGGCGTGGAGACGCGTGGCGAGCGCGCCGTCGGTGAGCGGCAAGCAGACGATCGACCTCGACACCGCTGGGCAGCGCGCACGCTGGGTGCTGCTGTGGATCACGAGACTGCCGCCCGGCGGCGACCGCGTCGCGATCAGCGAGCTGTCGCTGTACCGCTGACGCGAGCGGGCCGGGACCACGACGACGGTCCCGGCCCGGCTCATCGGACGGTCCGGTCGATCAGGTGCAGGCGATCGTGTTGACCGGCGAGTAGGTCCCGGTCCCGCCTAGGATCTGGCCGCCGTTGCTGAGCGACGAGCTTAGGATCGAGATCGAGCCTCTGCCGCTGCCGACTAGCGTGCCGATGTTGCCGCTGCTCGAGAATATGCCGTCGATCGAGAAGGCGGCCGCGACAACGCCTAGGAGACCCGTGCTGGTGGACGGGCATCTTAGGGCGGTCTGTCCCGTGAGCGTCCACGGCAGGCCGGTCGGTCTGACGGTGTGGTTCGGCGAGCAGTTGCTTATCGTCGCGTTCGTGATGCTGCCGCCCCTACCCGGCAGCACTATCGGCCCGGCCGAGACCGAGCCTACGAGCGTCGTGTCACATCTAAATAGCCCTATCAACGGACCGCTGAAGCCGAGGCCTCTTATCGTTGCGGTTATCCCGCCGCCTGGGCTCGCCGTGACCGTCGCCGCGCTTGCGACCGCCGCCGAGGCAGCGATCAGCGCCGTCGCGATCAACAGCGACGTGAGTGTCTTACGCATGTTTCCCCCCTGGAATTGCGTTTGCTTGAACGCAGGCGTCGACGCCAAGCGGACCGCATTCTAGATGAACGAGGTCGTTCAGGGGGAAAACTTCAAAACTGGTACGCGCGCTCGCGCGCGTGGCGCTCAATTGCCAGCTCAACGAGTCGCGTCAGCAATTGCTCGTACGACAAGTCCGAGGCGGCCCACAGCTTTCCGTAGACGCTCGTCTCGGTGAAGCCGGGCATCGTGTTGAGCTCGTTGACGAGCACCGTCCCCGTGGCGACGTCGACGAAGAAGTCGGCGCGCGCGAGGCCGGCGCAGCTCAGCGCAAGGAACGCCTCGACCGCCAGCTCGCGCACGCGCGCGGTCAGCTCCGCGGGGATCCGCGCCGGCACGACCAGCTCCATCCCGCCGGGGGTGTACTTGGCCTCGTAGTCGTACCACCCGTCCCCGGACACGCCGTCGGCGCCGGCCAGCACGATCTCGCCCGGCGTGGGGGGGGGACGCGGGCGAGGAGAGGCCACCCCAGCCAACACAACCCAAACACCCCCCCCCCCCCCCCCCCAAAACCACCCT
>JBQCIQ010000254.1:0-3677 GCA_051953595.1 Conexibacter sp. | reverse complement strand
CCGCTCGTTGAACCAGTTCGACTTCCAGTCGTGGATGTAGCCCACGCGGAGCGACTCGGGATGAACCTTTTGTCCCATGCTGTCGTTACTCCTTCGGGGCGAGCAGGATCGTGAGGTGGCTGGTGCGCTTGCGGATCGGGGTCGCGCGGCCCATCGCGCGCGGCCGGAAGCGCTTGAGCGTGGGCCCTTCGTCGGCGTGCGCCGCCTTGACGAACAGGTCCTCGCCGTCCAACTCGTTGTTGTGTTCCGCGTTCGCGACGGCCGACTCGAGCACCTTGGCCCAGTCGCGCGCAACCGCGCGAGGCGTGAACGCGAGAATCGCGCGCGCCTCCTCGACCGACTTGCCGCGGATGTGATCGCAGACGAGCCGCGCCTTGCGGGCGGAGCTGCGGACGTACTTGGCCTGGGCACGCACGAGCACGGGACGCCCGGCGCCGTCGTCGGCCGACGCGGCTCTTCTCGCCGGGGCTCTTCTCGCGACCGCTCTTCTCTCGGCCGGAGCATCCTCGGCGGGCGCCTCGTCGGCAGCTCTCGCTCTCGGCGCTCTTCTCGCTCTCGCGTCGGCTCTTCTGGCAGCTCTTCTCGCAGCCGCTCTTCTGGGAGCGGCTCTTCTCGAAGCGGCCTCGGCCTCGGTTCTCTCGGTTCTGTCCGTCTCGTCAGCCATTCAGGTTTCTCGTGCTAGCGGCGCTTGCCGGTCTGGGCGTGGCCGCGGTACAGACGCGTCGGCGCAAACTCGCCGAGCTTGTGTCCGACCATCGACTCGCTGATGAAGACCGGGACGTGTCTGCGACCGTCGTGGACGGCGATCGTGTGCCCGACCATCTCCGGGAAGATCGTCGAGGTGCGCGACCAGGTCTTGATCATCTGCTTCGTGTTGGCCGCGTTCATTCTCTCGATTCGCGCCATCAGGCGCTCTTCGACGAACGGGCCCTTCTTGCTGGAGCGGCTCATCTATCGATACCTCAGCGCTTCTTCCCGCGGCGGCGGCCACGGACGATGTAGCGGTCGGATGCCTTGCCCTTCTTGCGCGTGCGGTACCCGAGCGTCGGCACGCCCCACGGTGTCACCGGGTGACGGCCGGGCGTCGTCGAGCCCTCACCACCGCCGTGCGGGTGGTCGACCGGGTTCATCGCGGTGCCGCGCGTCTGTGGGCGCACGCCGAGGTGGCGCTTGCGGCCCGCCTTGCCGATCTTGACGTTCTGGTGGTCGGCGTTGCCGATCGTCCCGATCGTCGCGCGGCACTCGGCGCGCACCATGCGCATCTCGCCCGAGGGCAGACGCAGCGTGACCATGCCCTGGTCCTTCGCCAGCAGCTGGATGCCGGTGCCGGCGGAGCGACCGAGCTGGCCGCCGCGGCCGGGCGTCAGCTCCACGTTGTGGACGACGGTACCCGCAGGGATGTTCTCCAGCGGCAGCGCGTTGCCGACGCGGATGTCGGCGTCCGGCCCGCTCTGCACCGTCATGCCGACGGTCAGTCTGTTCGGTGCGAGGATGTAGCGCTTCTCGCCGTCGACGTAGTGCAGCAGCGCGATGTAGGCGGAGCGGTTCGGGTCGTACTCGATGTGCGCGACCTTCGCCGGCACGCCGTCCTTGCGGCGCTTGAAGTCGATGCGCCGGTAGAGACGCTTTGCGCCGCCGCCGCGATGGCGGGCGGTCTTGCGCCCGCGCGCGTTGCGGCCGCCGGACTTCGTCAGGCCCTCGACGAGCGACTTCTCCGGCTCGCTGCGGGTGATCTCGGCGAAGTCGGGATAGGTGACGAAGCGCCGGCCCGGGCTCGTCGGCTTCGGCTTGCGGATCGGCATTACTCAGTCCCCTCCAGGCCCTGGAAGATCGGGATCGTGTCGCCCGGATAGAGCTGGACGATCGCCTTCTTCCACGTGCGCGTGCGACCGGAGTAGAGGCCACGGCGCTTCGGCTTGCTCTTGACCGACACGGTGCGGACGTCGCGGACTCTCACGTCGAAGAGCTGCTCGATCGCCTGTCGGATCTGCGTCTTGTGCGCGTCCGCGTGGACGCGGAACGTGTACTTCCCGATCTCGGCCTGCACGAAGGACTTCTCCGAGACGACGGGACGGATGATGACCTGGCTCGCGTCCATGGCTACGCCGCGACCTCCTCGGCGACCTTGTCGCCGTTCGCGCGCGCCGTCAGCTGCGCCAGCGCTGCCTCCGAGATCAGCAGGGAGGCCGCGCCGATGATGTCGGCGACGCCCGCGTCCTCGACCGGCATCGCCATGACGCGCCACATGTTGCGGAACGAGAGGCCCGCGTTGGCCTCCTCCGCGTCGAGCAGGACGAGCGTCGCCAGCGGCTGGCCCCAGTCCTTCAGCAACTGCGCGGCCACTCTCGTCGACGGCGCGTCGAAGCTCGACGCGTCGAAGACGGCGATCGAGCCGCGGTCGGCGTGGACCGACAGCACGCTGCGCAGCGCGGCGCGGCGCGCCTTGCGGTTGACCTTGAAGGTGTAGCTGCGCGGACTCGGGCCGAAGACCGTGCCGCCGCCCTTCCATACAGGCGAGCGCGAGGAGCCGGCGCGAGCGCGACCGGTGCCCTTCTGGCGCCACGGCTTCGCGCCGCCGCCGCTGACGAGGCCGCGCGTCTTCGTCGCAGCAGTGCCCTGGCGCAGCGCGTTCAGCTCCGCACGCACCGCCTCGTGCACGAGCGGGCCGTTGAACTTCGCCGTGAAGACCACGTCGTCGAGCGTGACGTCGCCGCCGCCGAGCTTGGGAGCTCTAGGCATCGGTGCGCACCTCCACGGTCCCGCCCTTCGGCCCCGGAACGGCGCCACGGACGAGCATCAGGTTGTCCTTCGCGATGACCTCGACGATCTCGAGGCCCTTCTGCGTCACGCGTCTGCTGCCCATGTGGCCCGGACCGCGGATGCCCTTCATCACGCGCGCCGGCCACGCCGAGGCGCCGATCGAGCCGGGCGCGCGCACGTTGTGCGAGCCGTGCGACTTCGGGCCGGCGTTGAATCTGTGGCGCTTGATCGTGCCCTGGAAGCCCTTGCCCTTCGAGGTGCCGGAGATCTTGACCTTCTGGCCGGCCTCGAACGCCTCGACGGTGACCGTCTCGCCGACCTGCAGCTCGCCGGCCTCGTCGCGGAACTCGACGAGATGGCGGTGCGCGGAGGCATCGGCCTTCTTGAGGTGGCCAAGCTCGGCCCGCGTGAGCTGCTTCTCACGGCAGGCGCCGAACGCGAGCTGCACGGCCTCGTAGCCGTCGCGCTCGTGCGTGCGGATGCCGGTGACCGGGCACGGGCCGGCCTCGAGCACGGTGACGCGCTCGACGCGGCCGTCGTCGAGGAAGCGCTGGGTCATCCCGAGCTTCTTGGCGAGGATCGCAGCCATGACTAGGACGCCAGCCGGATCTCGATGTCGACGCCGGCGGGAAGGTGGTCGAGCCGCTGGAGCGAGTCGACCGTCTTCGGCGTCGGCTGGTGGATGTCGATCAGCCGCTTGTGCGTGCGGATCTCGAAGTGCTCGCGCGAGTCCTTGTCCTTGAAGGGCGAGCGAATCACGCAGTAGACGTTCTTCTCGGTCGGAAGCGGCACGGGCCCGGACACGCTCGCGCCGGGGCGAGTCGCCGTCGCGACGAGCTCTCTCGCCGCCGTCTCGATCGCGGAGTGATCGTAGGACTTGAGGCGAAGGCGGATCTTGTTCTGGGCCAGGGGTGCCA
>JBQCIQ010000253.1:0-4595 GCA_051953595.1 Conexibacter sp. | reverse complement strand
GATCGCGGTCGACGCGCTGGAGATCACGGAGGAGAACTTCGGCTCGCTCGACGCGCTCGCCGCGTTCGTCGAGCGCCGGCGTCCGTCGTGACCACGCTCGACGAGGACCTGCGCCGCGCCGCGGCGGCCGCGCCCGACAAGGAGGCGATCGTCGCCGGCGAGCTGCGCATGACGTACGCCGAGCTGGACGCTGCCGCGAGCGCGCTCGCAGCCCGCCTGCTCGCCTGCGGCGTCGAGCGCGGCGACCGTGTCGCGGTCCTGCTCCCGAACGGCGTCGAGGCGGCCGTCGCGATCTACGGCGCCCTGCGCGCCGGCGCCGCATTCGTCCCCCTCAACCCGACGATCAAGGCCGACAAGCTCGCCTACGTGCTCGACGACTGCGAGGCCAAAGCGGTCGTCACCGACGACACGCTCGCCCCGCTCGCGAGCGAGGCCAGCAGCCACGCCCCGAGCGTCCGCGAGGTGCTGTCCGCCGCGGGAGAGCGCGGGGCAAGATCGCGCCCCGCGGCCACCACGACGCCGATCTCCCTCGACCTCGCCGCCATCGTCTACACGTCCGGCTCCACCGGCCGCCCCAAGGGCGTCACGCTCACGCACGCCAACATGGCCTTCGCGGCCGGCTCGATCGTCAGCTACCTGGAGATGCGGCCCGACGATCGCGTCCTCTGCGTCGTCCCGCTCAGCTTCGACTACGGGCTCTATCAGCTGCTGATGAGCGTGCGCGTCGGCGCGACGCTGATCCTGGAGAGAGGCTTCGCCTTCCCCGGCCGCGTGCTGGAGCTGCTGGCGGCCGAGCGCATCACCGGCCTGCCGGCCGTCCCGACGATCTTCCAGGTGCTGACGGCGGCGCTCGGTGACGCCGCGCCCCCGCTCCCGCACCTGCGCTTCCTCACCAACACCGCCGCCGCCTTGGTGCCGGCGACGATCGACGCGATCTGCGCCGCCTTCCCGCAGGCGCGGCTCTACTCGATGTACGGGCTGACCGAGTGCAAGCGCGTCTCCTACCTGCCGCCCGAACAGCTCGACGCGCGGCCCGAATCGGTCGGCGTCCCGATCCCCGGCACCGAGGCGTGGGTCGAGGACGACGGGGGCGCGAGACTGCCGGCCGGTGAGGTCGGCGAGCTGGTCGTGCGCGGCGCGCACGTCATGCAGGGCTACTGGAACGACCCGGAGACGACGGCAGAGCGCCTGCGCCCCGGTCGCTGGCCATGGGAGCGCGTGCTGGCCACCGGCGACCTCTTCCGCCAGGACGACGAGGGCTATCTGTACTTCGTCGGGCGCAGGGACGACATCCTCAAGTCACGCGGCGAGAAGGTCGCGCCGCGCGAGGTCGAGGCGGTCCTGCACGCGGCGGAGGGCGTGCGGATGGCGGCCGTCGTCGGCGCGCCCGACCGCCTGCTCGGTCAGGCGATCGTCGCCTACGTCGTGCCGCACGAGGGCGCCGACCTCTTGCCCGCCGCGCTGCGTCGCCACTGCGCGGCGCACCTGGAGGACTACATGGTCCCCGCGCGCGTCGAGCTGCGCGACGAGCTGCCGACGACGCCGAACGGCAAGGTCGACCGCCGGGCGCTGGCACAAGCGGCGCTCGTCGCCGGCGAGGCGCGTTGATGCGCTCGCCGAGATCCTTGCTGGCGGCGGCCATGTTGTTGCTGCTGCTCGCCGGCGGCTGCGGCGGCGAGAGCGCGCCGAGCGCTGCCGAGCGGGCGTCCGCCGCGCACGCGCGCACGATGCGGCTCGGCGCACGCGTCTTCGCCGAGCACTGCCAGACCTGCCACCCGCTCCTCGGCAGACCCGACCTGAGCGTCCACAGCGACTTCTATCCCGGGCTCGACCTCGACCAGGTCTCGCCCTCCCCGGAGCTCGCGCGCCGGATGGTCTCGTCGGGCTACGTCGGGATGGGCAGCTTCGGCGACGTGCTCGACAGGGCGCAGCAGCACGCCGTGGTCGAATACGTGCTGGCGGTCGGCGGCCGCGAGGTGGCGCCGCCCCCCGGCACGAGCGATGCGACGCTGATGTGGGGCCGCAGGCTCTACGAGGAGCACTGCCAGTCCTGCCACCAGCTCCGCGGACGCGCGCCGACGAGGCCCGATCCGGCATGGGTGGGGACCAACTTCGACGAGCTGCGGCCGGGCGTGCCGTGGACCGAGCGGATCGTGCGCGACGGCCTGCGCATAGCGATGAGGCCGCTGCGCGATCAGCTGACGCTACGCGAAACCCGCGCGCTCGCGCTCTACGTGAACGCCGCCGCCCGCGGCGGCATACCGCCGCTGAGATGAGCGCCGGCGGCTAGGCCGCCCGCGCCGCCGCACGCAGCATCCCGCGCTCGTGCAGCAGCTCTGCGATCTGCACGGCGTTCGTCGCCGCGCCCTTGCGCAGGTTGTCGGCGACGACCCACAGGTCCAACGCGCGCTCGTTGCCCGGATCGCGGCGGATGCGGCCGACGAGCACGTCGTCCTTGCCGTCGGCTTCGATCGCCATCGGGTAGATCCCCGCGCCTGGGTCGTCGAGCACCGTCACGCCGGGCGCGGCACTCAGCAGCTCGCGCGCCTGCTCGGGCGAGAGCGGCTCGCGCGTCTCGACGTTGACGGCCTCGGAGTGGCCGTTGACGACCGGCACGCGCACGCACGTCGCGCTGATGCGGATCGACTCGTCGCCGAGGATCTTGCGCGTCTCGTTGATCAGCTTGCGCTCCTCGTCGGTGTGGTCGTCGCCGGGCGCGAACGAACCGGCGTGCGGCAGCGCGTTGAACGCGATCCGGTGCGCGTAGACCGACACCTCCGGGTCCTGGCCGTGCAGCAGCGCGTGCGACTGGTCCAGCAGCTCGTCGACGCCCTTCTTGCCGGTGCCGGACACCGCCTGGTAGGTCGAGATCACCAGCCGCTCGATCCCGGCCGCGTCGTGGAGCGGCTTCAACGCGACGACCATCTGCATCGTCGAGCAGTTCGGGTTGGCGACGATTCCCTTGCGCGTCTCGGCGAGCGCGTCGGGGTTGACCTCGGAGACGACGAGCGGTACGTCGTCGTCCATCCGCCACTTCGAGCTGTTGTCGACGACGATCGCGCCCGCGGCGGCGAAGCGCGGCGCCCACTCGCCGGAGGTCGTCCCGCCGGCCGAGAAGATCGCGACGTCGAAGCCCTGGATCGTCTCCTCGGTCAGCGGCTGGACGACGCCGACGCCCTCCAGCTCCTTGCCGGCCGAGCGCTCGGACGCGAACGGGACGATCTCGCGCGCCGGAAAGCCGCGCTCGCGCAGCAGCTCCAGCATCACGCCGCCGACCTGCCCGGTCGCGCCGACGACCGCGACGCGGTAGCCGTCGGAGGACGACGCGCTCACCGCGCCTGCTCCCCGATCGGCCGCTCCTGCTGGATCGCGTCCGCGCCCAGCTCGAACGCGCCGTGCAGCGCCTGCACCGCGTCGCCGACGCGGTCGGCGCGGATCACGCACGAGATCTTGATCGGCGAGGTCGAGATCATCTCGATGTTGATCCCCTGCTCGGCGAGCGTGCCGAAGACCCTCGCGGCGACGCCCGGATGCGACTTCATGCCGGCGCCGACGATCGAGACCTTGCCCATCGCGGGCTCCTCGTCGATCCTGCCGATCCCCAGCTCGTCGACCAGCGGCTCGAGCGCTTCGCGCGCGGTGCGCAGGTCCTCGCGCGGGACGGTGAACGACAGCTCGGCGCCTTCGCGCCCCTCGCCCAGCGGCTCGTTCTGGATGATCATGTCGACGTTGCAGTTCGCCTCCGCCAGCGCCTCGAAGATGCGCGCCGCCGCGCCCGGCTCGTCGCGCACGCCGGTCAGCGTGACGCGCGCCTCCTCGGTCGAGTGCGTGACGGCGGTGATGAGGGCGTGCTCCATGGTCTCCTGCTCTCCGACGACGAATGTACCGGGGCCGTCCTCGAAGCTGGAACGGCAGTGGATGCGGACCCCGTGGTTGCGCGCGTACTCGACCGAGCGCAGCTGCAGCACCTTCGCGCCCGAGGCCGCCATCTCCAGCATCTCCTCGAACGAGACGACCTCCAGCTTGCGTGCGTCGGGGACGATGCGCGGGTCGGCGCTGTAGACGCCCGACACGTCCGTGTAGATCTCGCACACGTCGGCGCCGACGGCGGCGGCGAGCGCGACGGCGGTCGTGTCCGAGCCGCCGCGGCCGAGCGTCGTGACGTCGTGCGAGTGGTTCGAGACGCCCTGGAAGCCGGCGACGAGCACGATCATGTCCTCCGCCAGCGCCGCCTCGATGCGGTCGGCTCTGACGTCGAGGATGCGCGCCTTCGTGTGCGAGCTGTCGGTCACGATGCCGGCCTGCGAGCCGGTCAGCGAGATCGCGCGGTGGCCGAGGTCGTGGATCGCCATCGCGCACAGCGCGCACGAGATGCGCTCGCCGGTCGACAGCAGCATGTCCATCTCGCGCGGGTCGGGCGTCGGCGAGATCTCCTCGGCGGCGGCGACCAGCTCGTCCGTCGTCTTGCCGCGCGCCGACAGCACCGCGACGACGCGGTTGCCCTGCTCGCGCGCGGCGACGATCCGGCGAGCCGCGCGCTTCAAGCGCTCGGCGTCGGCGACGGACGTCCCGCCGAACTTCATCACGACCGTTCC
>JBQCIQ010000252.1:0-8876 GCA_051953595.1 Conexibacter sp. | reverse complement strand
GGAGGACCTCGAGTTCGACTTGGTCGAGCCGCTGCGCGCGCTGTTCAAGGACGAGGTGCGCGCCGTCGGCGCGGAGCTGGGGCTGCCGGAGCGGCTTGTCTGGCGCCAGCCGTTCCCGGGCCCCGGGCTGGCGATCCGCGTGGTCGGCGGCGAGGCGACGAAGGAACGCCTCGACGTCCTGCGCGACGCCGACTACATCCTGCAGGACGAGATCCGCAATGCCGGGCTCTACCGCGAGCTGTGGCAGTCCTTCTGCGTCCTGCCCGACGTGCGCACGGTCGGTGTGCAGGGCGACGAGCGCACGTACGGCTACGTCGTCGTGATCCGCGCCGTCACGAGCGACGACGCGATGACCGCCGACTGGGCGCGTCTGCCCTACGACCTGCTTGAGCAGATCGCCTCGCGCATGATCAACGAGATCCGCGAGGTCAACCGGGTGGTCTTGGACATCACGTCCAAGCCTCCCGGCACGATCGAGTGGGAGTAGCGGATCGCACTCAGGCGTGGTCGTCGTCGCGCGGCCGCGGCTCCTGCCCGTCGAGGTAGCCGCCCGGGCGCCGTCGTCCCTCGGGATGCAGCACGGAGACGAGCAGCACCACGAGCGCGGCGCCCAGCACGATCAAGCCGAGGATCCCGAGCAGGGACATGCCCGCAGGCTACGCGCTCGCACGCGCGCGAGCGGACCCGCCGATCTCCGACGAAGCGAACCAACTTTCTGGTAGGAATGGCGCATGGTCAGTCGCTCCCTGAGGGGGAGTCGAGCGGCGACCACATCGACGTCGGCAGAGCATCGATCGGCGGCGGCGCTGCTCGCTCTGCTCGTGCTCGTCTATCTGTGGCCGGCGCTTATCGGCGGGCACGTGCTCGCGCCGACCGCGCTGCTTTACGGGGAACCGATGTGGCAGGGGGTCGCACCGGCAGGCGTCGCGCACTGGATGAACTCCGACCTCGGCGACGTCGTCTTCGGCTACTTCCCGTGGGATGTGCTCGCGCGACGGCTGCTGCACGCGGGCACGTTCCCCGCCTGGAACGCGTACGCCTTCGGCGGCACCCCGCTGTGGGGGAACGCGCAGGTCGCGTGGCTGAGTCCGTTCAGCCTGCCGCTGTGGCTCCTGCCGCTGCGCTACGGCCTCGGCATCGCGGCGGCGCTGAAGCTCTGGTGCGCCGGCTTCGGCGCCTACCTGCTCGGACGCGAGCTGCGCCTCGGCCTCTGGCCAGCGCTGCTCGCCGGTGCCGCCTTCGCGCTCTGCTCCTTCAACGTCGTGTGGCTGAGCTACGGCGTGCTCGTGTCGGTGGCCGCGATGCTGCCGTGGACGCTGTGGCTGAGCGAGCGCGTCGTCCGGCGGGGCCGCGTCGCGGACGCCCTGTGGCTGGCGGTCGCCGTCGGCGTCGCGTTCACCGGCGGCCATCCCGGCACGCAGGTGCATCTGCTGGGCGCGACGGCGCTCTACGCGCTCGTGCGCAGTCTCGCCGCCGGCGGGGCGACCGCACGCCGCGAGCGCGCCACGCGTCTCGCCTTGACGGCAGGCGCCGCGGTGCTGGGCGTGGCGCTCGCCGCCGTCGTGCTGCTGCCGGCTCAGCTGGCGTCGCACCACACCGTCGGCGTCGCTGCCCGCATGCACGGGGCGCCCACGTTCGCCGGCTCGCAGATGCCGCCCGGCGTGGCCCGGACGGTCCTGTTCCCCGAGTGGTGGGGGCGGCCGAGCGAGGGCGTGGCGCTCGGCCCGCACGCGGCCTTCTACCGCGAGCGCACCTTCTACGCCGGCGCGGCGACGGCCGTCTTGGCGCTCGTGGCGCTGCTCTCGCCCGGCGCCTGGCGGCGCAAGGCGCCGTTCGCGCTGCTCGGCGTCCTCGGCCTCGCGATCGCGCTGCGCGCGCCTGGGCTCTACGACCTCGTGATCCGGCTGCCGGGCTTCGACCGTGTGCAGAACGCACGCATCGGGCTGTGGCTGCTGCTCGCGCTCGCGCTGCTCGCGGGGTTCGGGCTCCAACATGTGCTCGACACGCGCGGTCGCATCGGCCGGGCATGGCTGGCGCTCGCGGTGGCGGGGCTCGCGGGCGTCGCGGCGATCGTCGCGATCGCACCGGCCGCCGGCGCGTGGCCGCACGCGCTGAGCCACATGCTGCGTCGCGGGGGCACGAGCGACGCCGACACGCTCGCGCTCGCCAGCGCGCTGTGGTGGCTTGCGTTCGCGGCGATCCTCGCCGTGCTGCTGCTGATCCTGCGCCGGCGCCCGCAGCGCGCGGTGCTTGTCGCCGGGCTCGCGACGCTCGTCGTCGCGCTTGACGTGCTGCACGTCGCGCACGGCTACCAGCCGATGCTGCCCGCCTCCGCCGTCGTGCCGCCGCGCACGCCCGCGATCGCGTTCCTGCAGCGACATCGCGATGACGGGCGGATGACCGGCGTCCATGCGGTCCCGGCCGACGTCACGAGCGTCTACGGCCTGCGCGACGTCGTCGGCTTCGACGCGCCGTACCCGACGTTCCGCTTCGCCAGGCTGCTGCAGATGACGATCCCGGCGGCGAACACGCCGGAAGGCCTGGAGTACTCGCCGCTCAGCTCGCGCGTGTACGGGCTGCTCGGCGCGCGCTACCTGCTGCTTCCGCCCGGCGCGGCGCTGCAGGACGACAACGTCAGACCGGTCTACCGAGGTTCCGAAGCGACGATCTACGCGAACGCGTTGAGCGCCCCGCGCGCGTTCGTGCCCGCCACGGTACGGCTGACCTCCGGCGGCCCCGAGGAGTACGCGACGATCGCCGAAGACGCCTTCGACCCGCGGCGCGAAGCGACGCTGCGCAGCGGCGAGATCGCCGGCTCGCCGCCGCCGTTACGCGCACGCGGAACCGTCCACGTCATCGCCGAGGACGACGCGTCGGTCACGCTGCGAGCGACGTTGGCGCATCGCGGCCTCGTCGTGCTGGACGACACCTGGGGCGCCGGTTGGTCGGTCGAGGTCGACGGCCGTCCGGCGCAGGCGCTGCAGGCGAACGCCGTGCTGCGCGCCGTGATCGCGCCGGCGGGAACGCACGAGATCGCGTGGCGCTACCGCGTGCCCGGGCTGCGGGCCGGGACGACCGTCAGCGGCGTGGCGCTGCTCCTGCTGCTGGCCTGCGCCGGCGTGCTCGTCGTACGTGCGCGGCGCGCGCCGCCGATCCGCTAGCTGAAGCGATCCCACGCCTTCAGCGTGGGCAGCGGGTCGATCGGCTGGCCGCCGCGGTACCAGCCGGGCGAGGTCCACAGCTCGAAGTGGAGGTGGCAGGCGGTCGCGTCGCCGGTCTCGCCGACGACGCCGATCGGCTGGCCGGTGTCGACGCGCTGGCCTCTCTTGACGACCGCCGGCTCGCGCAGGTGCGCGTACATGTTGCTCTCGCCGGTGATCGGGTCCTGGATCACGAGGTAGTTGCCGGCGAGCGACTGGAACGCCCGTTGGACGACGATGCCGCCGCGCGCAGCGACGAGCGGCGTGCCGCAGGCGGCCATCACGTCCTGGCCCTGGTGGATGTGGCCGGCGCGGCCGGCGCCGAAGGCGGCGGCGCCCTGGCCGTAGTCGTGCGGGCCGCGCACCGGGAAGATCGCGCCGACGAACGTGAAGGCCGTGACGCTCGCCGAGCCGGGCGGTGGCGCTGCCGCCTCCGGCGAGGCGCCGCCGCCGCCCGCCGCGGCGGTCGGTGCGCTCGACGCGTCGGCGCCCGCCAGCGCGATCCGCAGCTCGTAGCGGCCGTCGAGCGCGAGGCCGTCTCTTGCGCGGCCGTTCCAGCGCACCTTCTGCGTCGTCTCGGGCGCGACCGTGCGTTCGTCGGTGAAGACGGAGTAGCCGTCGGCCAGGCGCACGACGTCCACGCGCACCTGGAGCGGGTTGCGCGCGTGCGAGACATAGCTGAGCGTCGCGGCGCTGACGGCGCGTCTGGAGACCCTGCGGAAGCTGACGCCCGCCGCAAGCTGCGGGATCGAGGCGACGGGGGAGAGGACCGGCGCTGCCTGCGCGGCGGGCGTGCCGGCGGCGGCCTTCGGGGTCGGCAGGGTCATGCCCGCGCCGCCGGTCGCGGCGGTGGCGGTCGCCGCGCTTGCTCCGAGGAGCATGGCGGCACAGATCGTCGTCGTCGCGGGGCGGACCCGCATTCCGCGCAGCATCGGGGGAGATGCCCTTTCGTCGCGGCCTACGGGGTTAGCTGACGGGCTCGCGCTTGAAAGGTCCGCGCTACCGAGCGGCAGTGCTCGGATTCGCCCCTCGACGCCGGTGCGGCAACACCGTTGTCATTGGGTTCCCCGCTCCCTCTGGCACGTGAGGGACTCGGCGCTGGCTTATGGAACGCGCGGCAGCATAACAACACCCGCCGGACGGACCGGGTCGCGGACGCGGCGCACGGTCGCTCGGCGCGTGCGCGGCGGATTCCCTATCATGGGCGACCGCCGCGCCACCGAGGCGTGGCTTCTCTCATGCCATGAAGACCTACGTCGCCACTCCAGCCGACCGCGAGCGCAACTGGCTGCTCGTCGATGCGACCGGGCTCACGCTCGGCCGTCTCGCGACCCAGATCGCCGACGCGCTCCGCGGGAAGAACAAGCCCACGTACACGCCCCACGTCGACACCGGCGACTTCGTCGTCGTCGTCAACGCCGAGAAGATCTCGGTCTCGGGCAACAAGCGCGCCGACAAGCGCTACTACAGACACTCGGGCTACCCGGGCGGCCTGCGCTCGCGCACGCTCGAGGAGATGCTCGACCGCCGGCCCGAAGAGGTCATCCGCCTCGCGGTCAAGGGGATGCTGCCACGCAACCGCCTCGCCCGCAGACAGCTCACGAAGCTGAAGGTGTACGCCGGCCCGGAGCATCCGCACGCAGCCCAGCAGCCGCAACCCATGGAGATCGCCTCGTGACCGACGTCGAGCAGCCAGAGGACGAGCAGCGCACCCCGGAGACCGACGCGCCCGCCGAGGAGCCGGCGCAGCCGGCCGCTGAGGAGGCGCCCGCCGCCGAGGCCGCGAGCGACGCGCCCGAGCCGGCCGCCGTCGAGAACGAGGCGCCTGCCGAGGAGCCGGCGCAGCCGGTCGCCGAGGAGGCGCCCGCCGCCGAGGCCGAGGAGGAGCTGATCGAGGAGACGCCCCGCGTCAAGCCCGAGATCCCCGGCGCGGACCTCATCCCCGACATCGTCCCCGAGGGCGGCGACGCACTCGGCGAGGGCGCGTCGCAGTACGACGAGGACCAGGAGCCCGTAGCCGCGGCCGCCGAGGGCGAGGACGAGGAGGCCGAGGCGCAGCCGATCTCCGGCGCCGCGATCTCGCTCGCGTCCGGCGCCCGCTACACCGCGACCGGCAAGCGCAAGACGGCCGTCGCGCGCGTCACGCTCAAGCCCGGCACCGGCGAATACGTCATCAACGGCAAGCCGCTCAACGACTTCTTCCCGCGGCCCACGCTCCAGCGCAACATCCGCCAGCCGCTTGAGACGGTCGGCTACGAAGCGCGCATGGACGTGATCGCGAAGCTGCATGGCGGCGGCGTCTCGGCGCAGGCCGGCGCGCTGCGCCACGGCATCTCGCGCGCGCTGCTGGAGGCCGACCCGAACCTGCGCGGCGAGCTCAAGCGCCGCGGCTTCCTCACGCGCGACGCGCGCGCGAAGGAGCGCAAGAAGGCCGGTCTCAAGAAGGCCCGTAAGCGCCCGCAGTTCTCGAAGCGCTAGTTTCCCGTCCGTGGCCCGGCGGTTGTTCGGCACGGACGGCGTCCGCGGCGTCGCGGGCGAGTTCCTGACGGCGGAGCTGACGCTCGCGCTCGGCCGCGCCGCGACCGCGCGCGCGGTCGCACACGGCGCAGAGCGCCCGCGCGTGCTCGTGATCCGCGACACGCGCGCCTCCGGCGAGATGCTGGAGGCCGCCGTCGCCGCCGGCGTCGCCGCGGCAGGCGGGATCGCGCTGCTCGGCGGGGTGCTGCCGACCCCGGCCGCGCCACTGCTGATCCGCCGTTACGGCTTCGACCTCGGGGTCGTGCTGTCGGCCTCGCACAACCCGTGGCGCGACAACGGCGTCAAGTTCTTCGGCGCTGACGGCGACAAGCTCTCCGACGCGGTCGAGGAGGAGATCGAGGCGCTGCTGGAGGAGCCGGGCGAAGTCGCCGAGCCCGGGGGCGTCACGCAGCTGCACGGCACGCTCGAGGACTACCTGCGCGAGCTGCACGTGCGCTTCAGCGACCTCGACCTGCACGGTCGCCGCATCCTGCTCGACTGCGCCAACGGCGCGACCTACCGCGCCGCGCCGGAGATCTTTCGCCGCCTCGGCGCGCACGTCGACGTGCTCGCGGACGCGCCGGACGGGCGCAACATCAACGACGGCTGCGGCTCGACCCACATCGACGCGCTCGCGCAGGCGATCCGCGACGGGGGCCATGACGCCGGCTTCGCGTTCGACGGCGACGGCGATCGCGTGCTCGCGGTCGACCGCAGCGGCGCGATCGTCGACGGCGACGAGCTGATCGCGCTGGCGGCGATCCACCTGCGCGACGCCGGTCGCCTGCCGGGGAACGGCGTCGCCGTCACGGTCATGACGAACTACGGCTTCCATACCGCGATGGCGGCCGCCGACATCGAGGTGGCGACGACCGCGGTCGGCGACCGCTACGTGCTCGAAGCGCTGCGCGAGCGGAGCTGGACGCTCGGCGGCGAGCAGTCCGGTCACATCATCGAGCTGGGCTTCGCGCCCTCGGGCGACGGGATCGCGAGCGCGCTGCTGACGCTGGAGGCGCTGGCCGGCGGCGACCTCGCCGAGCGCCACGCGATGGAGAAGCTGCCGCAGACGCTCGTCAACGTGCGCCTGCCGGACCGCGCCGCGGTCGAGCGCGCGGCGGCCGGCGAGGAGATGGCGGCGGCGGTTGCGCGCGAACAGGACGCGCTCGCCGGCCGCGGCCGCGTGCTGGTGCGCGCCTCCGGCACGGAGCCGCTGCTGCGCGTGATGGTCGAGGCGCCGAGCGCCGAGGAGGCCGAGGAGGTCTGCGGTCGCCTCGTCGAGAGGGCGCAGGCGGCCGTCGAACTGGCTCCATAGGCCAGTCGGCCCATGTGCGCGGCCCGGCGCGTGTACTAGGCTCTCCGGGACTTCGACGGAGGTTTCCCCTATGTGCGGCATCGTCGGCTACGTCGGCGCCCGGCCGGTCCGTGAGCAGCTGCTCCACGGGCTCGAAAAGCTCGAATACCGCGGCTATGACAGCGCCGGCATCTCCGTCCTGAACGGCGGCGACGTCGAGTCCGTGCGCGCCGTCGGCAACCTGCAGGCGCTGAGGGCGGCGATCGCGGCCCAGCCGGCGGCAGCCGACGAGCAGCCGCGGACGGCGATCGCGCTCGCCGATCCCGGCGCCGGCATCGGCCACACCCGCTGGGCCACGCACGGACGCGTGAGCGAGCGCAACGCCCACCCGCACACGGACGACGAGGACCGCGTCCACGTCGTCGTCAACGGGATCGTCGAGAACTACGTCTCGCTGCAGCGCAGACTGGAGGCGGAGGGCGCGACCTTCTCCTCCGAGACGGACGCCGAGGTGATCGCGCATCTGATCGCCAAGCACTACGACGGCGACCTCGCCGCCGCCGTGCGCGCCGCCTACGCCGAGCTGGTCGGTCACTTCGCGTTCGTCGCGATGACGGTCGACGAGCCGGGCGTGCTCGTCGGCGCGCGGCGCGAGTGCCCGCTCGTCGTGGGGCGCGGGGAGCACGAGCAGTTCCTCGCCTCCGCCGTGCCGGCGTTCCTCGCCAGCACGAGGCGCGTGCAGTACATCGAGGACGGCGAGATCGTCGTGCTCACGCCTTCCGGCGTCGAGTTCATGACGGCCGACGGCACCCCGGTGGAGCGCGAGGTCGTCGAGATCGACTGGGACGCGGAGACCGCCGAGAAGGGCGGCTACGACACGTTCATGCTCAAGGAGATCCACGAGCAGGCGGACGCGGTCGCGGAGACGGTCGCCGACCGCGCCGCGCGCGGCACCGGCATCGACCTGGGCGACCTCGGCGCGATCGACGACGCGTTCCTGCGCGACGTGCGCCGCATCGTCGTCGTCGCCTGCGGCACCTCCTACCACGCTGGCCTGATCGGCCGCTACGCGATCGAGGAGTGGGCGCGCGTGCCGGTCGAGATGGACGTCGCCTCCGAGTACCGCTACCGCAACCCGGTGGTAGGCAAGGGCGATCTCGTGATCGGCATCTCGCAGTCGGGCGAGACGGCCGACACGCTTGCGGCGATGCGGCTCGCGCGCTCGCGCGGCGCGACCGTGCTCGGCGTCACGAACGTGATGGGCTCGCAGATCACGCGCGACGCCGACGGCGTCCTGTTCACGCGCGCGGGCCTGGAGATCGGCGTCGCCGCGACGAAGACGTTCGTCAGCCAGGTCGCCGCGATGTACCTGCTTGCGCTGCGACTCGCCGAGCTGCGCGAGACGCTGCCGGCGACCCGCCTGACGGAGCTGGTGAGCGCGCTCAAGCACCTGCCGCACCACATCGCCGCGCTGCTCGACGAGGGCTCCGCGCAGATCGAGGCGATCGCTCGCGCCCATTACGAGCAGGACTTCTTCCTCTATCTCGGGCGTCACGTCGGCCTGCCGGTCGCGCTCGAGGGCGCGCTCAAGCTCAAGGAGATCTCCTACATCGCGACCGACGCCTACGCCGCCGGCGAGATGAAGCACGGCCCGATCGCGCTGCTCGACGAGCAGACGCCGGTCGTCTGCATGGCGACCGACTCGCCGGTGCTCGACAAGGTCGTCTCGAACATGCAGGAGGTGCGCGTGCGCGGCGCGCACGTGATCGCGATCGTGACGGCCGGCAACGACGAGATCGCGGCGCACGCCGACCGCGCGATCACGATTCCGCAGACCGACTGGATGCTCGCGCCGCTGCTCGCAGTCG
>JBQCIQ010000251.1:0-5732 GCA_051953595.1 Conexibacter sp. | reverse complement strand
GCCGATGCAGACGACGTTCGGCGTGAACATGGTCGCGCTCGTCGACAACGTGCCGAAGACGCTGTCGCTGCGGGACGTCATCGGCCGCTACGTCGACCACCAGCGCGAAGTGATCGTCCGGCGCACGAAGCACGAGCTGCGGATCGCCGAGGACCGCGCCCACATCCTCGAGGGCCTGCTGATCGCGCTCGCGAACCTCGACGAGGTGATCGACACGATCCGCAGATCGCCCGACCGCGAGCAGGCGCGCGTGCGGCTGGTCAACCGCTTCGAGCTGTCCGAGCGCCAGGCCGAGGCGATCCTGCAGATGACGCTCGGCCGCCTGACGGCGCTCGAGGTCGACAAGATCAAGCAGGAGCACGCCGACATCGTCGAGCGGATCGCCGAGCTGCGCGCGATCCTCGGCGACGAGGCGCGCGTGATGGGGATCGTGCGCGAGGAGCTGCAGGAGATCTCCGACGCCTACGGCGACGAGCGCCGCACGCAGATCTCCTTCGCCGAGGGCGAGATCGACATCGAGGACCTGATCGCCGACCAGCAGATGGTCATCACGATCACGAACAGCGGCTACATCAAGTCGCTGCCGCTGGCGACCTACCGCCAGCAGCGCCGCGGCGGCGTCGGCGTGACCGGGATGGACATGAAGGACGGCGACTACATCGAGCACCTGTTCGTGACCTCCACGCACGACTACCTGCTGTTCTTCACGAACCGCGGCAAGGTCTACCGCTCGAAGGTCTACGAGCTGCCGGAGGCGTCCCGCACCGCCAAGGGCCGTGCGTTGGTGAACATCCTGCCGCTGCGCGAGGGCGAGCGCGTGCAGTCCGTCCTTTCGACGCGCGACTTCTCCGAGGCGCCGTACCTGCTGTTCGCGACACGCAACGGCACGGTCAAGAAGACCGAGCTGCAGAGATACAACACGCCGATCAGAGCGGACGGGATCATCGCGATCTCGATCAGAGACGACGACGAGCTGGTCGCCGTGCGGCGGGTCGACGAGGGCGACGAGGTGATCATCGTCTCGCGCGCCGGCCTGACCGTCCGCTTCAGCGAGGAGGACGCGCGCGCGATGGGCCGCGACACGAGCGGCGTGCGCGGCATGAACGTCGGCAGAGGCGAGGTGATCGCGATGGATGTCGCGCGCGACGACCAGGACCTGCTCGTCGTGACCGAGAACGGCTACGGCAAGCGCACGAGAATCGACCAGTACCGCAAGACCTCGCGCGGTGCGATGGGCGTCAGAACGATCAAGCTGACCGAGGCGAAGGGCGGCCTCGCCGGCGCTTTGGTGGTGCGCGAGCACCAGGAGCTCGTCTTCATCTCGCAGTCCGGGATGGTCCAGCGCACGGGCGTGCGCGGCATCTCGCAGCAGGGCCGCGCGGCGACCGGTGTGCGCGTGATGAACGTGCGCGAGGACGACTGCGTGCGTGCGATCGCGCTCGTGGTCGAGAGCGAGCCCGACACCGGCGCCGATGAGCTGCCGCTGGAGGCCGGCGACGGCCTCGGCCCGGCGGGCAACGGCGCCTCGCATCAGCCCGGGGGGCTTGGGGATGGGGACGGCTCCGAGGGCGTGATCGAGGTCGACGAGCCGGACGACGGAAACGGCGACGGCGAGGTCTGAAAAGGCCCTCGTCGCCGTCGGCCGCTTTCGCTACTCTGGGCTTACCAGAGAAAGGAGGTGGTCCGAATTTCGTCTGACAGTTCTTGCGGGACCCTGGAGGTGTCCGGCCGCTAGGTCGGAAGGCTGGCCCCGCGTAGCGGAGTCCACACCGAGACACCGCCTCGGTCAGTGCCAGGAGTGGTCCCTCTGGCACCGGCGCATCTCAGCGCCGTCACTCTGATCGGGGTCTCTGTCCAGCCAGGTTGCAAGCGAGGGGCGCCTTTGTCGAGGCGCCCCTCGTTGCGTTTGCAGCCTCGTCGCCTCCGCAGCCGTGCCGGCTCGGGCGAGCAGTGCTCAGTGCGCGAGGTAGGTGCGCCAGGCGCTCGGGATGCGCGGGCTGGCGACCTGGATGAAGACGTGGGGGCCGGGGGTGCGGGGCGTGCGCTTGGGGATCATCCCGGCCTGGTGGGGGAGGGCGTCGCCCTTCCTGCGGTTGCAGGGTGCGCAGGAGGCGACGATGTTCTCCCAGCTGGAGTCGCCGCCCTTCGAGCGTGGGATCACGTGGTCGACGGTCAGCTGGCCGCGCGAGCCGCAGTACTGGCAGGTCCAGTTGTCGCGCGCGAACACCGCGCGGCGGGTGATCTTGCGGCGGTGCGTGTCGCGCGGGACGCGCACGTAGCTCACGAGCCGGATCACGACCGGGCGCGGCAGGGTGCTGCTGCCCGAGTGGAGCACGTACTCGGCGTGCTCCAGCACCTCCGCCTTCTCCTTCAGCAGCAGCACGACCGCCCGCCGAACCGTGCAGACGTTGATCGGCTCGAAGGTCGCGTTGAGGACGAGCACCCGGCCAGACTCACGTCCGCGCCGCTGGTGCTCCAGAGGCGGCGCGGACCCCACTTGCGCTGGTGGTACTGACGCAGTCGCAGCCATAGCCGTGGGCCGAAGTGTAGCGGGCGGTTATGTGCCGTTCGACCGCTCCGCGGCTCTGGAACCAGGCGCTTCGGCCTAGGCGGCGGGGAACGAGCCGAGCACGCGCAGGTGCTCGACATGGCCGCGCAGCGCGTCCAACGCCTCCGCGACGGGGCCCTCCGAGGCACGTCCCTCCAGGTCCGCGAAGAACATGTAGCGGCCGAGGCCCTGCTTGCGCGGACGCGACTCGATCCGCGTCAGATTCACGCCGCGGAAGGCGAACTCGGACAGGCAGCGCACGAGCCAGCCCGGCGCCTCCGCACCCACGCCCCAGAAGACGACGGCGGTCTTGAAGGGGCCGTGGGCGCTTGCCGGGTCGGTGGGCGCCGCGGCGTCGCGGCGCGCGAGCCACACGAAGCGCGTCTCGTTGCCGGCCGCGTCGTCGACGTCGGCGCACAGCACCTCGCAGCCGTACAGCTCGGCCGCCGTACGGCTGCCGAGCGCGGCCGCGGGTCCGCCCTCCTCGGCGACGCGCCGCACCGCCTCGGCCGTCGAGCTGGCGGCCAGCACCCGCGCTCCCGGCAGGCGCGTGCGCAGGAAGTGCGCGCACTGGCCGATCGACTGCGGATGCGAGATCACCGACGCCACCGCGTCGAGCGGCAGCTCGTCCTTCGCGATCAGGCAGGTGTGGATCGGGTGGACGTGCTCGCCGACGATCGCGACGTCGTCCGTCTCGACCGCGAGCGCGTCGAGCGTCGCGTTGACGGAGCCCTCCAGCGCGTTCTCGATCGGCACGAACGCGCGCTCGGCGCCGCCTTCCTGCACCGCCATCACGCAGTCGTAGATCGTGCCCATCGAGACCGGCTCGCACGCGATCCCGCCGGCCTTGGCGGCGGCGAGCAGCGCCTCGTGCGAGTTCGTCCCCTCCGGGCCGAGGTAGGCGACGCGCGTCACGCGCGGTCCTCGCGGCTGCGCGCCGGCGCGGGCGCCCCTTCCAAGGCAAGCCGCACGGCCTCCTGCTCCTCGGGTGAGAGCTCCAGCTCGCCGACCCCCCCCTCGACGCGCTTCGCATACAGGCGCGCCTGCTCGCGGTGGAGGATCGAGGACAGCACGACGCCGTTGCGACGCGCGTCGAGCAGCGCGATCGAGGTCGACTGGTGGCCCGACATCTCGCCGTACGCGTCGTAGCGCACGAGCGCTCGGTAGGCGACCGCCCCGTCGAGCCGCTGCTCGGCGGCGGCCATCCGCTCGTGCAGCCGCGCCGCGGCGTCCTCGACGTACTCGTGCAGCACGCGGAACTCGCGCTCCAGCCCGGCGGCGTGCGCGACGAGGTCCGTCGCTCCATGCCCGCCGAGCACCGCGCGCTGGTCGCGCCACACACGTCGCAGCGTCGCGGCCAGCCAGAGCGCGAGCGCGAGCGCGACGAGCGCCAACGCGCCGGCGGCGAGCGCGACGCTCCCGGTGGTGCTCGTCAGCTCGTGCACGGCTGGAGAGGATACGGCCGACCCCTGCGGCACCGCCCGGGGGCGGGGCGCCGGGGCGTCACTCGAACAGGGCGGTGTACGTCGCCGTGTTGTTGTCGGTCGTCTGCTCGCCCGGGACCTGCTCGATCGTCACTCTGATCGTCGCGGCCCCGCTCGTGGAGGGCGACTGTCTCAACGTCACGTTCGCGGTGGCCGCCTGGCCGGCGGTCGTGTTCGGGACGATCGTCTGCGCTCTGATCGGCGCGCCGCTGCCGGTGACCTCGACCGTCACCTTCACGTTCGTCTCGTCATTCTCGCCGCCGTTGGTGAAGTTCACCGTGAACGTCGGCGGCGGGCTGGCGGGGATGCGGTTCGAGCCGCTGGTCGTGAGATCCGTGCCGCCGACGCTGACCGAGTCGAGCTGGTGGCCGTGCAGGCCCGGCGCTACCGGTCCGCCTCTTCTGCCGTTCGATGTCGTCGCGCCAAGCTGCTGGGCGACGAAGTCGGGGCTCAGCCAGCTGATGCTCCCGTTCTCCGGCAGGAAGTTCGCGTACGGCAGCACCTGCTCGCCGGCCGTGCCGTCGTAGCTGGCGGCGATGCCATCGTCCTTGAGCCCCTTGAGGATCAACGGCGCGACGCGCTGCGAGTAGAGCACGTCGGAGGCGTTGAACGCCTGCATCTGGCCGGCGATCGCGTCCACGGCCGTGCCGGCGCCGGCGGTCGCGCCGAGCGCCGTCTGGATCTCGTCGGCGACCTTCGCGACGCCGTCGCGGCGCAGCGAGAGGACGAGCTGAAGGTCGGTCTGCGCCTCCTTCATCGCGTCCGGCGGGTCGAGCCGCTGCGCCTGCGACAGGTCCTCGTCGGCCACGATCTTCAGCTGGTTGATCGTCTCCTGCACCTGCTGCTGGTCCTGACCGCCGGCGGTGCCGAGCGCGTCGAAGAAGCGCGCGGCGACGGCGCTTCTGGAGTGCTCGACGAGCGCGCGGACGCTGCGGTTGTAGTCCTTCAGCGCGGCCTCGCGGCGGTTGTCGACGCACCCCTTCACGAGCACGACGAGCAGGATGACGACGAGCACCACCGCGCCGGCAGCCACGAGCCGCCGCACGAGCAGCGTCTGGTTGTCCATCGGGGGTCGCTGTCCGCCGCCGCGAGCGGGGGGGGAACGGCGCGGGCGGGGCGCGGTGCGGGTCTCGTCAGACTCGTCGAAGAACGACAGAATCGTGCTCCTTGCGGGAACGTGAAAGGCGCAGTATGACCAGACTGGCGGCTGGACAGGCTTTCGCCGACATGGCAGGGAGCCCTTCCCGCGTGTGGAACACAGCAGGGTGAGCGGCACCGAGGCTCCCTCCGCGGCGCTCGTGCTGGAGCGCTACCGGCTCGTCGAGCGGCTTGGCGCGGGTGCGTTCGGCGTCGTCTGGCGCGCGTGGGACGAGCGCCTGGAGCGCGACGTGGCGGTCAAGGCGATCGCCGGCGAGCATGTCGCTTCGGGCCGCGCGTCGCGCGAGGCGAGAGCGGCGGCGCGCCTGTCGCACCCGGCGATCGTGACGCTCTACGAAGCCGGCGACGAGGACGGCACCACGTACCTCGTGTCCGAGCTGGTGCGCGGCGGGACGCTCGCCGAGCTGCTGCACGAGGGCGCGCTGAGCGACCGCGACGTGGCGGAGATCGGGATCGCGCTGTGCGCCGGCCTCGCGCACGCGCACGCGCAGGGCGTCGTGCACCGCGACGTGAAGCCGTCGAACGTGCTGGTGCCCGATGCG
>JBQCIQ010000250.1:0-20206 GCA_051953595.1 Conexibacter sp. | reverse complement strand
GACGCTGCGCAAGCTGCTCGAATGGCGCGTCGTCCCCGTCGTCAACGAGAACGACACGACGGCGACCGACGAGATCACGTTCGGCGACAACGACTTCCTCGCCGCGCAGGTCGCGATCCTGATCGGCGCCGAGCTGCTGATCCTGCTGACCTCGACCGACGGCCTCTACACGGCCGACCCGCGGCTCGACCCGGACGCGCGCCCGGTGCCGGTCGTGGACGACTTCGCGGCGCTCGACGCGCTCGACATCCGGCAGACGACGACGACGCTCGGCTCCGGCGGCATGCGCTCGAAGGTCGTCGCCGCCGAGATGGCGACCGCCGCGGGGATCCCGGCCGTGATCGCGAACGGGCGCGCGGAGGGCGCGATCGCCGCCGCCGTCGCCGGCGAGCCGATCGGCACGCGCTTCGCGTCGCAGGAGGGGCGCTACTCCTCCTTCAAGCTGTGGCTCAAGTACGCCAAGCCGGCGCGCGGGACGATCGTCGTCGACGCCGGCGCCGCGCGTGCGCTGCGCGAGGGCGGCACGAGCCTGCTGCCGGTCGGGGTCGTCGCCGTCGAGGGCGAGTTCGACGCCGGCGACGCGGTCGAGGTCGTTCACGACGGTGCGGCGGTGGGGAAGGGGATCGCCAGCTGCGCCGCCGCGGACCTGCGGCGCGTGATGGGCCTCAAGTCGGAGGCGGCGCGCGAGCTGCTGCCGCACCACGACGAAGAGACGATTCATCGCGACCACTTCGTCCTGGCCTAGCGCCGGTACCCTCTTGCGCATGGCTGTGACCGAGGACACCACCTCCGCCGTCGCCGACGTCTGCCGCGCCGCAAAGGCCGCGACGGCGCCGCTCGCCGCGCTCGACACGCGCGTGAAGGACGCCGCGCTGCACGCGATCGCCGACGCGCTCGTCGCGCGCACGCCGGAGATCCTGGAGGCGAACGCGCGCGACCTGGAGAACGGCCGCGCGAACGAGATCGGGACCGCGCTGCTCGACCGCCTCGCGCTCGACCCGTCGCGCATCGCCGCGATCGCCGACGGCGCGCGCGCGATCGCCGCGCTGCCCGATCCGGTCGGGGAGACGATCGACGGCCACCTGCTGCCGAACGGGATCGACGTGCGCCGCGTGCGCGTCCCCTTCGGCGTCGTCGCCGTCGTCTACGAGGCGCGCCCGAACGTGACGATCGACGCCGCCGCGCTGTGCCTGAAGTCGGGCAACGCGATCGTGCTGCGCGGCTCCTCGACCGCGATGCATTCGAACGCGGTACTCGCGAACATCGCCTCCGAGGCCGCCACGGCGGCCGGCGTGCCGTACGGCGCGATCAACCTGCTCGCCGGCGGCGGGCGCGAGGAGCTGGCCGAGCTGGCGACGCAGGACGGCGTCGTCGACCTGATCTTCCCGCGCGGCGGCGAGGGCCTGAAGAACGCGCTCAAGGCGGTCGCCACCGTCCCCGTGATCTACGCCGCGTCGGGCAACTGCCACGTCTACGTCGACGCCGACGCCGACCTCGACGCGGCCGAGGCGATCGTGCTCAACGCGAAGGTCCATCGGCCGGGCGTCTGCAACGCGGCCGAGACGCTGCTCGTGCACGCCGACGTCGCGGCGGAGTTCCTGCCGCGTGCGCTGCGCACGCTGCACACCGTGGGCGTCGAGCTGCGCTGCGACGAGCGCGCCGCCTCTCACGCGCGCGACCACGAGGGCGAGATTCCGGTGCGGCTCGCCACTGAGGAGGACTGGGCGACGGAGTTCCTGGACCTGATCCTCGCGGTCCGCGTCGTCGACTCCGCCGAGGAGGCGATCGCGCACGTCAACCGCTACGGCAGCGGCCACTCCGAGGCGATCGTGACCGAGGACCTGGGCGCCGCGCGCGCCTTCCAACTCGGCGTCGACGCCGCCTGCGTGTACGTGAACGCCTCGACGCGCTTCACCGACGGGGGCGAGTTCGGGATGGGCGCCGAGATCGGCAACTCGACGCAGAAGCTGCACGCGCGCGGCCCGATCGGCCTGCGCGAGCTGTGCACGTTCAAGTACCTGATCGAGGGCACCGGGCAGGTGCGGACCTGAGACTCGGGGTCCTCGGCGGCACGTTCAACCCGCCGCACGTCGGCCACCTCGTCTGCGCGCAGGAGGCGTCGGACCAGCTCGGGCTCGACCGCGTCGTGCTGATGCCGGCCAGCCGTCCGCCGCACAAGGAGGTCGCCGCCGACCCGGGCGCGGAGGCGCGCTGCGAGCTGTGCCGGCTGGCGGTCGCGGGCGACGAGCGCTTCGAGGTCTCGCGGCTGGAGCTGGATCGCGAGGGCCGGTCCTACACGGTCGATACCCTGAAGGCGTTGCACGACTTGCATCCGCAGGACGACCTGACCTTCATCGTGGGGGGTGACATGGCCCGCAGCCTGCCGACGTGGCGGGAGCCCGAGGCCGTGCTCGAGCTGGCGACGCTGGCCGTGGCCGAGCGCGCCGGAGCCGAGCGCGAGGAGATCCGCGGCGAGCTGCGCGCGCTGCGCGGCGCGACGCCGGAGCGCGTGCGCTTCTTCGACATGCCGCGCGTCGACGTGTCCTCGTCGATGGTGCGCGAGCGCGTCGCGACGGGTCGTCCGATCCGCTATCTCGTCCCCGACGCGGTCGCCGAGGCGATCGCGCAGAACGGCTGGTACCGCGCATGACAGAGCAGCTCGAAGGCATCGCCCTGGCAGAGGCGATCGCCGGCTATGCGGCCGACAAGAAGGCGATCGAGATCGTCGAGCTGGACCTGCGCGGGGTGCTCGGCTACGCCGACTACTTCGTCGTCTGCACCGGCAACAGCGACCGTCAGGTGAAGGCGATCCACGACGGCATCCACGAGGGGATGAAGAAGGAGCACGGGCTGCTTCCGCGCCGCGTCGAGGGACTGCCGCAGGCGCACTGGGTTCTGATGGATTATCTGGACGTGGTCGTCCACGTCTTCACGCCCGAGACGCGCGCCTTCTACCGGCTCGAGCAGCTGTGGGGCGAGGCCCCGGCGCGCACGCTCAGCGGCGTGGGGTAAGTCCTTCCGAGGAGGAGAACCCGCCATGGGGCGCAATCTCGCGAGCCTGCTGACCGACTCGGCCGCGCGCGATCCGCAGCGCACGGCGATCAAGCTCGACGACGCCGAGCTGTCCTACGCGCAGCTCGACGGGGCGAGCGCGCACCTCGCGGGCTTGCTCGCCGAGCACGGCTTCCAGCCGGGCGACCGCGTCGGCGTGATGCTGCCGAACGTGCCGCACTTCCCGATCGTCTACTACGGGATCCTGCGCGCCGGCGGCGTCGTCGTGCCGATGAACGTGCTGCTGAAGGAGCGCGAGGTCGCGTTCTACCTGGAGGACTCGGGCGCGAAGCTGCTGTTCGCGTGGGCCGAGTTCGGCGCGGAGGCGCGGCCGGGCGCCGTGGCCGCCGGCGCGGAGCTGATCGAGGTCGACCCGACCGGGTTCGTGGACCTCGTCGGCGCCGCTCCGGCACGGCCCGAGCTGGCGAGCGTCGCCGACGGCGACACCGCCGTGATCCTCTACACGTCCGGCACGACCGGCAAGCCGAAGGGCGCCGAGCTGACGCACGCGAACCTCTACGTGAACGCGAAGACGAAGCTGGAGACGCTGATCCAGCTGAGCGAGGAGGACGTGATCCTCGGCGCGCTGCCGCTGTTCCACAGCTTCGGCCAGACGGCCGCGATGAACGCCGGGCTGATGGCGGGCGCGTGCCTGACGCTGCTGCCGCGCTTCGACGCGGCGAAGGCGCTGGAGATCATGGAGCGCGATGGCGTGACGGTGTTCCTCGGCGTGCCGACGATGTACTCGGCGATGCTCGCGGTGCCCGCGGCCGAGCGGCCCGACACCTCCTCGCTGCGCGTCTGCATCTCGGGCGGGGCGTCGCTGCCGGTCGAGGTGCTGCGCGCCTACGAGTCGCAGTTCGGCACGAAGATCCTGGAGGGCTACGGGCTCTCCGAGACCTCGCCCGTCGCCTCCTTCAACCATCCGGACCGCGAGCGCAAGCCGGGGTCGATCGGCACGCCGATCCGCGACGTGCGGATGAGAGTCGTGGACGAGCACGACGCCGAGCTGCCGATCGGCGAGGTCGGCGAGATCGTGATCCAGGGCCCGAACGTGATGAAGGGCTACTGGAACCGCCCGGACGCGACCGCCGAGGCGATGAGAGGCGGGTGGTTCCACACCGGCGACCTCGCGAAGGTCGACGAGGACGGCTACTTCTTCATCGTCGACCGCAAGAAGGACATGATCATCCGCGGCGGCTACAACGTCTACCCGCGCGAGATCGAGGAAGTCCTCTACGAGCACCCGGCGGTGGCGGAGGCGGCGGTCGTCGCGGTCCCGCACGCGGAGCTGGGCGAGGAGGTCGGCGCCGCGGTTGCGCTGAAGGCCGGCGCCGAGGCGACCCCCGACGAGCTGCAGGCGTTCGTGAAGGAGCGCGTCGCCGCCTACAAGTACCCGCGCCACGTGTGGCTCGTCGGCGAGCTGCCGAAGGGGCCGACCGGCAAGATCCTCAAGCGCGAGATCGCGGCGCCGGAGCGCGAGTCGGCGTAGCCGCCATGTACGACTACGTGATCGTCGGGGCGGGGTCGGCCGGGTGCGTGCTCGCGGCGCGGCTGACCGAGGATCCGGACGTCAGCGTGCTGCTGCTGGAGGCGGGGCCGCCGGACGCCAACCAGAGCATCCACGTGCCGCTCGGCTACCTCAAGCTGGCCGGCACGGAGCTGGACTGGAACTACTTCAGCGCGCCCGAGCCGCGCTGCGACGGGCGCCGCATCCCGCTGCCGCGCGGGCGCGTGCTCGGCGGCTCCTCATCGACGAACGCAATGGTCTACATCCGCGGCAACCCGGCCGACTACGACGGCTGGGGGATCCCCGGCTGGAGCTGGGCCGACCTGTTCCCGTACTTCCTCAAGGCCGAGGACAACGAGCGCGGCGCCTCCGACTGGCACGGCGCGGGCGGCCCGCTGCCGGTCTCCGAGCAGCGCTCCGGCAACGCCATCTCGAAGGCGTGGGTCGAGGCGGCCGTGCAGACCGGCCTGCCCCGCAACGAGGACTTCAACGGCTCCGTGCAGGACGGCGCCGGCATGTACCAGGTCACGCAGCGCGGCGGCCTGCGCGCGAGCGCGGCGGCCGCCTACCTGCACCCGGCGACCTCACGTCCGAACCTGCACGTGCTCACGCACATGCTCGTCCACAGAGTGCTGTTCGAGGGCACGCGCGCGGTCGGCGTCGAGGCCTCGCAGCTCGGCCACGTACGCGAGCTGCGCGCGCAGCGCGAGGTGATCGTGTGCGCCGGCGCCTACAACTCGCCGCAGCTGCTGATGCTCTCCGGCGTCGGCCCGGCCGATCACCTGCTGCTGCGCGAGCTGGAGGTCGTGCTCGACCAGCCGGCGGTCGGCGCGAACCTCTCCGACCACGCGGCCACCTACGCCGTGTGGGGGACGGAGCGGCCCGAGAGCCTGCTGCTCGCGCGCGAGCCGGCGGCGCTGGAGGAGTTCATGGCGAGCCAGACGGGCCCGCTCACGTCGAACCTCGCCGAGGCCGGCGCGTTCGTGCGCGTCGAGCCGGGTGCGCCGGCGCCGGACGTGCAGTTCCACGCGATCCCGGTGCAGATCCTGGAGGAGGGGACAGCCGATCCCGAGGGCCACGGCATGCTCGTGACGCCGTGCCTGCTGACGCCGGAGTCGCGCGGCAGCGTGCGGCTCGCCTCCGACGACCCGACCGCGCGGCCGATCGTGCGCAACGAGTTCTACGCGCGCGAGCGCGACCTGGAGCGGATGGTGGCGGCGTTGCGGCTGACGCTGGAGATCGCCGCGCAGCCGGCGGTCGCGCCCTACTGCACGAGCGGGATGGTCGTCCCGGAGGACGACTCCGACGCGGCGCTGCGCGCCCACGCCCGCCGCACGACGTTCGCGATCTACCACCCGGTCGGCACGTGCGCGATGGGGACCGTCGTCGACGAGCAGCTGCGCGTGAACGGCCTGGAGGCGCTGCGCGTCGTCGACGCCTCCGTGATGCCGCTCGTCCCGCGCGGCAACACGAACGCGCCGACGATCGCGCTCGCCGAGCGGGCGGCGGACCTGATCAAGGGCGCCGTGCCGCTGTCCGCCGCGACGGCCGGCTAAGCTGCGCGCCGCGATGGCGATCACGGTCTACGAGAAGCGCACCTGCACGACCTGCCGCCATTTGCACGAGCTGCTGACCGCGCGCGGGATCGACTTCGACACGGTCCAGTACCACGTCGAAGGGCTCACCGAGCCGCAGATCCGCGAGCTGCTGGCGAAGGCCGGCATCCCGGCGAGCGCGGCGCTGCGGATGCGCGAGGAGGGCGCCGCCGAGCTGGCGGCGGCCGGTGACGAGGACGCGATCGTCGCGGCGATGACGCAGCGGCCCGAGCTGCTGCAGCGGCCGATCGTCGTCAACGGCGACCGCGCGGTGCTCGCGCGGCCGGTCGAGCGCGTGCTCGAGATCCTGTAAGGCGCGGCCGAGACGCGGCGCCTCTGCTCGCCGCGTCCAGCCGCTCGTGGCAGCACCCGTCAGGGGGTCAGGCGCGCCGCAGCGTGCGTTCGTCCTGCACGCCGTCCGTGCGACCGTCGGTCCGTCCGTCGCCGTCCAAGTCGCTGCCGTTGTGGATCTCCTCGTCCGCGAGACCCTGGTCGTGCAGGTCCGCACGCGCTTCGTGCAGTTCCGCCTCCGCCTCGGCGCGCTTTGCCTCGCTCTGGGCGGCGCGGGCGCGCGCCTGCTGCTCCGCCGCCACTTCGCGATGCTGGCTCGCCAGCTCGCCGCGGCGCGTCTCGAGCTGCCGCTGACGGCGCCGTTCGCGCATGCGCGGGACGACCGCGGCGAGCACGATCAGCAGGATCACGACGCCGGCGACGATTGCGATGATCGCTCCGGTTGACACGGGGATCCTCCTTCGCCTCTGGGTTCGCACACAGACCTACCCGATGGGCGTGGAGGCAATCGATCGGTTTGCCGCGTCGGTCAGCGCACCGCATTGCAGGGGTCGAGCGATTGCCCGCTCGCGCCGAAGAGCAGGGTGAGGCCATGACCCCGTCCGCGACCGCCCCAGTCCGCACGCTCGTGTTCCGCGGCGACGCAAGCGCGCCCGCGCAGGCGCCGCCGCCGTCCGCGCCGTTCGGCCGCGGGCGCGAGGGGCTGCTCGCGGCCGTCGCGGTCGGCGCCGCGGTGACGGTGCTCACGGCCGCCGATCCGGCCCTGCGCGCGGGCCCGCAGCGCCCGGCGCTGCACGTGCAGATCGCGACGGCGTCGGCGCTGGTGGCGCTGCTCGTCGCGCTGCTGGCGACCGGCCGCTACCGCCGGCTGCCGCGCGCCGGCGACCTGCTGCTGATGACCTCGTTCGGCCTGCTCGGCGTCACGAACCTGCTGACGAGCGCGATCCAGGGCGCGACCGGCCGCAGCCCCGACGGTCCGCTCGCGTGGACGCCTGTGTGCGGACGCCTGGTCGCGGCGGCGCTGCTGGCCGCCGCCGCGTTCGCCGCCGGGCGCACCGTCGCGCGCCCGCGCCGCGCCGCGCGCGTGCTCGTCCTCTCCAGCGTGCTCGTGCTGGCGCTGCTCGCGCTCGTGCTCGCCGCGGTCGACCCGCAGCTGCCGCCTGTGACGGGCGCGGGCGCCAGGTTGTCCTACGGGCCGTTCGCCCGGAGCCACGCGACGATCGTGCTCAAGGGCGCCTGCCTGGCGCTCGTCGCCGCGGCGGCGGTCGGCTTCGGGCGGCGCGCGCGCCGCCGCCCCGGCCGCCTCTCGATCCCGCTCTCGTGGGGGATCGCGCTGCTCGCGTTCGCGTGGCTCAACTACCTGCTCGTGCCCTCGCTGTACGTCAACTGGTTCTACGCCGGCGACGTGCTCGCGCTCGCGGCCTACCTCGTGCTCGCCGCCGGCGCCGCGCTGGAGATCCGCGACTCGCAGGCCGACCGCGCGCGCATCGCCGCGCTGGAGGAGCGCTCGCGCGTCGCGCGCGAGCTGCACGACGGCGTCGCGCAGGAGGTCCTGCACCTGCTGGCGCAGGTGCGCCGGCTGCAGGCGCGACAGCCCGGTCCGGAGGTGGACCGCCTGCTGGGCGCCGCCGAGCGCGCGCTGGCCGAGTCGCGCTCGGCGATCTCGACGCTGCGCGCGCCGCTCGACGAGCCGCTGCCGGCGACGCTGGCGCGCATCGGCGGGGAGCTGGGGCGCCGGCTCGACCTCGAGGTGCACGTCGAGGTCGACGCGGACGTCGACGTCGAGCCCGACGTGCGCGCCGCGCTGGCGCGGATCGTCGGCGAGGCGCTGTCGAACGCCGCCCGCCACGGCCGCGCGCGCTGCGCGACGATCGAGCTGCAGGCCGGGCCGCCGGCGCGCCTGCGAGTGCGCGACGACGGCCGCGGCTTCGACCCCGACCCGGCGCGCGTGCCGGCCGGCGCGTTCGGGCTGACGTCGATGCGCGAGCGCGCCGCGGCGTTCGGCGGCCGCGCGCAGATCCGCTCCGCGCCGGGGGACGGGACCGAGGTCGAGGTGACGCTGCCGTGAGCGATGCCGCGCCCGGAGACGGCCGCACCGTCCTGATCGCCGACGACCACGCGGCCGCGCGCGCGGGCGTGCGCGCGGCGCTGGAGCGGGGCGGCTTCGCCGTCTGCGCGGAGGCGTCGAGCGGGCCTGAGGCGGTGCAGGCGGCGCTGCGCGAGCGCCCCGACGCATGCCTGCTCGACGTGCACATGCCGGGTGGCGGCGGCATCGACGCGGCCGCGGAGATCGCCGAGCGCCTGCCGGGGACGGCGATCGCGATGCTGACCGTCTCGGCCGACGAGGAGGACCTGTTCGCGGCGATCCAGGCGGGCGCCGTCGGCTACCTGCTCAAGGACGTCGACCCGGAGCGGCTGCCGCACGCGCTCGCCGGCGTGCTGGCGGGCGAGGCGGCGATCCCGCGTCCGCTCGTCGGGCGGATCGTCGCCGAGCTGGGCGAGCGCCGCCGGCGCCGCGTGCCGCTCGCGCGCGGCGGCGCGGAGCTGACGCCGCGCGAGTGGGAGATCCTGGAGCTGCTGCACGGCGGCGCGACGACGGCGCAGGTGGCCGAGCGGCTGAACGTGAGCCAGGTGACGGTTCGCCGGCACGTCTCGACGGTGCTGCGCAAGCTGCGCGTGGAGGATCGCCGCGGCGCGTTCGCGCTGCTCGACGGCCTGCGCGGCGCGAGCGTGGCGCGTCGGCGTTCACGCACCTGAACGGCGAAGCGCCCGCGCGGGCGATGGCGCGCGCGCCGAATCGCCGCGACGATGCACCGCAGTGTCCCCGCCCGACGATCCGCTGCTCGTCACCGCCGCCCGCCTGACGGCCGAGCTGCGGGCGCGTGTCGCCGACCCCGAGGCGGCGGACGGGGAGGAGGAGCTGCTGATCGACGGCTACGCCTCCGCGCTCGCGCTCGAAGGCGCGCGCCGGCGGCTGCGCGAGCAGGCGCTTGACCTCACCTCCCGCGAGCTGGCGATCGCCGCGCACGAGCGCGAGCTGCGGGCGCTGCTGCGCACGCTGCGGGCCAGGCGCAGCGGACGTCCCGCCTCAGCGGACGAGCCCGCGCCGCAGCGCCTGCACTGACGCCTGCAGCCGGTTCTCCACGCCGAGCTTGCCGAAGATGCTGGCCACGTGGCTCTTGACCGTGTTCGGGCTGATGTACAGCTCGCCCGCGATCGCCGCGTTATCGCGCCCCTCGACGATCAGGCGCAGCACCTCGTGCTCGCGCTCGGACAGCTCGACGGCACCGTCCTCGCCGGCTCCGTCCGCGGCGCCGCGTGCCGGCTCGGCGGCGCGCAGGCGGCGCAGCAGCTCGGGCGCCACGCGCGGCGGGATCACCGCCTCGCCGGCGGCGGCCGCGCGCACCGCGGCGACGATCTGCTCCAGCGTGGCGTCCTTGAGCAGGTAGCCGGCGGCCCCCGCCAGCAGCGCCTCCAGCATCGCGGCGTCGTCGTCGGAGAGCGTGAGCACGACGACCGGCGGCGCGCCCGCGCGCGCGGCGATCGCGCGCGTCGCCTCGACGCCGTCCATGCCCGGCATGCTGAGGTCCATCAGCACGACGTCGGGCACCAGCTCGGCGGCCAGCCGCACGCCCGCCTCGCCGCCGCTGGCCTCCGCGACGACGGTCAATCCCTCGTCGCCGAGCAGCTGCGCGAGCCCGTGGCGGAAGACGTCGTGGTCGTCGACGAGCAGCACGCGGATCATCGGCGGCAACTCTGCCGTGCAGCCCGGCGGAACACGCGCATCGTTCACGCGGATGAACGCAGAAACCCCCGCGTGGACCATTGAGGGTCCCTCGTCGCTCGCGCAATCTGCACAGCCAGCGGAAGGACCCGCCGCGGGAGCAGAGGCTCCACAGGTGGGGGGAATCTCAATCCAAGGAGCACAGCTCTCATGCGGAAGCTCATGCGCAAGCGCATCCTCGTGCCGGTCGCCGCGATCGCGGCGCTCGCGGTCGCGGGGATCGCCGTCGCGTACTTCACGGCCTCGGGCACCGGCTCGGGCACGGCGACGGTCGGCAGCGCCGGCGGCGTCACGATCACCGGCGTCTCGTTCGACTCGACGCTCTATCCGGGCGGCTCGACGACCGTCAGATTCACGATCAACAACAGCTCGTCCGACACGGCCGTGCAGGTCGGCAAGGTCATCGCCGACACGAGAGCCGGCACGAACGGCATCACCGGCCTGCCGGCCGGCTGCAGCGCGTCGGATTTCACGTTCGATGACGTGACGGTGAACGACTCGATTGCGGCCGGCAGATCGGCCGCTGAGACCGGCACGCTGCACTTCGCGAACACGAGCGCGAACCAGGACGCCTGTCAGGGCGCGAGACCGACCCTCAACCTGGTGGTCGACAACAGCGGCATCTAGTCGATCGAACGCGGCGGGGGACGTTGGCGAATTCGTCCCCCGCCCGCTCGATCTCCTCTTCCTCACACGAACGCAATGCGCTACGACACCTCGACACGGACAGCGAAGAGCGCCAGGACGCGACGCACCCTGACGCTGCTCGGTGTCCTGATCCTGCTCGTCGCCGCCGCCGTCACCGCGGTCGCGGCGCCCGGCGGCCCGCTCAACTCGGCCTCCGCGCCGACGAGAACGACGACGTCGAGAACCAAGGACACGACGCCGCCGCCGGCGCCGGCGCTCACCCAGAAGCCCTCCGATCCGTCCAGCTCCGACACGGCGACGTTCGGCTTCACCGACAGCGAGGCGGGCGTCACGTACCTGTGCAAGCTCGACGGCGGCGCCTATGCGGCCTGCACGAGCCCGGTCACGTACAAGAAGCTCGCGGACGGGACGCACAGCTTCGGCGTCGAGGCGCGCGACGCGGCCGGCAACGTCAGCTCCGCCACGACGTGGAGATGGCGGATCGACACGGTCGCCCCGCCGAAGCCGACGCTGACGCAGACCCCGCCGAACCCGTCCGCGAGCGCGAGCGCGACGTTCGCCTTCGCCGACAGAGAGGCCGGCGTGAGCTTCGAGTGCTCGCTCGACGGCGCCGCATACGCCGCCTGCACGAGCCCCAAGAGCTACAGCAGACTCTCCGACGGCAGCCACACGTTCGGCGTGAAGGCGCGCGACGCCGCCGGCAACCGCAGCGCCGCGACGACATACACGTGGAGCGTCCAGACCGCGACGACGGGCCAGCCGTTCACGATGTCAGGCGGCTACGGCGGCCTGCTCTACCCGGGCAAGACGGCCGCGCTCGCGCTGAGAGTCACCAATCCGAACGGCCAGCCGATCCTCGTCACGAGCCTCACGGTGACGATCCAGGCCGGCAGCTCGAAGGCTGGCTGCGACGGGCCGAGAAACCTTCAGATCACGCCCTCGAACGTCTCCTCGACGAACCCGCTGAGCGTGCCCGCGAACGGCAGCGTCACGCTTCCGTCCGGCGGCGTCACCGCTCCGCAGGTGACGATGCTCAACCTGTCGACGAACCAGGACGCCTGCATGGGCGCCGTCTTCTCGTTCGCCTACAGCGGGAGCTCGCACTCATGAGCGCGCACGCCCGTCATCTGCTGCGCACCGCCGCCATCGCGATGGCCGTCTCGGCCCTCGCGCTGCTGAGCGCCGCGCTCGACGCGCAGGCCTACTACACCGCCGGCGGCAGCACGAGCGCCGGCGCGGCCGTCGCGACGCTGCCGGCCTCGACCGTCACCGCCAGCAGCGCGGGCGCCGGCGCGGTCGCGCTCAGATGGACCGCCGTCACCCCGCCCGCGAGCGGGACCGTCACCTACTGGGTCGCGCGCGACGGCGGCGCCGCAAGCGCCGCCTGCCCGAGCGCCGCCGCGCCGACGACCGCCACGAGCTGCACCGACACCGGCGTCTCGGCCGGCGCGCACACGTACGTCGTCACCGCTGTGTGGCGGACGTGGACGAAGGCGAGCGCGGGCGCGAGAGTCACCGTCGCCTACGGCGTCGCGACGCAGCTCGTCTTCACGACGCAGCCGGCCGGCGCGACCGGCGGCAGCGCCTTCACGACGCAGCCGGTCGTGGCGGCGCAGGACGCGAGCGGCAACACGGTGCAGGACTACACCGGCACGGTCGCGCTCTCGATCCTCAGAGGCGGGAGCGCCGGCGCGACGCTGAGCGGCTGCACCGGCACGCTCAGAAACGGCGTGACGAGCTTCAGCGGCTGCACGATCGACAAGGCCGGCAACGCGTACGTCCTGCAGGCGTCCGACAGAACGCTCAGCGGCAGCAGCTCGGCGTTCAACGTGACGGTCGGCGCGGCCACGCAGCTGCTCTTCACGACCCAGCCGGGCGGCGGCGCCGTCAGCGGCACCGCGTTCCCGACCCAGCCGGTCGTGACCGCGGCGGACGCCGGCGGCAACACCGTCACCAGCTACGCCGGGACGGTGACGCTGGCGATCCTCAGCGGGCCGGCCGGCGCGACGCTGAGCGGCTGCACGGGCTCGTTGACGAGAGGCGTCACGACCTTCTCCGGCTGCAAGCTCGACAAGGCCGGCAGCTACGTCCTGCGGGCGAGCGACAGAACGCTCACCGTCGACAGCGCCTCGTTCAGCGTCGTCGCCGGCGCGGCGGCGAGACTCCTCTTCTCCACGCAGCCGGCCGGCGCGACCGGCGGCTCCGCCTTCACCACGCAGCCGGTCGTCACGGCGCAGGACGCGGCGGGCAACACGGCGACGAGCTACAGCGGCACGGTCACGCTGTCGATCGCGGGCGGCGGGACCGCCGGCGCGACGCTGAGCGGCTGCGTCGGGACGCTCAACGCCGGCGTCACGACATTCAGCGGCTGCAAGATCGACAGAGTCGGCTCCAACTACGTCCTGCAAGCGAGAGACGGCACGCTCAGCGTCACCAGCTCCGCCTTCAACGTGACCGCGGGCGCGGCGGCGAGACTCGCCTTCACGACGCAGCCGGCCGGCGCGACCGCCAACAACGCCTTCACCACCCAGCCGGTCGTGACCGCTTTCGACGCCGGCGGCAACGTCGCCACCGGCTACGCCGGGACGCTCACCGCCTCGCTCGTCGCGGGCACCGGCGGCGGCGCGCTCGGCGGCTGCGCGACGAGCCTCAGCGCGGGCGTCACGACGTTCAGCAGATGCAAGATCAACAAGAGCGGCACCGGCTACGTGATGCGCGTCAGCGACGGCACGCTCTTCACCGACTCGAACCCCTTCAACGTCGCCCCGTGAGGGTGCTGCCACGCCGCGGCCGTTGCTAGGGTCGCGGCGTGGTTGCCGCCGCGCAGACGCTTCGCCGTACGCCCCTGTTCGACCGCCATGTTGCGGCGCGGGCGAGACTCGTGCCGTTCGCCGGCTGGGAGATGCCGGTGCAGTACGCGGGCGTCAGAGAGGAGCACCTGGAGGTGCGTCGCCACGCCGGCGTGTTCGACGTCTCGCACATGGGCGAGGTCGAGACGCGCGGGCCGGGAGCGCTCGCGTTTCTCCAGCGGGTGCTGTCGAACGACGTGTCGAAGATCGCCGTCGGCGGCGCCCAGTACAGCGTGCTGTGCCGCGAGGACGGCGGCGTGCTCGACGACCTCTTCACCTACCGCCTCGGTGAGGATCGCTATCTCACCGTGACGAACGCCGCCAACCACGCGAAGGACCTCGCGTGGCTGCGCGCGCACGCGGCCGACTTCGACGTCGATCTGGTCGATCGGCTCGACGACTACGCGATGCTGGCCGTGCAGGGGCCGGACGCGCGCTCGCTCGTCGCGCCGCTCGCCGACGGCCCGCTTCCCGCCCGCTTCCGCACCGCCGAGCTGCACGTCGCGGGCGTCCCGGCGCTCGTGTGCGGCACCGGCTACACGGGCGAGGACGGGGTCGAGCTGCTGTGCGCGCCGGCCGACGCCCCGGCGGTGTGGGACGCGCTGCTCGCCGCCGGCGTTGTGCCGTGCGGGCTCGCCGCGCGCGACACGCTGCGGCTGGAGGCCTGTTACCACCTCTACGGCAATGACCTGATGGAGTCGCGCGGCCCGATCGAGGCCGGGCTGGGGTGGTGCTGCAAGGAGGACACGGGCTTCATCGGCGCCGAGGCGGTCGCCGCCGTGCGCGCCGCCGGCCCGGCGGAGCGGCTGGTGCCGTTCGCGCTCACCGGACCGGGGATCCCGCGCCAGGGAAACCTGGTCGTGGGCGGCGGCGAGGTCACGAGCGGGACCTTCTCGCCGTCGCTGGAGCAGGGGATCGGGATGGCGTACGTGCCCGCCGACCGCGCCGCCGTCGGCACCGAGCTGGAGATCGACGTGCGCGGCAAGCACCGCCCGGCGGTCGTGAAGGACAAGCCCCTGTACCGAAAGGACGGCTAGTGGCGGACTACCCGAAGGATCTGCTCTACCACCCCGAGCACGACTGGGCCCGGATCGACGGCGACGTCGCGACGTTCGGCGTCACCTGGTACGCGCAGGACTCGCTCGGCGAGGTCGTCTTCTTCGACCCGCCGGAGGTCGGCACGCAGGTCACGCAGGGCGAGGGCTACGCTGAGGTGGAGTCGGTCAAGGCCGTCTCGGACGTGATCGCGCCGCTCTCGGGCGAGATCGTCGAGGTCAACGCCGCCCTCGGCGACGCGCCGGAGAAGATCAACGACGACCCCTACGGGGACGGCTGGATGGTGAAGGTGCGGCTGGGCGACCCGTCCGAGCGCGACACCCTGCTCGACGCCGACGCATACGCCGCCCAGCTCGACTGAACCGCATGAGCACGTACACCTCCGCCACCGACGCCGACCGCCGCGCGATGCTCGACGCGATCGGCGTGATGTCGATCGAGGAGCTGTTCGCCGACGTCCCTGGCGCGCTGCGGCTCGACCGGCCGCTGGCGCTGCCGCCGGGGATGGCGGAGCAGGAGGTGTACGAGCACCTGAAGGAGCTGGCCGCGCGCAACGTCTCGGCCGAGGACGAGATCAGCTTCCTCGGCGCCGGCATGTACGACCACTACGTGCCGTCGCTGGTCGACACGCTGCTGTCGCGCTCGGAGTTCCTGACGCCCTACACGCCCTACCAGCCGGAGATCTCGCAGGGCGGGCTGCAGGTGATGTTCGAGTACCAGACGGCGATCTCCGAGCTGACCGGGCTGCCGGTCTCGAACGCGTCGGTGTACGAGGGCCCGAGCGCCGTCGGCGCCGCCGCGTACCTGGCGAAGCTGACGAACGGCCGGCGGCGCGTGCTCGCCTCGCGCGGCGTCCATCCGCACTCGCGCGAGACCCTGGTGACGTTGGCGCACGGCTACGGTCAGACGATCGAGGAGGTGCCGCTGCGCGACGGCGCGACCGACCTCGACGCGTTGAGCGCCGCGCTCTCCGACGACGTCTCCGCCGTCGTCCTCCAGCAGCCGAACTTCCTCGGCAGCGTCGAGGACGTCGCGGCGCTCACCGCCGCCGCGAAGGCGGTCGGCGCGATCGTCATCTGCGCCTGCGACCCGATCCCGCTCGGGATCCTCGAGCCGCCCGGCGCGCAGGGCGTCGACATCGCCGTCGGCGAGGGGCAGACGCTCGGCAACCGGCTCGACTTCGGCGGCCCGTCGTTCGGCTTCTTCGCCGCCGCACAGGAGCACATCCGCAAGATGCCGGGTCGGATCGCCGGCGAGACCGTCGACGTCGACGGCAAGCGCGGCTTCGTGCTCACGCTGCAGACGCGCGAGCAGCACATCCGCCGCGAGAAGGCGACCTCCAACATCTGCACCGCGCAGGCGCTCAACGCGCTGGCAGGGGTCGTCTATCTCGGCTGGCTCGGGCGACAAGGGCTCGTCGAGCTGGGCGAGCTGCTGCTGCAGCGCACCGCCTACGCGCGCGAGACCCTGCAGGCGATCGACGGCGTCGAGCCGCTGCACGAGCAGCCGGTCGTGCGCGAGTTCGCGCTGCGGCTCCCGGGCGCCGACGTCGAGGCGGTCGTCGAGCGGCTGGCGGCGGAGGGGATCAACGCCGGCTACCGGCTCGGGCGCGCCTACCCCGAGTACGCGGACGGCCTGCTCGTCGCGCTCACCGAGCGCCGCACGCGCGCGCAGATCGACCGCTTCGCCGAAGCGCTGGCGGGCGCGCTCGCGGCCGAGCGCGGTGGCGCGCCGGTCGCCACGGGGGTCGTCGCATGACGCCGCCGAGCGCCCCCACCACGCGCGCCTCCTCCGCGATCGCCGCCGCCGACGACACGCTCACGATCTACGAGCGCTCGCAGCCCGGCCGGCGCGCGTTCGTCGCGCCCGCGCTCGACGTGTCGGAGCGACCGCTGGACGAGCTGCTGCCGCAGCGCCTGCGCCGCACGACGCCCGCGCGGCTGCCGGAGATCTCCGAGCCGGAGCTGATTCGCCACTACCACCGGCTGAGCAAGCGCAACTTCGACCTCGACACCGGCTTCTATCCGCTCGGCTCGTGCACGATGAAGCACAACCCGAAGCTGCACGAGCGCGTCGCTTCCATGCCCGGCAACGCGCGCCTGCACCCCTTGCAGGACGAGAAGCGCGCGCAGGGGGCGCTGGAGCTGATGTGGAACCTGCAGGAGGCGCTGGGTGAGATCGCCGGGCTGCCGCACGTCTCGCTGCAGCCGAGCGCCGGCTCGCACGGCGAGCTGGCCGGCGTGCTGCTGACGCGCGCCTACCACGAGGACCGGGGAGAGCATCGCACGAAGGTGCTCACGCCCGACACCGCGCACGGCACGAACCCGGCGACGGTCACGATGGCCGGCTACGAGGTCGTCAAGGTCGGCACGAACGCCGACGGCGGGGTGGACGTCGAGGACCTGCGCGCGAAGGCCGACGAGCAGGTCGCCTGCCTGATGCTCACCAACCCGAGCACGCTCGGCCTGTTCGACCCGAACATCGCCGAGATCGCCGAGATCGTGCACGGCGTGGGGGCGACGCTCTACTACGACGGCGCCAACCTCAACGCGATCATGGGCATCACGCGCCCGGGCGACATGGGCTTCGACATCGTCCACTTCAACCTGCACAAGTCGTTCACGCAGCCGCACGGCGGCGGCGGCCCGGGCGCAGGGCCGATCGCGGTGAGCGAGCGGATCGAGCCGTACCTGCCGCGGCCGCAGGTGGTGCGCCGCGAGGGGGCACCGCCGGCGAGCGACGGCGAGCCGGTGGTCGCCGGCTACGCCTTCCAGCTCGACGAGGACCGGCCGAAGTCGATCGGCAAGCTGCGCGGCTTCCAGGGCAACTACGGCGTGTTCGTGCGCTCCTACGCCTACATCCGCTCGCTCGGCGCCGAGGGGCTGAGAGAGGCGAGCGAAGTCGCCGTGCTGAACGCCAACTACCTGCTCGCGCTGTTGAAGCGAGCCGGCGTCGCCGAGTACCTGCCGGTCGCCTACGACCGCGTCTGCATGCACGAGTTCGTGCTGAGCGGCGCGCCGATGAAGCGCGAGCTGGGGATCAGAACGCTCGACCTCGCCAAGCGCCTGCTCGACTTCGGCGTCCACCCGCCGACTGTCTACTTCCCGCTGCTGGTCGACGAGGCGCTGCTGATCGAGCCGACCGAGACGGAGACGAAGGAGACCCTGGACCGCTTCGCCGAGATCGTCGCCGCGATCCTGCACGAGGCGGCCGAGGACCCCGAGATCGCCCGCAAAGCGCCCTACTCGACGCCGGTCCGCCGCCTCGACGAGGCCCGCGCGGCCAAGCAGCCGGTCATCCGCCAGCCGCTCTAAGCGGGCGAACGCCAATTTGCAGTATTGAAGTGGAGCGTTGCTCCTCGTAGGCGTACCGTGGGTCCATGTCTGGAAACACGGATCACTCCGACGCGAACCCCGCGTACATCAACACCGGCGCGTTCAACGCCACCAAGCTCTCTGGCTTGGCGGCGGCGCTCACGGCGTTCGGCGGCGCGGTCGTCGGCATCGTCAAAGCCGCCGGAGTCGCGATCTCCGAGGCGATCATGATCGCCGTCCTCGGCGCGGTCGCGATCGCCCTCATCGCGCTCGCGGTCGTCGTCGCGGCGGACGTGCTCGCGCGGTCGCGCGTGAAGTGCTGCGCGATCCGGGCGGGCGTCGGGAACGGCATGCCGTCAGCCGAGCAGGCCGCGGCGGTCGGCGTGAACGGCTCGAACGGCGATGCCCTGCTGACGGTCGGCAGCACGAGGATCGCGATCCACGAGCCGCGAAGCGTCCACGTCGTGTAGCCGGGGCAGATGGAGCTACGCGGTGCGGCGGCGCGTGACCACGACTCGCGCGCCCCGCGCCGGCAGCATCGTCACGTTGCGGTGCAATACGCGCTCGGGGTGCGGGTCGGGCGCCTCCAGCTCCGTGCGCTTGACGATCGCACGCAGCACGACGCGCTGCTCGGCCATCGCGAGCGTCGCGCCGAGGCAGCGGCGGATCCCGCCGCCGAACGGCACCCACGTGTACGTGCCGGGTCTCACGCCGAGGAAGCGCTCGGGCCGGAAGTTGAACGGATCCGGATAGACGTCCTCGCGGTGGTGCAGCAGCGTCACCGAGACGAGGAAGTGACTGTGGGCCGGCAGGCGCCACTCGCCGAGCTGCCACGGCGCCTTCACGCGCCGGCCGGTGATCGGCACGACGGGGCGGTTGCGCATCGCCTCGTGGATCGTCGCCTCGACGTAGGCGTCCGCCTCCTCGGAGTCACCGCGGACCTCCTCGCGCAGGCGGTCGTACGCGCGCGGCGTGCGCAGCAGCCGCTCGAACGTCCACGCGAGCGAGTTGGCGGTCGTCTCGTGACCGGCGAGCACGAGCGTCAGCAGCTCGTCGCGCAGCTCCTCGTCGCTCATCGACTCCCCGTCCTCGTCGCGCGCGGCGAGCAGCAGCGAGAGGATGTCCGTGCGCTCGCCGTCGCCCTCGTCCGCCGCGCGGCGGCGGGCGGCCGCGATCACGCCGTAGAGGTCGCGATCGAGCCGCGCGATCAGCCGCTTCGTGAGGCCGACCGGCTCCTCCTGGCCGGCGTTCATCAGCTCGGCGAGCTGGCCGACCGGCGTCTGCGTGAGCCACGAGAGGCGCAGGATCATCTGCCGCAGCGCGTGCTCGGGCGTGCCGGGGGCCGGGCGGCCGTCGGGCACGCCGAAGATGCCGGCCATGATCACGTCGAGCGTGACCGCCTGCATGCGCGGCGCGAGCGCGAACGGCTTGCCGATCGGCCACGTGTCGATCTCGCGTTCGGCGACGTCGGCGATCATCTGCGTGTAGCGCTCGACCGCCTCGCCGTGGAACGGCGGCAGCAGCAGCTTGCGCTGGCGCATGTGCGCCGGGCCGACCGTCGTCAGCACCGAGTTCGGGCCGACGATCGGCCGCAGCGGCGACTCGCCGGCGCTCGAGATGGCGAGGTCCGGCTGCGTGAAGAGCGACTTGACGTGGTCGGGGTGGCTGACGATGTACGTCAAGTCGTCGTCGTAGTCGCGCCGCATCGGGAAGCGGATCGCGAACGTCTCGCCCAGCTCGCGGCGCGCCTTGAACAGCAGCGGCACCTGGCGGATCGAGAAGCGCAGCGCCTGCAGCTGGCGGGGGAGGTCGATCGCGGGCGGGAGGTTGAGCGGCGCGCCGTCGTCGGGCGCCGGGCCGGAGGGGGAGGGAGGCGCCTCGCCGATCAGGCGCGGGGCGACAGCGATGGTGTCCTGCTCGATCGTCGCGCTCATCGCTCGATTGAACCAAGGTCAAACGCGAGGCGCGACCATACGGCCCGAACTGTGTCCGATCTCACACAGCGGCTCGCGCGCTCGCGGGGCGTGCGCGGCCGGTAGCCTGCCGCGCCGTGCGGATCTTCAGCGGCATCCAGCCGACCGGCGACAAGACGCTCGGCAACTACAGCG
>JBQCIQ010000249.1:0-4112 GCA_051953595.1 Conexibacter sp. | reverse complement strand
GCTCGAGCATCGCGTCCTGCCCGACGATCACGCGCTTGATCTCGTGCAGCGCCTCCTCGAGCACGTCGCGCGGTTGGTCTGCGGTCACGTTCGTTCGCTCCTTTCGGGATTCCTCAGATAAGTCGGCCGAACCAGCGCAGCGACAGTCCGGCGCCGGCCAGCAGCAGCACGAGCCCGCCGGCGGCGAACGCCGCGGTCACCTGCCTGTGCACGTCGCGGCGGCCGAGCTGCGAGCCAAGCCGCTCGTAGACGGCCGACAGGCCGTCGGTCGTCGCGGCGGTGAAGCTGTCGCCGCCGGACGCGTGCGCGATCGCGGCGAGCGACTGCGGGTCGGGCGGGACGCGCTCGACTCTGTCCTGCCCGTTCGCGCCGGGGACGCGGATCGTGCCGTGATCGGTGCCGAGCGCGACCGTGTAGATCGGGATGTGCAGTCTCGCCGCCTGCCGCGCCGTTTCGAGCGGATCGCGGCCGTAGGTCGACGTGCCGTCGGAGATCAGCACGATCGCGCCGGGCGGGCGTCTGCCGTTCTCGCCGGGGGTGTTGCGCAGCGCCGTCATCGCGCTCGCGATCGCCTCGCCGGTCGCGGTGCCGCCGCTGACCGCCATGCGGTCGATCGCGGCGCGCGCGTCGGCGCGGCTGCGCGTCGGCGACTGCAGCACGGTCGCGTGGTTGTTGAACGCGAGTACGCCGACGTTGACCCTGTGCGGCACGCGTTCGAGGAACGCGCGCGCGGCGCGCTTGGCGGCGATCAGGCGGCTCGGCGCGACGTCGGTCGCCAGCATCGAGCCGGAGACGTCGGTCGCGAGCATGATCGACGCGCGCTCGACCGGCACCGCCACCGTGCGCTGCGGTCGCGCGGCCGCGAGCACGAGCAGCGCCAGCGCGAGCGCGAACGCGAGCATCGGCAGGTGCCGGCGCCAGCGCGGCCGGCGCGGCGCGACGGACGGCAGCAGCCGCGGCGCCGCGAACGCCGCCGCAGCCGCGCTCCGCGCGCGCTGCTGCTGGAGGTACCAGACGAGCAGCAGCGGGAGCGCGAGCAGCGCGAGCAGGACCAGCGGCTCACCGAACGTGACCGCCGCAACGCTCACGGGATGCGCGCGGGTCGCTTCCCGAGCGTGACGTGCAGCGTCCTCGTGCGGCCGCTGCGCTCGACGACGACGGTGACCTGGTCGCCCGGCTTGTTGTCGCCTATCGCCGCCGCGACGTCCTCGGGATCCTGGACCGCCTCGCCGTCGAGGCGCTTGATCACGTCGCCTCTGCGCACGCCCGCGTCGTCGGACGGTCCGCCGCTGACGACGTCCGCCACCTCGGCACCGTCGGGATGCGTGGGAGAGGCGGGGGTCGTGGTGACGCCGAGCCACGGCCGCTTGATCGCCTCGCCTCGCTCCAGCTGCGGCACGATCTGACGCACCGTGTTGGAGGGGATCGCGAAGCCTATGCCGATGTTGCCGGCCACGCCGGCCGTCGCGATCTGCGAGTTGACGCCGATCACGTGCGCGGCGTCGTCGAGCAGCGGCCCGCCGGAGTTGCCGGGGTTGATCGGCGCGTCGGTCTGGATCACGTCGTCGATCGCGAAGCCGTTGGGCGACTGGATCGAGCGGCCGAGGCCGGAGACGATCCCCTGGGTGGCCGTGCGGTCGAGCCCGAACGGGTTGCCGATCGCGACGACCAGATCCCCCACGTCGACGGCGCGCGAGTCGGCGAATCTCAGCGCTCTCGCCCCTCTCGGGATGCGGGCGGGGTCGATCGAGACGACCGCGAGGTCGCTGGAGGGGTCGGCGCCGAGCACGTCGCCGTCGATCGCGTCGCCGTCCTGCCCGAAGCGCACGAGCACGTGCGTGGCGGTGCCGACGACGTGGTCGTTCGTGACGAGCGTCCCTCTGCTGTCGATCAGGAAGCCGGTGCCCTCGCCGACGTTCGTGCGGATCGAGACGACGGCCGGGCTCGCGTTGGCGTAGATCGCGCCCGCGCGCGTCTCGCCTCTGTGCGGCTTGATCGGCTCGCTGGAGACGGCCGGCAGCGGCGTCGTGCCGCTGTCGCTGCCGCCCTGCAGCAGCATCCCCGCGGCGAACGCACCGCCGGCGATCGCGGCGGCGGCGAGCAGCAGCCCGAGCACCAACGAGAGGCGGCGCGAGCCGCCCCCGGCGCGCTCTGCACCGGCATCCGGTGCGTCGGAGCCGGCGGAGGTCGACGCGGGCGCCTGCGCCTGCGGCGCGCGGCGCAGCTCGGCGGCGCCTTCCTCGCTTTCGCGCGCGCGCTCGGACTCGGACCGCCAGCTGCCGGTCCACAGGTGTCTCGGAGATCCCATCCGGCCTACGAGAGTAGTGCCGAACGTAATGCGCGCATCAAGCGCGTAGGCGCACCGAGATCCCGAACGGATCGGTCGCGACGGCCGCGTCGCGCTCCTCGCGCAGCGCGTAGCCGGCTTCGGCGAGGCGGTTGGTGGCGCGGTCGCGCTCGCCGGCGTCGCCGAAGTGGATCGCGAAGTCGCGCAGGCCGCGCGCGGCCGGGTCGGCGGGCGGGCCGCCGGCGCTCGCCCACGTGTTGAGCCCGAGGTGGTGGTGATAGCCGCCGGCCGCGACGAACAGCGCGCCCGGGTAGCTGCGGACCGTCACGTCGAAGCCGAGCGCGTCGGCGTAGAAGGCCTCCGCCACGGCGAGGTCGTTGACCTGGAGGTGGACGTGGCCGAGCGTCGTGCCAGTCGGCATGCCGGTGTCTGTCGCCTCCGCGGGCGCGGCGCCGAGCAAGTCCTCCAGGTCGAGCGGCAGCGTCGCCATCGCCAGCTCGCCGTTCGGCTCGCGGCGCCACTCCTCGCGCGGTCGGTCGCGGTAGAGCTCGATCCCGTTGCCTTCCGGATCGGACAGGTACAGCGCCTCGCTCACGAGGTGGTCGGAGGCGCCGTCGAGGCGCCGGCCCGCGCGCGCGACGCGATGCAGCGCCTGCGCCAGCGACGCGCGGTCGGGCACCAGCAGCGCGAGGTGGAAGAGCCCGCACGAGCGCCGCGCGCGCGGCGTCGCCCCGGGGTCGGATATCAGCTCGACGAGCGCGGGGCCGTCGCCGTCGCCGTCGCCGCCGCCGGCGCCGAGCCGCACGACGCCGTCGTCCTCGTCGGGCAGGCGGCGCAGGCCGATTGCGCGCTCGTAGAAGGCGGCGACGCCGGCGGCGTCGGCGACCGCGAGCCGCAGCGGGCCGAGCGAGAGGGTGGGGGACAGGCCGGCCATCGGGTTCCCGTCCGACTGTACTCGGCGGCCGAGACATTCAGAAACCCTCCTCTTCTGTTAACCCTCTTCTAAGCGGCATCGGGGAAACCTGGGTTATGGAACCCTCGTGCGCCCTGGCGCCGTCGTGAGCGCGGACCTGATCGCGGCGTACGCCGGCGGCTCCGTGACGCAGGCGGCACTCGTCGCCGGGGGCGCCGTCCAGTGCGTCCCGCGCAGGCTGAGGGCGCTGCGCCATCCGCTGTTCGCGGCCGTCCCGCTGCTCGCGCTGCTCGGCGTCGTGCTGTGGCTGCGCGCGAAGCCCGACGACGCCGGCGCGCTCGCGGAGCTGGCCCTGCTCGCGGTGCCCGTGCTCGCGCTGATCGCGGCTGCGCGCACGGGTCTGCTCGCGTTCGCGCTCGTCGTCGCGATGGTCGTCGTCACCGTCCGCGACCACACGTCGGTCGCGGGGCAAATCGCCGCGCTCGGCCTGATCGCGGCGAGCTGCACGGTGCTCGGGGCGCTGCTCGTCGAAGTGACGCCGGCGCGCTGGCTCGGGCTCGGGATCGCCGCGACCGCCGCCGTCGACCTCGTGCTCGTCGCGAGCGGCTTCCTCGCGCCGGCGACGCTCGCGCTCAACAGCGCCGGCGTGACCGACTCGCTGCCGCAACTGCAGCGCGTCGAGCTGGGCCCGCTGACGATGGGCTACGCCGACCTGTTTCTGCCGGCGCTCGTCGGTGCGCTGCTCGCGACGCGTGCGCGCACGCGCCACTGGGTGGCGCTGCTGACGCTCTGCTTCGCGCTCGCGGCCGGACTCGTGTTCCTCGTCGCCAACCCCCCCACCCAGCACGCCCCCCCCGAAGGCACCCCGCCCCACGACGCCCCCAAAAAGGAACACCGCCGCCACCACGGCGA
>JBQCIQ010000248.1:0-6499 GCA_051953595.1 Conexibacter sp. | reverse complement strand
CAGGACCGCGTCGCAGCGCGCGACGAGTCCGTCGAGGCGGTCGGCGGGCGGATCGTCGAGCAGCACGTCGGGGAGCGCGTCGGCCGGGCGGCCGCTCGCCTCCAGCGCCGCAAGCGCGGCGGGCGCCAGCGCGTCGCGCTCGCCCTCCGGCGCCACCAGCACGAGCGTCGCGTCGTCGGCGTCGGAGAGCGTCGCGGCCCACGCGCGCAGCACCGGCTGCCACGTCCGCGGGCGCTCCCAGTCGGGCGCGTAGAGCACGGTCGTGCCGCGCGCGTCGAGCTGCGGCGGGACGACCGCGCGCGCCCATCGCGGCGGCGCGCTGCGCGCCAGCTCCAGCAGCCGGCGGTCGGCGATCTCGGCGGCGTGCTCCCAGCTCATCCGCTCGGCGGCGCGGCGGGCGTGCGCCCCGCGCTCGGCGCGTCCGTCCGCGCCCGCGGCCACGGCTGCACGCAGGGTGCGCGCCAGCTCGCCGGGATCCACTTCCAGCGCACACGCCGGTCCCGCGGTCGGCCCGGCGTACGTGCGCGCCTCGAACGTCACGCGGCGCGAGCGCAGCGGCCAGCCGGCGTCGGGCGGGCAGAACTCGCCCGTCGGCCCGGCGGCGGTGTGGATCGCCGGCACGCCGCACGCCATCGCCTCCAGCGCCGGCAGGCAGAAGCCCTCGGCGCGGTAGGGCAGTACGACCACGTCGGCGGCGCGGTAGAGCGCCGGCAGCTCGTGCGGACGCAGGTCGTCCGTCAGGTACGTCACCGGCGCGACGTCGTCGCGCGCGGCAAGCGCGCGCACGTCCTCGCCGGCGGTCTGGCCCTTGTACGGGCCCTCGACGCCGAAGTCCTTGATCACGAGGCGCACGTCGTCCTCCGGCCCGAACGCGCGCGCCCACGCGGCCAGCAGCACGTCGATCCCCTTGCGCCAGATCGTCCCGCCGACGAACAGGAACGTGACCGATCCCGCCCGTCCGGGCTCGCCGTCGTGCAGCTCCCGCGCCGGGCCGTCTGGCGAGAAGCGCTCCAGGTCGACGCCGTTCGGCACGACGTCGACGATCCCCGGCGGCATGCCGCTCGCGACGTAGCCGTCGCGCACGAATGCGCTCGGCACCCACACCCGGTCCACGCGCTCCCGAACCTGGTGCACCCACGCGCGCGGCGGCGCGCCGACCTCCCACGGCAGCACCGCGATCGTCGGGCCCTCGCTGCCGGGAGCGAAGTCGGGCGGCCAGCAGTGCGTGATCGTCGGCGCTGCGAGCGGCAGCTGCCCGCTGTGCGGATCGCGCTTGACGATCCCGTAGCCGCGTGCCGCGAGCGCGTCCCCCAGCCCGTCGTTGACGTGCGCGAGCGAGTGCACGCCGCCGTGCTCGCCGCGCAGCACAAGCTGGGTCCAGCTAGGGGTGCGGGGATCCGGGGCCATTTCCCCGATGATCGGCCCCTCAGCGCGCGCGCTTGAGCCGCCGCGCCACCAGTGCGGCGAGTCCGAGCCGGTAGGCCGCGTAGGGCGCGAGCGAGCGGTCGCGCTCGACCTGCGTGATCAACCACGTCGAGCCGAGCGTCGAGGCGAACGAGGCGCCCGTCCCGAGCGCGAACGCGGCGTGCACGTCGCGCGGCAGCCCGCGTCTCCACAGCCGCCAGCCCTTCAGGCCGGTCGCCGCCAGGATCAGCGGCAGCGCCGCGTGGCGCGAGAGCACGTTCGCGTCCTCGCGCGTGAAGCGCCGCCAGCGCGCGGCGGCGAGCGTCGCGCCGTTGCGCGAGACGCCCGGCACGAGCGCGCACGCCTGACCGACGCCGAGCGCGAGACCGTCCTTCCAGTCGGCCGACTCGCGCCCCCGCGTCTGCGGCATGCGGTCGGCGGCCGCCATCGCGAGCGCGCCGAGCACGAGCCCGGCGGCGGTCGTGGCCGGCGTGCCGAGTCGCCGCTCGATCGGCCGCTCGAACAGGAACGCGAGCGCGCCGGCGGGCGCGAACGACAGCACCAGCAGCGTGAGCCGCCGGCGGTCCAGCCCGCGGGCGGTCTCGTTCACCTCCGCCCGCAGCCCGATCAGCAGCGCCGCGGCGGTGCCGGCGTGCAGCGCGACCTCGAACGCCTTGCGCAGCTCCCCGTCCAGCTCGCGGTAGCGCCAGCCGGCGAGCCACGGCACGAGCGCGACGTGGCCCGAGGAGGAGATCGGCAGCAGCTCGGCCGGACCGTGCAGCACGCCGAGCGCCAGCGCCTCGCGCAGCGGCAGCGCGCGCTCGCTCACGCGGCGACGCGGCCCGCGGCGCGGTTGCGGCGCCAGCGCACGACGGCGTAGACGGCGGCCGCGACGATCAGCGCCGCGAACGCGTAGTCGAGGTAGTGGAGGCGGTTCTTCCAGTCCTCCCAGTTCGCGCCGGCCTCCTTGCCGATGAACGTGAGCGCGAGCACCCACGGCAGCGAGCCGAGGAACGTGAAGACCGAGAAGCGCAGGAAGTTCATCCGCGCCACGCCGGCCGGCAGCGAGATGAACGTGCGGATGATCGGCATCATGCGCGTGAAGAAGACGGTCGCCTCGCCGTGGCGCGCGAACCAGCGATCGGCGGTCGCGAGGTGCTTCGGCGAGATGTGCAGCTTTCTGCCGTGGCGCTCGACCAGCTCGATGCGGCCGAAGTAGCCGACGCCGTAGGCGATCCACGAGCCGACGAGGTTGGCGGTGGTGCCGACGAGCGTCGCGACGATCAGCGAGTAGTGGCCTCTGGCGACGTTGAAGCCGGTGAACAGCATCGTCGCCTCCGACGGGATCGGGATGCAGGCGCTCTCCAGCGTCATCAGGATGAAGACGCCGGCGAGGCCGATCTTGTCGATGAGGTCGGTCGCGAAGTTCGCAAGCGACTCGGTGATCGAGGCGAGCAGGAGCATCGGCGAAGCGTAACGATGCCGCCCCGTCGCCTGCCCACCTGCCGGGCTGCTCCTCCGTGGCCCCCTCTAGGGTTCGCCGCCGGATGCGCGTCTGGATCGATCTCACCAACTCCCCGCACGTGCTCGTGATGCGCCCGGTGATCGACGTGCTGCGCGCGGACGGGCACGAGGTGCACGTGACCGCGCGCGACTTCGCGCAGACGCTCGCGCTGTGCGAGCGCTTCGGGATCGACTGCACGGCCATCGGCCACCACCGCGGCGGGAAGCTCGCGGCCAAGGGCCTCGGGCTCGTGCAGCGCTCCGGCTCGCTCGTGCGCTGGGCGCGCCGGAACGGCCGCTTCGACCTCGCGCTCGGACACGGCTCCAACGACGTGACGGTCGCCGCCGCGCTGCTGCGGATCCCGTGCTCGACGACGTTCGCCTACGAGTGGGCGACCGTGCAGCACACGGTCAACTGCCGGCTGGCGCAGGCGGTCGTCGTGCCGGAGGCGATCCCGCCGGAACGGCTCGACCGCTACGGCGCTCGTCGCAAGCTGCACCGGTACGCGGGCCTGAAGGAGGAGTACTACCTCGCCGACTTCGAGCCCGACGCGGCGGTGCTGGAGGAGCTGGCGCTCGACGCGACGCAGCCGCTCGTCGTCGTGCGCACGCCGCCGGCGGTCTCGCTCTACCACCGCTTCGAGCACGACACCTTCGGCGCGGTGCTCCAGCGTCTGCGCGACGAGGGCGCCCAGACGGTGGTCCTGCCGCGCACGCCCGAGCAGCGCGCCGAGCTGAGCGCGGCCGGCGGGTTCGTCATCCCCGAGCGCGCGATCGACGCGCAGTCGCTGATCGCCTACGCCGACCTCGTCATCAGCGCCGGCGGCACGATGAACCGCGAGGCCGTCGCGCTCGGCACGCCGGTCTTCAGCTCGTTCGAGGGCAGGCTCGGCGCGGTCGACGAGCGGCTGATCGCCGAGGGCCGCCTCAAGCTCCTGCGCGACCCGGCCGACGTCGTCGTCACGAAGCGCGCCGCCGCCGGTCAGCCCGGGGCCGCCGCGGACCGCATCCGCCGCGACCCGCGCGACTTCACGCGACTGCTCTGCGCCCCCCTCGGCGAAGCGGCCGGCGCCCCGTAGACTCTGCGCAATGCGCCGGTGGTACCGCTCCGGGGCGTTTCCGGTTCACCGCCACTCCCTCGTGCAGCTGATCGTGGACGGTGGGCTCGTCGCCCTCGCGTACATGCTCGCGTTCGAGCTGCGCTTCGACAACGGCATCCCCCGCCGGTACGACCTGCTGCGCGACGACACGATCCTGTGGGTCGTCGCGCTCTGCATCTTCGTCTTCGCCGCCTTCGGGCTCTACCAGCGTCTGTGGACCTACGTCGGCCAGCGCGACTACGAGGCGCTGATGCGCGCGGTGATCGTCTCCGCCGTCCTCGTCGTCGGCCTGATCGCGATCGCGCATCCGGTCGAGGTCAGATCGCACGGCGGCGTGCACTTCGCCGTCGGCATGCCGACCGGCGTCGCCGCGATGTGGGTGCTGCTGACGCTGTTCTTCACCGCCGGCGTGCGCTTCCTCACGCACCTCGCGTTCGAGGGGCGTGCGCGCGGCTTCCGCTCGGCGAAGGGCGCCCGCACCGTGCTGATCGTCGGCGGCGGCGACGGCGGCCGCCTCGTCGTGCGCGAGCTCGTGCGCAACCCCGACCTCGGCCTGCGCCCGATCGGCTTCCTCGACGACGACCCGCGCAAGCGCGGCATGAAGGACGAGCACCACCTCAGAGTCCTCGGCACGACCTCCGACGACGACCTCGCGCGCGTGCTCGACACCGCCGAGCCGGACGAGGTGATCGTCGCGATCCCCTCGGCCCCCGGCACGCTGCGCGGCCGCATCGTCGCCGCCTGCCGCCCGCGCGGGATCCCCGTCCGCACGCTCCCGACCGTCTTCGAGCTGCTGCAGGACGGCACGAACGGCAGCGGCGGCATCAGAGTCATGCGCCAGCTGCGCGAGCTGCAGGTCGAGGACGTGCTCGGCCGCGAGCCGGTGCGGATGGAGCTCGACCGCGTCGGCGCCTACCTCGCGAACCAGGTCGTGCTCGTCACCGGCGCCGGCGGCTCGATCGGCGGCGAGCTGTGCCGCCAGATCGCGCGCGTCGGCCCGCGCCGCCTGATCCTCGTCGACCACGCCGAGGACAACCTGTTCGAGATCCTGCGCGAGCTGGAGGACGAGCGCCACGTCCGCACCGCCGTCCCCGTGCTGGCCGACTGCAAGGAGGCGGAGCGCATGCGGGAGGTGTTCGCCGAGCACCGCCCGGCGATCGTCTTCCACGCCGCCGCCTACAAGCACGTCGGGATGATGGAGCTGAACCCCGTCGAGGCGGTGCGCAACAACGCGCTCGCGACGCGGCTCGTCGCGCGCATCGCCGGCGAGTCGGGCGTCAGGACGTTCGTGCTCGTCTCGACCGACAAGGCGGTCTCGCCCGCGACCGTGATGGGCGCCTCGAAGGCGCTCGCGGAGTGGGCCGTCGAAGCGGCCGCCGAACGCCATCCCGGCACGCGCTTCGCGACCGTCCGCTTCGGCAACGTGCTCGGCTCCTCCGGCTCGGTCGTGCCGATCTTCCGCCGCCAGATCGCCGCCGGCGGACCGGTGACGGTGACCGACGCGCGCATGCAGCGCTACTTCATGACGATCCCGGAGGCGGTCCAGCTGATCATCCGCTCGGGCTCGCTGAGCGAGCGCTCGGGCGAGGTGTTCGTGCTGGAGATGGGCGAGCCGGTCAAGATCGTGGAGCTGGCGAAGGCGATGATCCGCCTGTCGGGCTTCGAGCCGGACACCGACATCGCGATCGAGGTCGTCGGCGCCAAGCCCGGCGAGAAGCTGCACGAGGAGCTGTTCAACCCCTACGAGCGCCCGCATCCGACGCCGGCCGAGAAGATCCTGCGCGCGGAGCGACCGCGCCTCGACCCCGACTGGGTCGAGCGCACGTTCGACCAGATCAACCTGTTCGTCCTCGAGGACGACGCCGCCGCGCTGGCCGCGAAGGTGAGCGAGCTGTCCGCCGTCCGCACCGCGCCGGCCTCCCAAGTACCCTCGTCGGACGCGTAACCGCCGCGCCGGCTCCCCCTGGCCGTGATCGTCGCCTCCCTCTCAGTCCACCACTACATCGACAAGGTCGGTACGTACGCCGGCTTTGCCGCCGCCCTCGGCCTCGCGCTGTTCGCGCTGCTGCTGTTCGCGCAGGCGCGAGAGCTGAAGCGGCTGCGCGAGTGGGGCGCGCAGGCGCACGACCGCATCGGCGAGCTGGAGAGACGGCTCGCCGCCGCGCTGGAGCTGGCGCGTCGCGCGAGCGCGACGCAGCGCACGGGCGCGGTCCCGGCGCAACGCCCCGCGGCGCCCGCGGGTCCGGCGGCTGCGAGACCAGCGCCTGCGAGACCGGTCCTCGCGCGCACGAGCGCGCCGACGCGCCTGCCGCTGCTGCCGGCCGCCCCGGCCGGCGTCGGCGGCGCCGCGCTCGGATCCGCGACCGTGGTCGTGCCGCTGCCGAAGCAGCCGCCCGGCGCGTCGCCCGCGGCGGACGCGCCTGCGCCGGGCGCCGCGCCGGCGAGGATCACGCCGGCGCCCGCGCCCACCGCGGCGCCCGTCCCGCCGGCCA
>JBQCIQ010000247.1:0-4154 GCA_051953595.1 Conexibacter sp. | reverse complement strand
CCCGGGGCGGCTGGCCGAGCTGGTCGCGGACGCCGCGCGAACGCACGAGGCGGTGCTGGCGGCATGACGCCGACGGCGCTGGAGCCTGCCGCTGCCGCCCCGCCCGCGGGATCCCCCGCGTCCGCGGGCGCCGAGCTGTGGCCGGCGCTCGAGCTGCACGACGTCGTCAAGCGCTGGCCGCGCGCGAAGGCGCCGGTGCTCGACGGGATCGAGCTCGAGCTCGAGCCCGGCGAGGTCGCGTGGATCGCCGGCTCCAACGGCGTCGGCAAGACGACGCTGCTGCGGATCGCCGCGGGCCTGCTGGCGCCCGACCGCGGCAGCGTGCACGTCCACGGCCTCTCGCCGCGCTTCGAGCGCGCTCGCTACCAGCGCGCGATCGGCCTCGTCTCGGCCGGCGACCGCGGACTGCACGCGCGCCTGACGGTGCGCCAGGACCTCGGCTACTGGGCGGCGCTCGCGCTGCTCGGCGGCGCCGCCGAGCGCGCGGCGGTGGAGCGCGTCGTCGCCGCGTTCGACCTGCAGGAGCTGTCCGGCCGGCGCGTCGACCGGCTCTCGATGGGCCAGCGCCAGCGCGTGCGCGTGGCGATGGCGTTCATGCACGAGCCCCGGCTGCTGCTGCTGGACGAGCCGACCACGAGCCTCGACGCGTCCGGCCGTGCGTGCCTCGAGGCGGCGGTGCGCGAGCGGCTCGCCGCCGGCGGCGCGGTGCTGTGGTGCTCGCCGACCGGCGAGCGGCCCCCGCTCGCGCTCGACGCCGCCTACGCGCTCGACGGCGGCCGGCTGGTGGCCGCATGAGCGCCGCGCTCGCCGCCGGCCGCGCGACGCTCGCCGTCGTCCGCCGCGACGCGCAGATCTTCCTCAGCTACCGCATGCGCGTGCTGAGCCAGCTCGCGAACGCGATCTTCACGCTGACGCTGTTCCACTTCCTCGCGCAGCTGGTGCAGGTCGACACGTTCACGACGCCCGACGCGTACTTCGCGTTCGTGACCGTCGGCGTCGTGATCCTGCAGGTGCTCAGCTCGTGCTTCGGCACGCCGGCGCTGGTGCGCCAGGAGCTGGTGGCCGGGACGTTCGAGAAGCTCGTCGTCTCGCCGTTCGGCGCGCTGCGCGGGATCGTCGCGCTGACGCTGTTCCCGTTCCTGTACTCGCTCGTGCTGGGCGGCGGCACGATCGCGCTCGCGGCGCTGCTGTTCGACCTGCGGATCGACTGGGCCTCGGCGCCGCTGTGCCTGCCGCTCGCGGCGCTGGCGGTGCTCGCGTTCCTGCCGTTCGGGCTGCTGTTCGCGGCGCTCACGCTCGTCGTCAAGCAGAGCGCCGTCGGGACGACGTGGGTGATCGCGCTGCTGTCGCTCGTCGGCGGCCTCTACTTCCCCGTCTCGCTGCTGCCCGGCTGGATCCGCTGGGCCTCCGACGTGCAGCCGTTCGGCACCGCCGTCGACCTGATGCGCCACCTGCTCGTCGACACGCCGCTGCACGGCTCGGCGTGGGCCGCCGTCGGGAAGCTGGCCGCGTTCGCGCTGCTGCTGATGCCGGTCGCGCTCGCCGCCGTCACCGCCGCGATCGGCGTCGGGCAGCGGCGCGGAACGATCTTGGAGTACTGATGACCGTCGACCTGGGAGGAGCCATGCCACCGTACGCCCCGACGCTGCTCGACGCGCGCGTCGCGTTGCCGCCGCACGTCGTCCATCGCAGCTTCGCGGCGGAGACCGTGGTGCTGAACCTCGAGACCGGCCGCTACCACGGCCTCAACCACACCGCCGGCCGCATGCTCACCGCGCTCGAGCGCCATGGCGCCGTGCGCCCCGCCGCGGCCGAGGTCGCGGCGGAGCTCGAGCAGCCGCTCGAGCGGATCGAGCGCGATCTGTGCGAGCTGTGCGGCCAGCTCGCCGAGCGCGGCCTGCTCGAGCTCGACGACGGTGAGCGCTGAGGCGCAGCCGGTCCTGGCGCGCGTCTCCGCCCGCGCGCGTCGCCTGCCGCGCCCGACGGCCGCGAACGCGCGGCTTGCGGCGGAGGTGCTGCTCACGTACGTGCGCGCGCGGCACGCGCTCGCGCGGCGCCGCCCGCTGCCGGCGCTGCTGGCGGAGCTGCGCGCCGTCGAGGCGCCCGCGCCGAGCGAGGCGGCGGCGCTCGCGCTGGCGCTGCGGCTGGGGCGCGTCGTCGCGCGCACGCTCGCGCCGCTGCCGGGCGACGCGCGCTGCCTCGGGAGCTCGCTCGTGCTCGTGCGGATGCTCGCGCGACGCGGGGTCGACAGCACGGTTGTGATCGCGGCGCGCACCGAGCCGCGCTTCCTCGCGCATGCCTGGGTCGAGCGCGACGGCGTCGCGCTGCTGCGACCGGCCGATCCGGTGGCGCGGAGGCTCGTGCAGCTGTGAGCGCGCCGACGCCGACCGCGTTCGGTCTCGCGCTCGCGGGCGACCTGCCCGCGGGCGTGCGCTTCCACACGGCCGCGCGGCGCCCGCCGCGCAGCGTGCGGCTCGCGCGCGTGGAAGGGATCGCGGGCGCGGGCGCGTCCGGGGCGGACCGTTCCGCCGGCGTCGTATACGTGGCGCAGCGCGACGGCGGCTACGCGCTCTCCGCGCCCGGCTGCGGCGCCTGCGTCGTCGCCGCCGACGGTCGCGCGATCGCCTACGAGATCCCCTCCGCGCAGGACGCGTCGTGGGAGCGGCTGCTGCTCGACCAGGCGCTGCCGTTCGCGGCGTGCGCGGCGGGCCTGGAGGCGCTGCACGCGAGCGGGGTGGTGCTCGACGGCCGGCTGGTGGCGGTCGCCGGTGCCTCGGGCGCCGGCAAGTCCTCGCTCGCGCTCGCGCTCGCGCGGCGCGGCGCGGCGGTCGTCGCCGACGACGTGCTGGCGCTCGAGCCGGCCGCCGGCGGCGCGCTGCTCGGCCATCCGGCGCTGCCGCGCCTCGGCGTGCGGCGCGCGGAGGCGGAGCGCGTCGGGGAGGCCGCGCTGGCCGCGCTCGGCGCGGTCGCGTCGCGCGACGACGACACGTCGACGGTGGCGCTGCCCGCCGACGCCGCGGTCGCGCCGCTGCCGCTCGCCGCGCTCTACCTGATCGAGCGGCTGGCGACGCCGGGGCGGCTGGAGCTCGCGCCGGTCGCGGACCCGCGGCTCGTGCTGGCGTGCAGCTTCAACTACGTGCTCGCGACGCCCGACCGGCTCGCGCGCCTGCTGGAGCTGTGCCACCGGCTCGCCGCCCACGTCCGCCTGCGGCGCGTGCTCGTGCCCCCGGACGTCGACGCGGACGCGCTCGCGGCGGCGCTCGCGGCGGATGCGGCGGCGACGGGCGAAGCGGGCCACGCGGCGGCGGCACGGGCGTTGGCGGCGTCGTGAGCCGCACGCTCGTCGGGCGCTTCGAGCGGGATGCGCGCAGCCATCCGGCGGGCGCCGAGCGGCTTGCCTCCGCGCTCGCGCCGCAGGAGGCGCGGCGCATCGACCTCGGACCGCTGAGCGTCGCCTGCGACGGCGCGCCGGTGGACGCGGAGGCGCCCGTCGTGTGCCTGCTCGACGGCGTGCTCGACGACACGATCGAGCTGGCGGCGGCGCTCGGCCTCGCTACGCGCGACCCGGAGCGGCTCGTCGCCGCCGCCTACGCGCGCTGGGGCGAGGCCGCGCTGCGACGGCTGCGCGGCGACTTCGCGCTGCTGCTGTGGGAGCCGGCGCGGCGCCGGGGGCTGCTCGTGCGCGACCCGCTCGGCGTGCGCGGGCTCTACTGGCACGCCGACGGGCGCACGCTCACGTTCGGCTCGGAGGTGCGTCACGTGCTCGCCGCGCTGCCGCGCCGGCCGGCGCCCGACCACGACGCCGTCGCCGCCTGGATCGCATCGGCCAGCCGCCGCGGCGACGCGACGCTCTACGCGGGCGTGCGCCGCCTGCGCCCCGGCGGCCTGATCCGGTTCGGCGCGGACGGCTGGGAGCCGCGGCGCTGGTGGGAGCCGCGCTATGCCGCGCCGCTGCGAGCGGCGCCGCCGGAGCGCGACGCGGCCGTGCGGGCCGCGCTGACGCGCGCGGTCGCGCGCCGCATGAGCCCCGGGCTGACGGCCGTGACGCTCAGCGGCGGACTCGACTCGTCCGCGGTCGCGGGGGGGGGGGGGGCGACAGGGGGCGCAGGCCAGACAGACAACGAGGACAGCGATCCCAAAAACCCCCCCCCCCC
>JBQCIQ010000246.1:0-16559 GCA_051953595.1 Conexibacter sp. | reverse complement strand
CGGGCGCGGGGCACGCGCCCCCCCACTACAGCCCCGACCCCCCGCGGCGGACCGCGGTGGTCGCGGCGGTGGCGGCCGGGCCGCGCCGCCGCGACCTGCTCGCCCCCGAGGAGGCGCGCCTCGCGTTCTTCGAGCGTCGCGTGCCGGCCGAGGTCGTCTCGGGAACGGCGTTCGAGCGCTGGTGGAAGGACGCGCGCAGGCGCGATCCGCAGCTGCTGACACTGCCGCGCGAGCTGCTGCGCGCCGGCGATCCCGACGTCGAGGCCGCGCCCACGGAGTGGCGCGACGGCTCGCTCAGCCTGCCGCTCTCCTACAAGTTCGCGCCCGGCGCGGCCGACGACGGCGTGACCGTGCGCGTGCCGATGGAGCGCGTCGGCGAGCTGCGCGCGGACGAGTTCACATGGCTCGTCCCCGCATTGCGCGAGGAGCTGGTGACCGCGCTGATCCGCTCGCTGCCGAAGGAGCTGCGGCGCTCGCTCGTGCCGGTTCCCGCGGTCGCCGCGGAGCTGCTGCGCGCGCTGAGGCCCGGCCGCGAGCCGCTGCTCGACGCGCTCTCGCGCGAGCTGGCGCGGCACGGGGTGAAGGTCCCGCGCGAGGCGTGGGCGCTCGACAGGCTGCCGCCGCATCTGCGCATGCGCTTCCGCGTGGAGGACGGCCGGGGCGAGGTCGTCGCCGAGGGCGAGGACCTGGAGGCGCTGCGCGAGGCGGTCAAGCCGCGGCTGCGGGAGCAGCTCGCCGCGGCGACCCCGTCGATCGAGCGCACAGGCGCGCGCGCATGGGAGTTCGGAGACATCTCGCGCGAACTCGCGCCCGCGGCCGGCGGCGGCCTGCGCGCGTTCCCCGCGCTCGTCGACGAGGGAGAGACGGTCGGTCTGCGCCTGTTCGAGACGCCGGTCGAGCAGGCCGGCGCGATGCACGCCGGCACGCGGCGGCTGCTGCGGCTGACGGTCCGCTCGCCGATCCCGTGGGTCGTCGACCGCCTGAGCACCGCCGACAAGCTCGCGCTGATGACGGCGCCGCACGGCAACGTCGGCGCGGCGCTCGACGACGCGCTCACCGCCGCGCTCGACGCGCTGATCGCCGCCGGCGGCGGGCCGGCGTGGGACGCAACGGCGTGGGAGCGGCTGCGAGCGCACGTCGCCGGCGCGCTCGCGGACGAGACGCTTGCCACGGTCCACGGGTTGGTGGCGGTCCTGGAGGCGCGCCGCGAGGTCGAGCGGCGGCTCGACGCGCTGCCGGCGGCCGCGCCGCTGCAGGAGATCCGCCTCGACGTCGCGCGCCAGCTCGGGCGGCTCGTGCATCCCGGCTGTGCCGCGGCCGCCGGCGCGCGCCGCCTGCCCGACGTGCGCCGCTCCCTGCAGGCGGCGGCCGCCCGGCTCGACCGCCTGCCCGACGCGGCCGGCGGCGACCGCAACGCGATGCGGACGATCCACGAGCTGGAGGCGGCATACGAGCGCCGCCTCGCCGAGTGGCCGGCCGGCGAGCCGAAGCCGCCGGCGCTGTACGAGGTGCGCTGGCTGCTGGAGGAGCTGCGCGTCGCGCAGTTCGCGCCCGCGCTCGGCGCGCGCGTCACCGCCAAGCAGGTGCGCAGAGCGATCGCCCAGCCGGGCTGAGCCGGCGCCGCGCGCTTACGCGTGCGCGAGCCCGCGCGCGATCAGGAAGGCGCCGAGCGTGAAGCAGATGACGATCGCGAGCTGGCGGCTGTGGTCGTGCAGCCAGCGGTTCATGCGCTCGACCAGCTCGCCCGTGCGCTCCGGCGCGACGAGCAGGCCGACGAGCGGGATCTCCGCCAGCAGGAACATGATCAGGTTGAAGACGACGATCAGCCCGACGCTCGTCGCGGTCGAATGGTCGCCGGCGGCGATGTCCTTCAGCGCGATCAGGTAGGCGGCGCCGGGGACGTTCACGAACAGCGCCGCGACGAACACGACGGGCGCCGATCCCCGCGCCAGCATCCGCTGCGACCACGGCTCGCCCTTCGGCTGCTCGCGCGGCGGCTCCGGGCGGCCGGCGCGCGGCGCCGCCGCTGCCGTGGAGCGCCGCGTACGCCAGCGCTCGTCGGCGTGCAAGGCGAGCGCGACCGACAGCAGCAGCGAGAGCCCGCCGACGACGAGGTCGCCGGTCCAGCTCAACAGCGACGTCTGGCTCGTGACGGCGTTCGAGGAATCGAGCGCGAACACGATCACGAGGCCGAGCCCGACGCTGATCGTGAAGCCGCCCGCGAGGTAGGCGCCGATCAGCCGCGCCGGGCGCTCCGTCGAAAGCAGGATCACCACCGCCGCCAGGAGCGTCGGATACAGCGCCGCCTCGAACGCCAGCACGAGCAGCGACATCGCACCGCCACCGTAGCCGGCTGCGAGCGCGCCGCGGCGCCCAGCTGGCGCGGCCGCGCTACGCCGCCGCGGAGGAGTCGGCGGTCGGCTGCGCGGACGCGTTCGCCCGCGCCGCGCGCGACTCGTCGGTCTCGACCGTCTCGCCGTCGAGCACGACGCGGTCGCGGCCGGCGGCCTTCGCCGCGTACAGCGCGCGGTCGGCGAGGGACAGCAGCTCGTCGGGGCTGGCGCCCTCGGCGATCGAGACGAGCCCGACGCTCAGCGTCACGGGCCCGTGCGCCTCGCCGACGACGCTCGCGAGCCGCTGCGCGGCGACCGCCTGCACGCTCTGCGCGACCTCGCGCGCGGCGTCGAGGTCGACGCGGCGCAGGATCGCGGCGAACTCGTCGCCGCCGAGCCGGGCGATCACGTCGGCCGAGCGCAGCCGCGTGCGCAGCGCGTCGCCGAGCCGTGCGATCACCGCGTCGCCGGTGGCGTGGCCGAGCGTGTCGTTGATCGCCTTGAAGCGATCGACGTCGAGCAGCAGCAGGACGCTGCGGCGCGGGCGCGAGGCCGAAAGGTCCAGCTCGCGCTGCAGCTCCGCCTCGAAGCGGCGGCGGTTGAAGACGCCGCTCAGCGGGTCGTGGTCGGCGAGGAAGCGCAGCCGCTCCTCCGCCGTCTTGCGCTCGGTCACGTCGAGCACCTGCACGAGCCGGTAGAGCGGTCTGCCGTCGGAATCCCGCACCAGCGAGGCGGTCATGTCGAGCCAGATGTGCGCGCCGTCCGAGCGCACGACGCGGTACTCGCCGTGGTGGACCGTGTCGGCGCCGCGCGTCAGCTCGTCCATCTCGCGCGCGAGCGCGGGCGCGTGCTGCGGATCGACCGTCGCGCTCAGCGCGCGCGTGCCGACCAGCTCGTCGCGCGCGCAGCCGAAGATCCGCCCGAGGCTGTCGTTCGCGTCGAGCAGCACGTCGCGCTGCTCGCCCTCGACGCCGACGACCGCCATGCCGGTGGCGGAGTCGTCGAACGCGCGGCGGAAGCGCTCCTCGGCCTCGCGCTGCTTCGCCTCGTTCGCAAGCTGCTCCGTCACGTCGCGCGCGGCCGCGTGGATCAGCCGCCGCTCGGGGTCGATCCACGAATGCCACTCGATCCAGCGGTAGCCGCCGTCCTTCGCGCGGTAGCGGTTGGTGAAGCGCACGCTGCCCTCGCCCTCGAATGCACGCGCTGCCTCCTGTTCGGTGCGGGCGCGATCGTCCGGGTGGACGAAGGCGACGAACGGTCTCGCCATCAGCTCCTCGCGCGTCCAGCCGAGGCAGCGCTCCCAGGCGCCGTTCAGATGCACGAAGCAGCCGTCGAAGGTCGCGGTCGCGAGCAGGTCGCCCGCCAGGTCGAAGTGGCGCGCGCTCGCCTGCGCCTCGTCCGCGACGGCGCGCATGCGGTCGGCGAGATGCCCTGCGACCGCGCCGATCAGCAGCGACACGAGCGCGCGCGTGATGTAGGCGGAGGGCGCGAGCGCCACCGCGGAGGAGGGCGCCCACAAGATGAAGAGGCCGAACGAGACGAGCCCCGCAGCGATGCCCGCCCGGCGGCCCATCTCGACGCCGACGAGCACGATCGGAACCAGGTAGAGGATCGAAAGGCCGCTGCCCGCGTTGTGGTCGAGCTCGAGCGCGGTGAAGACGGCCGCGTACAACGCGACCGCAGCGACCACCACGCGAACGTGCCTGCGCCGACCTGCGTGTGACGACCTCACGCAGGGATCATCGACCGACCGTCCGCGTTCAAACACCCGTGCAGGTGTTTGTGCAGGTTGCGGTAGGAAAACGTCACGTACCGGGATGACGCACGCGCTGGCGCGCCTCTCCGTAGATCGTCGTCTCGTACGCGATCAGCGCCGACAGCGCGGCCGCCAGGAAGGCGAGCGGCACGAGCGCGTCGAGCCCGTCGGCGACCGGCACGAGGGCGAGCAGCACGATCGCCAGCCCGAGACGCCGTCTGTTGAGCGTGCGCACGTTGCGCAGACGGAAGGCGACGTGCGCGAGCAGGTAGATCGCGGTGCCGCCGAGCAGCGCGAACGTCGGCACGAGCTGAAGCGGATCGCCGACGTGCCCCAGCGCCTTCTTGAAGCCGAGCGCGACGAGCACGATCCCGACGACCATCGGCAGGTGCAGGAAGGAGAACGAGTCGCGCGCCATGCGATTGCGCTCGGCGCCCTCCGCCGCCGCGATCAGCCGCCGCGTGGAGACCGGTGCGACGACGTCGAAGTAGAGCCACCACAGCGCGGCCGCCACGACGACCCCGAGCACCGCCGCGAGCACGACGCCGGCGTCGACGTGCGCGCCGGCGCCGGTCCCGATCGCGACGATCGACTCGCCGAGCGCGATGATCACGATCAGCCCGTGGCGCTCCGCGAAGTGGCCCGGCACGAGCCGCCAGCCGGATGGGTCGATCAGCAGCGGCCCGGCCATGTCGAGCGTCAGCGCGAGTGCCCACAGGCCGCCCTGCAGCGCGCCGTCGGTGGCGGCGGCGAGCAGCAGGATCCCGACGCCGATCGCCGTGCTGACCGCGAGCCCGAGCGTCGCTCTGCGCAGGCCGGGGTCGTCGCGGCTCGCAAGCACGAACAGCAGGATGTGGGCGACCCGCACGACGCCGTAGGCGAGCGCGAACAGCAGCGCCTCGGAGCCGAACGCCTCCGGCACGCACAGCGCGCAGATCAGGAAGGCGGCCATCGCGAGGAACATCACGAGACGGACGGCGCCCTCCTCCGGGTCGACGACGCTCGTCAGCCACGCGTAGCCGACCCACGACCACCACAGCACGCCGAGCACGAGCAGGCCCTGCGCGAGCCCCTGCCATGTCGGCGTCGCCGCCATCAGCGCCGTGCACTGCGTGATCGCGAGCACGAAGACGAGGTCGAAGAACAGCTCCAGCGGCGTGACGCGCTCCTCGTCGCCGCGCAGCACCGCGGAGAGGCGGGGGCTGCGGCGCTCCGACGCGGTGCTCATCGGAGAGATCTTCCCACCGGGCGAGCGGGCTTCGTCACTCGGCGTCGCGGCGCCGTTCGAACAGCTCGAACAGCTCGGCCAGCGGCGCGGGAATCGCGCGCACGATCCGGACCAGCGTGACGAACGTCGGGTCGACCTCCCCGCGCTCGATCGCCGCGAGATGACTGCGGCGCAGTCTTGCTCTGTCGGCGACCTCGGCGCGAGAGAGGCCGCGCAGCTCGCGCAGCTCCGCCACCGCGGCGCCCAGATGGCGGTGCTCCGGCGAGCGCGCACCGTTCGGAGCGTCGTTACTCGACAAGTAGGGATCCTTCACTCTCGTGGGTGGGGGACGACCGGGGGCTTTCCGCGCGGCTCGGTCTCTATCCGGAATATGGATCATCCCAGGCCGGGGATGCGCAGGCGGAGTTTCGGGGCGCCAGGATGAGACGGGCGGGAGTCGCCGCTACCCTCACCGCGATGCCGCGTCCGCTGCCCACCTGGCCGATTGCCGCCGGCGCGCTGCTGCTCGGCTTCGCCGTCGCGCAGGCCACCGGCGCGCGCGCACTCGGCGGCGTCGTGCTGTTCCTCGGCGGGCTCGCCTGCGGCCTGCGCTGGCGAGTGCTGCTCGGCCTGCCGCGCGCGGTCGCGCTCGTAGCCGTGCTCCTCGCCGGCTTCGCGCTCGCGCATCCGCTCGGCCATGCGATCGGTGCGTGGCCGGCGGTGCTGCTCGTGGCCGCCGCGGTCGGAGTGGTCGCCTGGCGCGTGGCCGACGCGCGCACGCGGGTCCTTGCCTGAACCGCTCCCTCAGCTGATGGCGATCGGCCCGACCGTCGTGCCGATCTGCTGTCCCTGACTCGCGCCGATCGTTCCGTCGGCGTTCAGGTCGACCTTCGTGGCGACCTCGAGGTCGGTGACGATGCGGCCCTGCTGCTCGTCGAGCAGGTCCTGGACGAGGTCGATGTCGACTCTCTGCACGTCGGGCGGGCGCAGCGCGAGCCGTCTGCCGGTGCCCCAGCCGAACGAGTGGCCGTCGTCGTAGTGGCCGGTGTCGAGCGTCGGGTCGGGTCTGTGGTGAGCGTCGCCGAAGATCGCCTCGGGGTCCTTCCAGTCGCGGCGGAAGAGGTCTTCGAGCGGCTTGGCCTGGGCCGCCTGGAAGAGGTCGAGGTTCTTCGCGGAGACGGTCTCGGCCTGTCCGCAGCCGACGCAGCCCCCCGCGGCGGCCGCGAAGATCAGGTCGAAGATCGTCGGCTCGTCCTCCTCGCCCGCGGCGCGTGCGGCGGTTGCGTCCGCCCGGCGCACCGCGAGCACGAAGCCGACGTCGCGCAGAGCGCCCTTGACCCGGATCGAGCGCGTCGCCCAGAGCACCTTCACCGACGACGGCAGCTTGCGCGCGCCGGGTGCGCCGAGGCGGACGCGGCGCGCGGCGCCGCCGGCTCTCGTCTCGAACGCGGCGACGGTGACGTGGCCGGGCTTCGGCAGCGGGATCGTGAGACGGGGGCGGCGGGCGGCTGCGCCCTCCGCGATCGTGAGCGATGTCGCCAGCGCGACAGCTGCGAGGGGGAGGATGCGGCGGAGGGTCATGCGGCGCGGTTTCTATCGAGCGACGCGGCGGACATGTCGCACTACGCTGGTTGGATGGAGATCGCCCGCCGCGGCGCGCTGCCGGCCTACGTCACTCGTGATGGCTCGGAGATCCGCGAGTGGGTCGCGCCGGGGACGCCCGGTCGCCGCCAGTCGCTCGCGGAGGCGACGGTGCCCGCCGGCGGCTCGACGCTGGCCCATTTCCATCGCGAGAGCGAGGAGATCTACCTCGTGACGAGCGGAGGCGGACGCCTCCGCCTGGGCTCCGACGTCCGCCCGATCGGCCCGGGCGACTGCATCGTCATCCCGCCCGGAACCGTTCACCAGCTGCACGCCGACCCCGACGCCCCGCTCGTCGTCGTCTGCTCGTGCGTGCCGCCCTACTCGCACGAGGACACGGTGCTCGTCTGAAGCATGCGGCGGACGGTCGCCGCCACCTCCGCCGGCCGCGCGACGAGGTCGCCGTGCATGAAGCGCAGGACGACGCAGCCGGCGGCTTGCAGGCGATTCGTCTTGTCGCGATCTCGCGCCGCGGCCTGGCGCTCCTTGTGATTCGCCCAGCCGTCCAGCTCCACCACCACGCTCGCGGCCGGCCACAGCGCGTCGACCTCGAAGCCGTGCAGCCGCGCGTTCAGTCGCGGCCGCGGCAGGCCGGCTTCGAGGATCAGGTCGAGGAAGCGCTCCTCCAACTCGGAACGGGTCAGCGCCGCGCCATGCCGCTCGTGGGCATCGACGGCGGCGGTCAGTCGCCGATGGCCCTGGCCGTGGCGGCCCTTCGTGCGCTTGAGCGCCCGTTCCACCGCCGCCGTGTCGAGCAGCCCGCGTCGGTCCGCCTCGCCGAGCGTGCTCTGCATCTGCGCCGCCGTCAGCATCGGCGCGAGGTCGACGAGCGTGCGGGCTGGGGAGGTGACCGGGATGCCCTTCACGACCGCGCGGTCCTCTTCGACCAGCGTCCGCCGCGCCTTCACCCACACGCCCTCGATCGCCCGTACGTGCGCAGCCGTACTCACGCTCACGGGTCTTCCTTCGGGCGCCTTCCGCATTCCGTGCAATGCCGCGGCGTCGCGATGGCTCAATACGGCGCCGGGTCCCGCCGCCAGCACCGCCGCGACCCACCGCCCCTCCTGGCGCAGCTGTCGATGCCCGACCGCGTAGACGCCGCGGTGGAGTGGAATCAGCAGCCCGCTCGCAAGCCGGTCCCCGATCGCGCGGTTCCCCACGCCCATCGCTACCAGCTGCCGCCGCGACACCACCCCGTACTGCCTCTCCACAAGAGCACTGTCCACTTTCGACCGCATACCGGTCGCAGAGGGACAGTGGTCCCGGGATTCGTCCCCTCAGCCGTCGTCTTGGCGGAACGCCCAGCGGACCTCGTCGACGCTCAAACCGCTGGCGACGCAGGCGAGCAGCTTCATCCGCGCCGCCTGCGGCGAGAGGAAGCCGGCGGGGATGATGCGCGTTCCACGGAGATCCTGCTCGGAGCCGGCGTATCCGTACGTGCCCTGCAAAACGACACCCCGCTCCGGGCGGCAATACGCGACGACGGGGATCTTCTCCGCTGCGTCAGCCCACAGCTCCAAGAGCGGCGGCGCGAGGTGGCCGGCGCCCAACGTCCCGATGACCACGCCGTCCGGCTCGGTCGCAAGGGCAGCGCGGGCAAGCGTCCCGTCGTCGCCCGACATCGTCGGGACAACCAATACGCGGCGATCGAGCGACGGCGGATCGAGCGGAGGGTTGCGGGGAAGGCGGGACCAGATCGTCGGGTGCCCCTCCGTCACGCGACCCAAAGGCCCGGTCTGAGGGGAGCTGAACGCCACCAGCGACGTCGTGTCGGTCTTGCGCGTGCAGCGCGCGTGGTGGATCTCGCCGCCGAAGACGACGAGCACCCCCATTCCGGCGGCCTCCTCCGAGCGCGCAACCGACACGGCATCCAAGAGGTTCGCCGGCCCGTCGGCGCCGGCCGCGGTCGCCGGCCGGATCGCACCGGTGAAGACGATCGGCGCCTCCGCGTCGTGGATCACGTCGCACAGCATCGCCGTCTCCTCCAGCGCGTCGGTGCCGTGCGTCACCACCACGCCGATCCCGCGACGCGCGGCATCACGCGCTTCCCGGCAGATCGTCAGCTGATCCTCCAACGTGAGGTGCGCCGAGGGCTTGTTCACCACATCGCGAGCCTCCAAGCCGTCGCGGCCGGCGAGCCCGGGGATGGCGGCGATCAGCGCCTCGGTGTCCAGCTGCGGCGTGGCGCCGGAGGGACCGCCCATCGCGATCGTCCCGCCGGCGCCGAGGATCCGGACGCGGCGGGTCGGCTGCGGGGTCGAGCTCGGCACGCGCAAGACCCTAGCGAGCACCCAAAGGCCGCCGGCGCGCCCCGGGGGGACGGCGCACCGGCGGCAGACGTCGGGATGCGGACGGTTTACTTCAGCTCGGCGCTCGACTTGCCGAGCAGCTGGCGCGCGATGATCAGCAGCTGGATCTGCTGGGTGCCCTCGAACAGGTCGAGGATCTTCGCGTCGCGCGCCCACTTCTCCAGCAGCAGCTCCTCGCCGAAGCCGAGCGAGCCGCAGAGCCGCACGCAGCGCAGCGCGACGTCGACGCAGGTGCGTCCCGCCTTCGCCTTCGCCATCGAGGCCTGCAGCGAGTTCGGCTTCGAGTTGTCGGCCATCCAGGCGGCCTCCAACGTGAGCAGGCGGGCGGCCTCGAAGTCGGCCTCCATCGCCAGGTACTCCGCGGCAGCCGCGGACTGGACGCTCGCCGGCTTGTCGTAGTCGACCTCGACGCCGGCCTCGCGCAGCAGTCGCTCGGTCAGCTCCAGGCAGGCGCGGGTCAAGCCCACCGCCATGCCGGCGACCAGGGGCCGCGTGTTGTCGAACGTCTGCATCACCCCGGCAAAGCCTTTTCTCGTGTCGACCTCCGGCGAGCCGAGCAGGTTCTCTCTCGGCACGCGGCAGTCGTCGAGGATGAAGGCCGCCGTATCGCTCGCGCGGATCCCGAGCTTGTGCTCGAGGCGGTCGAGCTTCAGGCCCGGATTCGATCGCTCGACGACGAACGACTTGATCGCCGCACGCCCGACGTTGCGATCGAGCGTCGCCCACACGACGACGAGATCCGCACGCTCACCGGAGGTGACGTAGATCTTCTCGCCGTTGAGGACGTATTCGCCCGTCGCCTCGTCGTAGACGGCGGTCGTGCGGATGGCCGCGGAATCGCTCCCGGCCTCCGGCTCGGTGATCGCCATCGCGGCCCACTTGCCTCTGAAGCGCTCCAGCTGCTCGTCGTTCGCGACGGAGGCGATCGCCGAGTTGCCGAGGCCCTGACGCGGCATCGACAGCAGCAGCCCGACGTCGCCCCAGCACAGCTCGATGATGCCGAGCACCGTCGACATGTTGCTCCCATTGCGGACGCTACCGACCTCGTCCTTGCCCTCGGTGTCGGTCCGGCGCACTCCTGTGGCGCCCGCGCCGCCGAGGTCCGAGCCGTCGTTCATCCCGTCGATGAGCGCGGCGAGCATGTCGAGCTCCTTCGGATACTCGTGCTCGCCCGCGTCGTACTTGCGCGAGATCGGACGGAAGACCTCCTCCGCCACCTGGTGCGCCTGCCCGACGAGCGGGACGAACTTCTTGGGGATCTCAAGGTTGATCATCTGAATCTCCTAGACGAGGAGGGCGCCCTCGGCGACGCCCACCGCTCGCAGGTCGCGGTACCAGCGCTCGACCGGGTGCTCCTTCACGTAGCCGTGGCCGCCGAGCAGCTGCACGCCGTTGGAGCCGATCCACGCGCCCTTCTCGCTGCACAGCGCGCGGGCGATGGCCACCTCCCTGGCGGCGTCCTTGCCGGCGTCGAGCCGGGCGGCGGCGCGCAGCGTGGCCAACCGCGCACCCTCCAGCTCGATGCCGATGTCGGAGACAGTGAACGCGACCGATTGGCGGTTCGAGATCGGCTCGCCGAACGCGACGCGCTCGTTGACGTGCGGGATCACGTAGTCGAGGACCGCCCGCGCGGTTCCGCACGCGAGCGCGCACCACGCGAGCCGCGCGCGCCGCACGGCCTCGGCGTAGACGGCCGGGTCGCCGTCGCCCAGCAGCGCCCGCGCGGGAAGGCGCACGCCCTCCAGCAGCACGTCGCCGGTCGCGGCAGCCCGCACGCCCATCGCCGGCGCGGCCTTCACGAGCACGCCGCTCGTCTTCGTCTCGACGAGGAACAGCACGGGGCCGTGGCCCTCCAGTCTCGCCGCGACGACGAGCAGGTCGGCGCTCTCGGCGAGCGGCACGAGCGACTTGACGCCGTCGAGCACGAAGTCGTCGCGCTCGCGGCGGGCGACCGTCTGCAGCGCCAGCGGGTCGAACAGCGCGCGCGGCTCCTGGATCGCGACGGCCGCGGCGGCCGGCGTCTCCTCCTCGACGAACGCCGGCAGGTAGGTCGCCTGCTGGTCGCCGTCGCCCCACAGCGCGAGCGCGCTCGCCACGCCGGCCGGCGCGAGCAGCGCGACCGCGAGGCCCATGTCGCCGTGCGCAAGCGCCTCGGCGGCGAGCACCGCGGTCACCGAGGAGCGCTCGTCGACGGCGCCGCCGAGCGCGGAGGGCACGCCGAGCATCGTGAGGCCCAGCTCGCCGCCGCTCTTCAGGATCTCCTCCGGCGCCTTCGCGGCCGTGTCCGCTCTCAGCGCATTCGGGCGCAGCTGATCGGCGCCGAACGCTCTGAACGACTCCTGGAGCATCTGCTGCTCCTCGGTCGGCGTCAGGTCGAACAGGCCGGTGCTCGCCGTGCTCGGAAGGCGCGTCGCCTTTCTGCCGCCGTTGACCGACTTGAACGTGCGGTTGGCGGCGCCGACGGCCTTGAAGCCGTCGCGCGTGGCGCGGTAGAGGATTCTCTCGGCGGGCTTGCGCACGCCGAGGCGGTCGACGACGTCGGAGCCGGCGAGGCGCCCGAGGGCGCGCAGGCCGAGTCCCATGCTGCGCTCCGCCATGCTCATGGCGTCACCGTCCCTTCGAGGTGGATCGTGTCGGGGGTCTTGGCACTGCGCACGACGAACCGACCGGCCTCGTGCGCGAACGTCACGCGGCCGGGCAGGAAGATCGGCTTCTTGAAGCTGACCTCGACCGTGTAGGCGTCGGGCAGCGGCTCCAGCGCCGCCAGCGCGCGGGCCTTGGTCCACATGCCGTGCGCGATCGCGCGCGGAAAGCCGAACAGCTTGGCCGTGTAGGGGTGGATGTGGATCGGGTTGCGGTCGCCGGAGACGGCGCCGTACTTGCGGCCCAGGTTCTCCGGCAGCTTCCACTCGACGCCGGGGCCCGCGGGCAGCGGCTGCTCGTCGCGCTTGGCGGACTCGCCGGAGCCCTTGCCACGCCGCAGCATCGTCGAGGTCTCCTCCCACACCAGCTCGCCGTCGACGCGGGCCTCGGACACCAGAGCGAACGCCTTGCCCTTCGGGTGCGGCTCGATCGGAGTGGTCTTGACGACGATGTCGAACGTCTCCGACACCCGCGCGGGCCGGTGAACCGTGATGCGGTTCTCGACGTGCACGAGCCCGACCGCCGGGAACGGGAACCTCCCGTCCGTCATCAGCTGCATGTGCAGCGGGAATGCCGGCATGTGCAGGTACGTCGCCGGCAGCGTGTCGCGCAGCGTGAAGCCGCAGACTCTCGCGTAGTCGGCGAGATGCGCCGGGTCGACCTTCACGCCGTCCAGGCGCCGCTCCAGCGCCGGCATCTCCTTGCCGCGCCCCGCGACGAACGGCAGCAGCGACGCGCCCGGCACGAGCGGGAGCGCGGCGCGGGCGTATGTGGTGAGCGTGCTCACGTCACGCTCCCAGCAGGCTCTGCCCGCAGACGCGCACGACGTTGTCGTTCACGCCGCCGCTCGCCGGCGAGGCGAACCAGGCGATCGTCTCGGCGACGTCGACCGGCAGCCCGCCCTGCGAGAGCGACGACATGCGCCGGCCGGCCTCGCGGATCGCGAGCGGCACCTTCGCCGTCATCTGCGTCTCGATGAAGCCGGGCGCGACCGCGTTGATCGTCGCGCCGAGCTTGGCGACCTCGGGCGCGTACGCGTCCACGATGCCGATCACGCCGGCCTTCGAGGTCGCGTAGTTCGTCTGGCCGGCGTTGCCGGCGATGCCGGAGATCGACGAGACGCAGACGATCCGCCCGCCCTCGTTGAGCACTGCTCTGGAGCCGCCGGAGATGAGCGCGTCGGTGATCCGCTCGATCGAGGAGAGGTTCACCGCGATCACGGCGTTCCAGCGGTCGGCGTCCATGCGGCCGAGCGTGCGGTCGCGCGTGATGCCGGCGTTGTGGACGACGACGTCGACGCCTCTGTGCTCCTTCTTCAGATACGAGGCGATCGTCTTGGGCGCCTCCTCGGCGGTGATGTCGAGCGCGAGCGCGGAGCCGCCGATGCCGGCGGCGACCGCCTTGAGGTCGTCCTCCAGCGCCGGCACGTCGAGGCCGACGACGTGCGCGCCATCACGGGCGAGGGTGGACGCGATCGCGGCTCCGATGCCGCGCGAGGCGCCCGTCACCAACGCGACCTTGCCGGCGAGCGGCTGCTCCCAGTCGAAGTCGCTCGGCACCTTGCCGCCTTCGGCACCGATCCGTACGACCTGGCCCGACACGAACGCCGAGCGCGGGGAGAGGAAGAAGCGCAGCGTGCCGGCGATCGCGTCCTCGGCGCCCGGCTCGACGTAGACGAGCTGGACGGTCGCGCCACGGCCGATCTCCTTCGCCATCGCGCGCGTGAAGCCCTCCAGCGCGCGCTGCGCGACGCGCTCGCCGGGCTGCTTCGCCGACTCCGGCGGCGTGCCGAGCACGATCGCGCGCCCGCACGTCTTGACCTGGCGGATCGTCGGTCCGAAGAAGGCGTGCAGCTCCTCCAGTTGCGCGGACTCCGCGATGCCGGTCGCGTCGAACACGAGCGCGGCGTAGCGGTGGTCGACCGACGCCTTCGGCGTCCACGGCGAGGCGTCGAGACCGGCCTCGGCGGCCGCGGCGCGCAGGTCCGGGCGCAGCGGCGTCGCGACGTCGGCGCCGACGTCGGCGAGCACCTGCGCGATCGGCTTCGCGAGCCGGCCGCCGGGCGCGCCGCCAACGAGCACCTTGCCGTCGACGACGGGCGCGCCGGGCGTGTGGCGCTTGAGCGGCACCGGCTTCGGCAGGCCGACCTGCTTGGCGACCCTCTTGCCGATCGGCGTGTTGACGAGCTGCGTGTACTTGTCCATGGCTAGGCCTCCAAGATCGCGACGACGCCTTGGCCGCCGGCCGCGCAGATCGAGATCAGGCCGCGGCCGCCCCCGCGCTCGTGGAGCGCCTTGGCGAGCGCGGCGACGATGCGCCCGCCGGTCGCGGCGAACGGGTGGCCGGCGGCGAGCGAGCTGCCGTTGACGTTGAGCTTGCTGCGGTCGATCGCGCCCAGCGGCTCGGAGCGGCCGAGGCGCTGCGTGCAGAAGACCGGGTCCTCCCATGCGGCGAGCGTCGAGAGCACCTGCGAGGCGAACGCCTCGTGAATCTCGTAGAGGTCGAAGTCCTGCAGGCTGAGGTTGTTGCGCTCCAGCAGCCGCGGAACCGCGTAGGCCGGCGCCATCAACAGGCCCTCGCGGCCGTTGACGTAGTCGACCGCGGCCGTCTCGGCGTCGACGAACGTCGCGAGCGGCGTCAGTCCCCGGGTCTTCGCCCACTCCTCGCTCGCGAGCAGCGCGACGGCGGCGCCGTCCGACAGCGGCGTCGAGTTCGCCGCGGTCATGGTGCCCTCGGGTCCGCCGAAGACCGGCTTCAGCTTCGCCAGCTTCTCCATGCTCGAATCGGGGCGCAGGTTCTGGTCGCGCTCCAGGCCGAGGTAGGGCGTGACGAGGTCGTCCTGGAACCCGCGCTCGTAGGCGGCGGCCAGGTTCAGGTGCGAGCGCAGCGCCAGCTCGTCCTGCGCCTCCCGCGTGATCCCCCACTCGGCGGCGGTGCGCGCCTGGTGCTCGCCCATCGAGAGGCCGGTGCGCGGCTCCTCGTTGCGCGGGATCGCCGGCGCGAGGTGCTGGGGACGCACGCGCAGGAGCTGCTTGAGCCGACCCTGCGTGGACTTCTCGCGGTTGGCGTCGAGCAGGATCGCGCGCAGCTCCTCGTTGAGCGCGAGCGGCGCGTCGGAGGTGGTGTCGACACCACCGGCGACGCCGACCTCGATCTGGCCGAGCGCGATCTTGTTCGCGACGAGGATCGCGGCCTCCAGGCCCGTCCCGCACGCCTGCTGGATGTCGTACGCGGGCGTCTCGGCGGCGAGGCGGCTGCCGAGCACGCACTCGCGCGTGAGGTTGAAGTCGCGGCTGTGCTTGAGGACCGCACCGGCGACGACGTCGCCAAGCCGCTCGCCGGCGAGCGCGAAGCGCACGACGAGGCCGTCGAGCGCGGCCGTGAGCATGTCCTGGTTGCTGGCCTTCTTGTAGGCGCTGTCGCTGCGGGCGAACGGGATGCGGTTGCCGCCGAGCACGACGACTCGGCGCGAGGCGGGGGTCATTCAGGCTCCTTCGGATTCAGTGGCGTCGCCGCCGCGCGAGGCGGTCGGCGCGTCGGTTCGGGTGCTGTCGGGGCCGGGCCTGGCGGCACGGGTGTGCGCCCGCAGGCCCGGCTCGGCGGTGGCGATCAAGAGGTCGGCGGCGTCGGCCGCGGGCATCGCGCCCGTCCGCAGCCACCAGCGCGCAAGCGCCTCGGCGGCGCCCAGCAGCGCGACCGAGGTCGCCTCGACCTCGGTCTTCGCGGCGGCGCGGTGCTGCTCGGGCAGGCGCGCGAGATTCGTCTGCGCGACGAGCGCGAGCACGCGATCGCGGTACTCGGCGACGCGCTCGGCGAGCTCGCCGCCACCGGGCAGCGTCTCGTCGAACAGCACGCGCCAGGCGTCGCGGTCCTCGTCGACGAAGGCGAAGAAGGCGTGCAGGCCGCGGCGCAGCGCGTCGGCCGGGGAGTCGGCGCGCGAGACGGCCGCGCCGACGGTCGCGAACATCGCCTCGCCGGCGCGCTCCATGCAGGCGAGGTAGAGGCGCTCCTTGTTGCCGAAGTAGGCGTACAGGAGCGGCTTTGTGACGCCGGCGTCGGCGGCGACGTCCTCCATCGTGACGGCCGCGAAGCCGTGGGCGGCGAAGCGCGCGTGGGCGACGTCGAGGATCAGCCGCTCGCGCTCGGCGCGCGGCAGGCGGGTTCGCTGGGGGCTCTGGGGGGTGGCATGCGTGGCCATCGCGCGCCGATGTTACCCAGATATAAATTTATATGCCAGTCACATGAACGCGAGCGGTCAGGAGCCAGCCGAGCCCGGGCGTGCTCCGCAGCGGCGGCGCGCACCCGCGATCCGGCTAGCACATCCCCGTCACCCCCGCTATCTAGGGGTCAGTGTAAGGACGTCGCTTTGCGAGAAACGGTAACCAGCTCAACGGCGAATTAATGTGCCTGGCCCCGTCCGCCGGTCTGCGAATTGTCCGGAGGCGACAGGGGAGAACGGCCGTGGCACCAGCGGTTCACGGCATTCTGCCTGTCTGATAATTCAGGCATCGGCCATCGATCCGGAGCCTGGCGCGCGGACACGCCCTACCGAGCGGGAGCGCCACCTCCCGATGGCGCCCCACCCCGATGCCCGTCCTGACGGCAAGCCTCCGTCGCCGTACAACGTATCAGCTCTTATGGGCGTTGTGAGCCGTCACGACTGCGTTGCG
>JBQCIQ010000245.1:0-12568 GCA_051953595.1 Conexibacter sp. | reverse complement strand
CGGGTACTGGAAGGTGTGCTCCACGGGAGCGGGCCCGCGGGCCACCGGGCCGCGGTGTTCCCGGCCCACCCCGCGATGGTGGAGGGCGCACGACTCGTCGTCGCAGTGCGGCGCAGAAAGCCGCCGCCGGAGGGCGTCACGATGACGCTGCCGGTCCTGCGCGCCGCACGGGCGCTCGTGCTGCTCGTCGCGGGCGAGCAGAAAGCCGACGCGGTCCGGGCCACGCTCGCCGGCCCGAGCGCGCACGTGCCAGCCAGCCTGCTCGGCGAGGGAGCGGCGGTCGAGCTGATCGCCGACCGCGCGGCCGCCGCCACGGCATAGTCGCGGCGGCAGACCAGCGCACCGGCCTCCTTACGATCCGGTGAAGCTCACGCCGAAGGTGGTTTCCGACCCGGCGCGACATGAAAGACTCCAGGGCAATGCCGAGCGAGACGGCAGCGCCCCCGGGCGCGACAGGGGAGGTGCTCGACGCGCTGCACGACACGCGCCGTCGCACGCTCTTCCTCGTCGCCCACCTCGACGACGACGCGCTCGCGCGCGTCCACTCGCCGCTGATGAGCCCGCTCGTCTGGGACCTCGGCCACATCGCCGCGTTCGAGGACCTGTGGCTCGCGCACCGCGGCGGCGGCCTGCCGCTGCTGCGCCCCGACCTCGCGGAGGTCTACGACGCGTTCGAGACGCCGCGCGCGCAGCGCGGGGAGCTGCCCTACCTGCGCCGCGCCGACGCGCTCGACTACCTGGCCGCGGTGCGCGAGCGCGTCGCGGAGCTGGGGCTCGACCCGCAGCTGCTCGAGCTGGTGCTGCGCCATGAGCAGCAGCACACCGAGACGATGCTCCAGACGATGGAGCTGGCGCGGCTGCCGGCGCCGGCGCCGCTGCCGGCGACCCGCGCCCCGGCCGATCCGGCGCTCGCCGGCCTGACCGGACTGGAGCTGATCGAGGTCCCGGCCGGCGCGTGCACCCTCGGCGCTCCGGCCGAAGGCTTCGCCTACGACAACGAGCGCCCCCGCCACGGGATCGAGCTGCCGGCCTTCCGCATCGGCCGCGCGCCGGTCACGAACGGCGCGTTCGCCGAGTTCGTCGCGGCCGGCGGCTACCAGCGCCCCGAATGGTGGTCGCGCGAGGCGTGGGCGTGGAAGGAGCAGTACGACATCGAGCGCCCAGCCGGCTGGACGGCCGACGGACAGGAGTGGCGGATGGACCGCCGCGAACCGCTCGACCCGCGCAAGCCGGTCGTCCACGTCTCCTGGTTCGAGGCCGACGCCTTCGCCCGCGCGCACGGCGCGCGCCTCCCCACTGAGGCGGAGTGGGAGAAGGGGGCGACCTGGGACCACGAGACCGGGACGGCGCTCGAGCGGGTCTCCGGGAGCGCGAACGTCGACCAGCGGCAGTTCGGCACCGCGCCGGTCGGCGCCTTCGACGGCGAGGCGGCGAGCGGCTGCCTCGGCATGATCGGCGACACGTGGGAGTGGACCGCGAGCCGCTTCGACGGCTACCCCGGCTTCCGCCCCTACCCCTACCGCGAGTACTCCGAGGTCTTCTTCGGCGGCGACTACCGCGTGCTGCGAGGCGGCTCCTGGGCCACCCGCGCGCGCGTCGCGACGCCGACCTTCCGCAACTGGGACCACCCGCAGCGCCGGCAGATCTTCGCCGGCCTGCGCATAGCGAAGGACGCGTGATCCATGGCGATCTCCCCCACCTGTCCCGACGTCACGATCGACGACCACCTCGACGCGGCGCACGAGCGCGGGCTGGCCGAGGACGTGCTCGACGGGCTCACGCGGCCGTTCAAGGAGCTGCCGCCGAAGCACTTCTACGACGCGCACGGCTGCGAGCTGTTCGACCGCATCACCGAGCTGCCGGAGTACTACCCGACGCGCGCCGAGCGCGCGATCCTGCAGGAAGAGGCCGACGCGATCGTCGCCGCCACCGGCGCGGTCGAGCTGGTCGAGCTGGGCTCCGGCACCGCGGCGAAGACGCGCGTGCTGCTCGACGCGATGGCGAGCGCCGAGCAGCTGCGTCGCTACGTGCCGTTCGACGTCGCCGAGTCGGTCGTGCGCGCGAGCGCGGAGGCGCTGGTCGAGGAGTACCCCGGCCTGCGCGTGCACGGCGTGATCGGCGACTTCGAGCGCCACCTCGACCGCATCCCGGCATCGACGGACGGCGAGCCGCGCGTCGTCGCGCTGCTCGGCGGCACGATCGGCAACTTCCCGCCGGGCAGCCGGCGGCGCATGCTGCGCGAGATCGCGGCGCTGCTCGGGCCGGAGGATCACCTGCTGCTCGGCACCGACCTCGTCAAGGACCCGGCGGTGCTCGAGGCCGCCTACGACGACGCCGCGGGGGTGACGGCGGAGTTCAACCGCAACGTGCTGCGCGTGCTCAACCGCGAGCTCGACGCCGACTTCCCGCTCGAGGACTTCGAGCATGTCGCGTTCTTCGACCGTCGCAACGAGTGGATCGAGATGCGCCTGCGCGCACGGCGCACGTGCGCCGTGCGGATCGCGGCGCTGGGGCTCGACGTCGAGCTGTCGGAGGGCGAGGAGATCCGCACCGAGATCAGCGCGAAGTTCACGCGCACGCGCCTCGTCGAGGACTTCGCCGCCGCCGGCCTGCGGCTCGCCGGTTGGCACACCGACGCGCAGGAGCGCTTCGCGCTCTCGCTCGCCGCGCCAGTCGTCGACTGAGCCGTCACGCCGCCAACCTTCGTCCGGGTTGAGCGTTGCAATCGCCGTGACGCTCATAATGAGCGGATGGAGGATGTCCTCGTCGAGCGCGCGCCGGTGCGGCTGCGCCGGCCGGCCCGCTTGCTGCGCCTGGCAAGCGACGAGCGGCTTGTCGCGCTCGTCCGCGCCGGCGACGAGAGTGCCTTCGAGGCGCTGTACGACCGCCATCACCCCGCAATCCTGGGCTTTTGCCGACACATGCTCGGCGTTCGCGAGGAGGCGGAGGACGCCGTCCAGCACACGTTCCTCGCCGCCTACCGGGACCTGGTGGCGAGCGAGAAGCCGATCGAGCTGCGCGCCTGGCTGTTCGCGATCGCGCGCAACCGCTGCATCTCGCTGCTGCGCGCGCGCCGCGCGCACGTCGCGATCGAGCTGGCGGAGCCGGCGAGCGACGGGCTCACCGCGACCGTCGAGCGGCGTGAGGACCTGCGCGAGCTGCTTGCCGACCTCGCGCGGCTGCCGGAGGATCAGCGCGCGGCGCTGCTGCTCGCCGAGCTTGGGGCGCTCGACCATGCGGGGATCGCGACCGTCCTCGGCTGTCCGAGAGAGAAGGTGAAGGCGCTCGTGTTCCAGGCGCGCACCTCGCTGGCGGCCAGTCGCGAAGCGCGCGCGACGCCGTGCGACGAGATTCGGCTGGAGCTGGCGACCGCGAGCGGCGCGGCGCTGCGGCGCGGTCCGCTGCGACGCCACCTGCGCACGTGCGACGGCTGCCGCGCCTTCAAGGCCGAGGTGGCGACGCAGCGCAAGCTGCTCGCGCTCGCGCTGCCGGTCGTTCCCAGCATCGCGCTGAAGGCGAGCGTGCTGTCAGCCGGCGGCGGCGCGCAGGCGTCCGGCGGCGCCGCCGTCGCAGCGAGCGCGACGACCGCCGGCGCCACCTCCGGCGCGTCGGGCGGCGCGCTCGGCGGCGTGCTCGGCACGGTCGCCTCGACCGGGGCCGGGAAGATCGCCGTGTCGCTCGCCGTCGCAAGCGCCGTGGCGAGCGGAGGCGCGCTCACCGAACGGATCGCGCGTCACGCGGCGCCGCCGTCGCGGACGCCGTCGCTCGGCGGAGCCGTGCCAGGCGCAGACGCCCCGTCGCTGCACGCTGCTCCCGCCGGCCGCCCAACCGGCGGCGTGCCGCTGAGCGATCCCGGCGGACTGACCGACCCGACGGCCCGGCTGCAGGAGCGCCCCCCGACCGCGAACGGCGGCAACGCCTCGGACGGAGCGACCGCACCCTACGATCCGCCCTCGCCGCATCCGCGCGACGGCGACGCGACGAGCGGCGGCGCGCCCGGCGCGGACCATGCGCCGTCGCACACGCCTGCCGCCGCTCCCGCCGAACCGGCGCCGGCCGGAGGGGGCGTGAGAAGCGGCGGCGCGACGCCGCCGACGCCCGCTCCCACGCCGGTGCCGACACCCACGCCGGCGCCTCCGGCGCAGGGCAACGCACCGGGAAGCACGCCGCCGGCGCCCGGCAGAGCGTCGCCGCCCGCCCCGCCAAGCCGCGCGCCCGAAGACCCGCGTGGTGGCAACGCTCCCTCGGCGATCCCGGCGCAGCCGCAGGCCGAGTCGCGCCGGCCCGCTAGCGGCCAACCTGTGCCCGCCCCGGGCGTTCAAACGCCTGGAAAGCTTCCCTTGCGAAGGTGACGACTTTCCCCGACGCGGCTCTGCTCCCGATGCTGGGCCGCCGGCTGATCGTCGGGTGGCTGGCCTCGATCTCTCTGCCGGGGCTGGCCGCCCGGCGGTGCTGCCCGCATCCGGGCCGCGAGCGCCCGGCGCGCGGCTAGAAGCGCCGCGAGTTGTAGGGGCGCACACGCTCTCCGCGCGCGCGGCGGATCGCCCACAGGATCAGCGTCGCGCACAGCACGGACACGATCAGGCCGGCGCCGTAGGCGTGGAACACCAACCGCATGATCAGACCGCCGACGAACGAGCCGAGCAGACCGAGTCCGATCGTTGCGGGGATCGACATCGGGTCCGGGCCCGGCAGCGCAAGGCGCGCGAGCGCCCCGACGATCAGCCCGCTGAGCGCGAGCAGGAGGAGGAAGGCGAGCAGGCTCATGCGTCGAGCCTACCCGCCGACCCTCACGCCTAGTTCAAGCGCTCCACGATCATCGCCATGCCCATGCCCCCGGCGACGCACATCGTCTCGAGGCCGACCGTCTTGTCGAGCGTCTCGAGGTCGTTCAGCAGCGTCGTCATGATGCGGGCGCCGGTCATCCCGAACGGGTGGCCGAGCGCGATCGCGCCGCCGAACGGGTTGAGCTTCTCGTCGGCGATGCCCCACTCCTCCTGGCACGGAACGACCTGCGCCGCGAACGCCTCGTTCAGCTCGACGATGTCGATGTCGTCCATCGTCATGCCCGCCTGCTTGAGCACGTTGCGGACCGCCGGGATCGGGCCGAGGCCCATGTACTCCGGCTCGATCGAGGCGACGGCGGAGGCGACGATGCGCGCCTTCGGCGTCATCCCCAGCTCGGCCGCCTTCTCCTCCGCCATCACGAGCACGGCGGCGGCGCCGTCGTTGAGCGGGCAGGCGTTGCCGGCGGTGACGGTGCCGTCCGGCTTGAACGCTGGTCTCAGCTGCGCCAGCTTCTCCTCGGTCGTGCCGGGGCGGGGGCCGTCGTCCTTCGTGACGGTCGCCTCGGGGACGGTGATCTCCTCGCCGTTCTCGTCCGTCGCGGTGTGCTCTGGGACGACGACCGGGACGATCTCCCTGTCGAAGTGGCCGGACTCCTGCGCGGCGACGGCGCGCTGCTGCGAGATCGCGGCCCAGCGGTCCTGCGCCTCGCGCGAGACGCCCTCGCGCTCGGCGACGTTCTCGGCCGTGAAGCCCATCGGGATGTAGACGTTGACGAGCGAGCCCTCGGAGCCGTCCAGCTTGTGGTGGAACGGCACCGGCGAGCCGCCGCCGAGCCGCGAGACGGCCTCGACGCCGCAGGCGACGTACGTGTCGCCCTCGCCGGCGGTGATCGCGTGGAAGGCCATGCGGATCGTCTGCAGCGAGGAGGCGCAGAAGCGGTTGACGGTCGTGCCGGGGACGGAGACCGGATAGCCGGCGAGCAGCAGGGCGTTGCGGGCGACGTTGTAGCCCTGCTCGCCCTCGCCCGACGCCGCGCCCATCATCACGTCGACGATCGAGGCGGGATCGAGCTGCGGGTTGCGCTCCAGGATGGCTCTGAGGGGGATCGCGGCGAGGTCGTCGGCGCGCACGTCCTTCAGCGAGCCCTTGACGGCGCGGCCGATCGGCGTCCGGACCGCGTCGACGATGACGGCATTGGACATGGGGTTCCTTTCGGTGAGGTGCCCGGCGGTCGCACTCCACGGGCTCCAGTTACCCCCCGGCGGTCGCACTCCACGGGGGCCTGACCTTAAGGGTAGTACGAACGATGCCGTTCAGCCGTCGATTGCCAGATGTGCGCTGTAGACGGCGCTTTGCGCGCGGCCTACCGTGGTCGCATGACCCGCGTGAACGTCCAAGGCGTCCAGGCACGCCTCCCAGAACTGCTCGATCGCGTGAAGCACGGCGAAGAGGTCGCAATCATTGAACGCGGTAAACCCGTCGCGAAGCTGGTCATGCACCCGCAGCGCAGACGCAACTACCGCTCGATCGTCGGTTGCTGGCACGGCCGGGTCGACCTGTCGGGAGCCGACGAGGCCGACAAGGCGATCTATCGCAAGCTCGGGATGATCGAGTGAGACTCCTGCTTGACAGCCACGTCGTCCTCTGGCTGATCACCAGTGCGCCCGGCCGGCTGTCCGACGGCGTGGAAGCGCTCGTCGATGAAGCGAACGACGCGCTTGTCAGCGCCATCAGCGTTTGGGAGCTGGAGATCAAGCGACTGAAGGGACAGCTGGACGCACCACCCGACCTCCTCGATCTGATTGAGGGTGCCGGCTTCCGACTTCTCAACCTCACCCCCGACAACGCGCTCGACGCCGCCCGCCTGCCGCGCCATCACGGCGACCCGTTCGACCGCCTGCTCGTCGCGCAAGCGCAAGGTGAGGCGGCCACGCTCGTGACGGCCGACGACGCACTCGCCGCCTACGACGTCCCGATCATGCCCGTCGCCGGCTAGAGCCCGAGCCCGCGGACGCCGTCCTCGTCCCAGCCGAGGTGGTGGGCGAGCTCGTGGCGGACGGTGCGGACGACCTGGGCGCGGAGCAGGTCGAGGTCGTGGCCGAAGTCGCGGACCATCGTGTCCTGGAAGATCACGATGCGGGCGAAGCCGTCGTGCGCAACGGTCGGCCCGTGGTAGAGCCCGTAGGCATGGTGCTTGCGACCTTCACTGCCGACGACGACGGCGACGTGCTCCAGCGCGCGGTGAAACTCGAGCGGCAGCTCGTCGAGCGCCGACCTCACGAGCGCCTTGAAGTCCTCCTCGTTCCACGGGTCGATCCCGTGGTCGTCGTCCTCGAATCCGTCGTCGTACTCGTCCTCGCCTTCGCCCGAGAGCCCTTCGCGCGCCAACTGCTCGCTGCGCTCCACAAGCGCCTCGAAGTCGCCCTCTGAGCGCGGGTTCCTCCAGTCCGCCAGTCGGCCCGTCACGAGCGCCAGCACGAACGTGATCACGAGCGCGCCCGCCAGCGCGACGGCGATCCCCTGCAGGAACCGCATCGGGTAGGTGGCCGCGAGCCCTTCGACCGCCGTGATCGCGAGGAGCGCGATCGCGAAGGCGATGAGCGCCGACCAGGCGACTTGCGCGCCGGTCGGGAGTCTCGAGAACATCCTCCGAGCGTAGCCGCTCGGACCGGTCCCGGCGACCGCAGCGCCCGCCGCGCCGGCCGCCCGAATCAGCGCATCGTGCGCGCGATCACGAGGCGCTGGATCTCGTTCGTGCCCTCGTAGATCTGCGTGATCTTCGCGTCGCGCATCATCCGCTCGACGGGATACTCGTTCACGTAGCCGTAGCCGCCGAGCACCTGCACCGCCTCGACGGTCACGCGCATCGCGTTGTCGGAGTTGAACAGCTTCGCCATCGCGCTGTACTTGCCGCGGTCTCTGTCGCCGCGGTCGGCCTTCGCAGCCGCCTGGTAGAGCAGCTCGCGGCCGGCGGCGGTCTGCGTCTCCATGTCGGCGAGCTTGAACTGGATCGCCTGGAAGGCGTTGATCGGCTGGCCGAACTGCCTGCGCTCGCGCGCGTAGGCGGCGGCGTAGTCGGTCGCGCCCTGCGCGATCCCGAGCGCCTGCGCGGCGATCCCGAGGCGCGAGTAGTCGAGCGTGCCGAGCGCGACGTGCATGCCCTTGTTGACCTCGCCGATCAGGTTCGCCGCCGGCACGCGCACGTCCTCGAAGATCGGCTGGCCGGTCGGCGAGCCCTTGATGCCCAGCTTTTTCTCCAGCTTGCCGACGGAGAAGCCGGGCCGGTCTCTCTCGACGACGAACGCGCTGATGCCGCGCGAGTGGCCGGCGCTCGGGTCGGTGACGGCGAAGACGACGTAGAAGTCGGCGACCCCGAGGTTCGTGATCCAGTTCTTCGTGCCGTTGATGACCCACTCGTCGCCGTCCTGGACGGCCTTGCAGATCATGCCGCCGGGGTCCGAGCCGGCCTCCGGCTCCGACAGCGCGAACGCCGGCGACCACTCGCCCGTCGCGCACCGCGGCAGGAAGCGCTGCTTCAGCTCCTCGCTGCCGAACAGTCTGATCGGCAGCGTGCCGAGGTCGTGCACGGCCAGCATCAGCGAGCTGGAGGCGCACGCCTTCGCGACCTCCTCGATCGCGATGCAGAGCGTCAGCGCGCCGGTGCCGGTGCCGCCGTACTCCTCCTCGAACGGCAGGCCGAAGAGATCGTGCTCGGCGAACAGCCGACGGAGGTCCCACGGGTACTCCGCCTGCTCGTCGATCTCCGCCGCGCGCGGTTCGACGCGCTCGCGCACCATCTGGCGGATCGTGTCGCGGAACGCGAGCTGGTCGTCGGTCAGGGCGTAGGAATCGGCGAGTGCGGACATGCGGCCGATGCTAGCTGCGCAGCCAGGCCCGACACGCCGGTTCCCGCGGCGTCCGCGCCGCCCGGCCTCTCGCAGCCGGGCGGCCCGTCCCCGATGGCGACGCAGACGCTAGAAGCCCGTGGGGTGCCGCACGACGTAGCCGGCGCCGGAGCGCATGTCCGACTGCCAGCGCGACGGGCTCGCGCCGCTCGTGTCGAAGCGCAGCCCGGCGACGACCATGTACGCGTGGCCGGCGTTGGCGTAGATCGTGATCCAGCGCCCGTTGCCGCGCGATCCGTAGGACTCGAAGCTGGTCGAGTCGAGCTGCGTGTTGATCAGCCCGCCGCCGTGCAGCGCGAAGCTGACCGAGCCGGAGCAGTCGTAGCCGTTGTCGATCCAGGTCCCGTGACCGCCGCCGTAGACGTACGGCTTCGTCGCGATGCGGTTGCCGGCGGCGATCACGCCCTTGATCGCGGCGGGCGCGTCGGCCGGCGCGACGGCGGTGCCGTTCGACAGCAGGCGCGCGTGGCCGACGGGCGCATCGGGAGCCGTGCCGCTGTCGCCGGCGCTGCCGCCCTCGCCGAGCTGGCGCAGGGTCGTGACCGTCCCGGGCCCGACGACGCCGTCGACGGTCAGCCCGTGCGCGCGCTGGAAGCGCTTGACGTTGCGCAGCGTCCCGGGACCGAACACGCCGTCGATCGGCGTCGGGATGCCGGCACGGGACAGGTAGTCCTGCAGGACGCGCACGTCGTGGCCGCGCATGCCCTTTCTGAGCGGGCGATCGCCCATGTGCTGGGAACCGCCGCCCGCGCCCCCGCCTTCGGCGGCCCCCTGCTGCGCGTGCGCGCGGCGGGCGGCGACCGTGCGCAGCGCCCTGCTCGTGCCCGACCCGACGACCCCGTCGACCGTCATGTGGTGCGCGCGCTGAAAGCGCTTGACGTTGCGCAGCGTCTCGGGGCCGAACACGCCCGCGATCGGCGTCGCGTAGCCGGCGCGGGTGAGGAAGTCCTGCAGCACGCGGACGTCGTGACCGCGGTCGCCCTTCTGCAGCGTGCGGTCGCCGAGGTGTTGAGCGGCCGTGGCGATCGAGGGCGCAAGCATGGCGAGCGCGACGATGACGACCACGGCGAGGCTGATGACGGAACGCGGACGCCGGCAAGCCGGCGCGATGACGGACGGCACGGGTGCAAACCCCTTCTCTTTCGGGCGCCTGCGGGGTTAGCTGACGGGCTCGCGCAGAAAGAGCAGCGCTACGTCGCGACCTTGCGACGATTCGCCCCAGAGGACCGTGCATCCGGCCTCAACTGGTTCCCCCGCTCCCCGGCTTTTTGCGATGCCGGAGACTCGGCTGGGTGACAAGCGACGGCCGGCAGCCTAACGACTTCGGCGCAGGAATGTCGCGATATGCGGCGAAGAAGGCGCGTTCCGCCGCGCCAGGACAGGTTTCGCCGGCGCTCCAGCGCGGACGGTAAGGTCGCCGAGATGCCCGACGCCGCCGACGATCTCGCGCGTCTCGACCGCGCCACCGCCGACCTCGATCCGCCCTTCGCGGTCGTCGACCTGGACGCGTATTGGACGAACGCGCGCGACATGCTGCGGCGCGCCGGCGGGACGCCGATCCGCCTCGCGAGCAAGTCGATCCGCTGCCGCGCGCTGCTGGAGCGCACGCTCGCCTCCGACGACGGCTTTCACGGCACGCTCGCCTACACGCTGCCGGAGGCGCTGTGGCTCGCCGACCACGGCCTGCGCGACATCGTCGTCGCCTACCCGACCGCCGACCGCGCCGCCCTGCGAGCGCTCGCCGTGCGCGGGGACGACGCCGGCATCGCCGTGATGGTCGACGACGTCGCGCAGCTGGAGCTGATCGAGGCGGCGGTGCGGGAGGCGGGCGGCGCCGGGCCGATCCGCGTCTGCGTCGACGCCGACGCCTCGTGGCGCCCGCTCGGCGGGCGCGTCCACATCGGCGTCAAGCGTTCGCCCCTGCACACGCCCGAGCAGGTCGCGGCGCTCGCGCGGGAGGTCGTCGCGCGGCCGTCGCTGCGCCTCGTCGGTCTGATGGCATACGAGGCGCAGATCGCCGGGCTCGGCGACCGGCCGCCCGGCCAGCCGCTGATGGGGCTCGCCTTGCGCGCCGTCCAGCGCGCGTCCGCGCGCGAGCTGGCGGAGCGCCGCGCGGCGATCGTCGCGGCGGTGGAAGCGGTCGCGCCGCTGGCGTTCGTCAACGGCGGGGGCACCGGCTCGATCGAGTCGACCGCGGCCGAGCCGGCGGTCACGGAGGTCGCCGCCGGCTCCGGCCTCTACGGCCCGACGCTGTTCGACGCCTACTCGCGCTTCAGACCGCTGCCGGCGGCGCTGTTCGCACTGCCGGTCGTACGGCGCCCGGGCCGCGGCGTCGTCACCGCGCTCGGCGGCGGCTATCTCGCCTCCGGCTCGGGCGACCGCGCGCGGCTGCCGCGCCCCGTGCTGCCCGCCGGCCTGCGGCTGGACGGTCGCGAGGGTGCCGGCGAGGTGCAGACGCCGCTGCTCGGCGGCGCCGCCGACCGCCTGCGGGTCGGCGATCGCGTCTGGCTCCGCCACGCGAAGGCCGGCGAGCTGTGCGAGCGCTTCGACGCGCTGCACCTGATCGAGGGCGACCGCGTGGTCGAGACGGTTCCCACCTATCGCGGCGAGGGAAGGACCTTTCTCTAACGCTCGACTTGAACGTTAGATACAGTCCCGAGAACCCTGCCGGAATAGGCGTTTGCGAAGCGTCCCTCCGGATCCAGCCGCCCACGCACCGCCTGGAAGTCGTCCCAGCGCGGATACCGCAGCCGCAGCGTCTCGGCGGTCTGGAAGTGACGCTTGCCCCAGTGCGGACGGCCGGCGTAGTCGTCCATGATCGCCTCGACGGCGCGGAAGTACGGCTCCCACGCCATCCCGCGGAACATGTGGACCGCGACGTAGCCGGTCGGGCGCCCGTGCGCCGGCGAGAGCAGCGCGTCGTCCTCCGCGACCAGGCGCACCTCGATCGGGAACGGGACCTCGAAGCCGCGCTCGGGGATCAGCTCCATCACCCGCCGCACCGCCTCCGCCGTGCGCTCGCGCGGCAGCGCGTACTCCATCTCCGTGAATCTGACGAGCCGCGGCGAGGCGAAGATGCGGTCGCTGCGGTCGACGCGCGTGCTCGACCCGGCGAGCTTCGTGACGGTGCGGTTCAACGCCGGGATGAAGCGCGGCATCGCCCGCCCCGCGAGGCAGAAGGCGTGGAAGGCGTGGTTCGTCAGCAGCACGTCGTTCGCCCACGCGCTCACGCGCCCGCGCGGCCGCGGCGCCTCCTCGACGCGGTTGTTCGTGCGGGTCAGCGCCGTGTCGCAATGCGGGAAGACGAACAGCTCGAAGTGGTCGTTCTCCTCCCCCAGCTGCTCCAGCCGGTTGAGCGTCTCGCCGAGCGGCTTCGGCGCATCGACGCCGCGCAGCGTGAACGCCGGCACCGCGCGCAGCGTCACGGCCGCGATCACGCCGAGCGAGCCGATCCCGACGCGCGCCGCCAGGTAGGAAGTCGGATCGGGATCCGCGGCGGAGACCGTCAGCGTCGAACCGTCCGTCAGCACCAAGTCCAACGACTCGACTTGCGCAGAGAGATTGCGCAGCCGCGCGCCGGTGCCGTGCGTCGCGGTCGAGATCGCGCCGGCGATCGTCTGGGCGTCAATGTCGCCGAGGTTCTCAAACGCGAGCCCGTGCCGCGCAAGCTCGGCGTTGAGCGCGTGGATCGCGATGCCGCCCTCGACGCGCACGAGCCCGCTCGCGCGGTCGACGTCGAGCACGCGGTCCATCCGCTCCAGCGACAGCATCCGCCCGTCAGTGCAGGCGGCGTCGGTGAACGAATGGCCGCTGCCAGCGACGCGGACCCGCTCGCCCGCGGCCGCCGCGCGCTCAAGCGCCGCGGCGATATCCGC
>JBQCIQ010000244.1:0-20857 GCA_051953595.1 Conexibacter sp. | reverse complement strand
GACGCCACTCCATCCACCACGAGAGGACGTCGCCATGCCATCGAGGAACTTCGCCGCACGCGCGGGACGCTGGAGCGCGCGCCACCGCAAGGCCGCCGTGCTCGGGTGGATCGCGTTCGTGCTCGTCGCGTTCGCGGTCGGCAACCTCGTCGTCGGCGCAAGCTCCTCCGGCGACCAGAGCAGCCCGGGCGAGTCCGGCCGCGCGCAGCGGATCCTCGATCGCGCCTTCCCCGACCACGCGCACGAGGCGGTGCTCGTCTCGTCACGAGGCGCATCCGCGAGCGACCCGGCGTTGCGCGCGGCCGTCGAGGACGTCGTCGAACGCATGCGCGGCAACCCGCAGGTGCTGAAGGTCGACGCGCCTCGGACCGCACCCGATCGTCACGCCGCGCTCGTGACGATGGAGCTGCGTCGCGACGTCGACCACACGCAGGTGAAGCCGCTGCTCGCCACCACCGCCGCCGCTCAGCGCGCGCATCCGGAGCTGCGAATCGAGCAGTTCGGCGACGCCAGCGCGGACCAGGCGATCTCGCGGATGTTCTCGGACGACTTCAAGCAGGCAGAGCTGCTGTCGATCCCGATCACGCTGGCGATCCTCGTCGTCGCCTTCGGCGCGCTCGTCGCCGCCGGCATCCCCCTGCTGCTGGCGCTCTCCAGCGTGATGGCGACGCTCGGGCTCGTCGCGATCGGCTCGCACGCGATCCCGATCGAGGACAGCGTCGGCTCGGTCGTCCTGCTGATCGGCCTCGCGGTCGGCGTCGACTACGCGCTCTTCTACCTGCGCCGCGAGCGCGAGGAGCGCGCCGCCGGTCGCGGTCCCGAGGCGGCGCTGGAGGCGGCGGCTGCGACGTCGGGCCGCGCCGTGCTGATCTCGGGCCTGACGGTGATGATCGCGATGGCGGGCATGTTCATCGCCGGCGACACGACGTTCGCCGCGATGGCGATGGGCGCGATCCTCGTCGTCGGCGTCTCGCTGATCGCGTCGCTGACGATCCTGCCGGCGCTGCTGAGCAAGCTCGGGGATCGTGTGGAGCGCGGGCGAATTCCGTTCCTCATGCGCCGCCGCGGCGGCGGCTCGCGCACCTGGGCCGCCATGATCGACGCCGTCCTGCGCCGCCCGCTCGGCTCGCTGCTCGTCGCCGGCGGCCTGCTCGTCGCGCTCGCCGTGCCGGTGCTCGGCATGCGCACCGCCCTGCCCGGCACCGACTCGCTCCCGCGCAGCCTGCCGATCATGCAGACGTACGACCGCATCCAGGCGTCGTTCCCCGGCAAGGAGATCGCGGCGACCGTCGTCGTCGAGAGCGACGCGCTCGACACGGCCGCCGGCCGGACCGCGATCGCCGACCTGAGACGGCGTGCGCTCGCGAGCGGCGTCGTCAACGACCCGATCACGGTCGACGTCGCGAAGAGCCGCCGCGTCGCCGCGATCGACCTGCCGATCGACGGCGACGGCGCCGACGCGGCCTCGCGCCACGCGCTCGACGTCATCCGCGGCGAGCTGACGCCCGCGCTGCGCGCCGACCTGCCCGCCGGCGCGCAGGTCGCCGTCACCGGCATGACGGCCGACACGGCCGACTTCAACGCGCTGATGAGCAGCCGCCTGCCGTTCGTGTTCGCGTTCGTGCTGGGGCTCGCGTTCGTGCTGCTGCTCGTCACGGTCCGCTCGCTCGTGATCGCGGCGAAGGCGATCGCGCTCAACCTGCTGTCGGTCGCCGCCGCGTACGGGCTGCTCGTGCTCGTCTTCCAGCACGGCTGGGGCGAGAGCCTGCTCGGCTTCAGATCGACGGGCGCGATCACCTCGTGGCTGCCGCTGTTCCTGTTCGTCGTGCTGTTCGGCCTCTCGATGGACTACCACGTGTTCATCCTCAGCCGCGTGCGCGAGGCGTACGACCGCGGCATGAGCACGAGCGACGCGATTCGACACGGGCTGCAGACGACCGCCGGCACGGTCACGAGCGCCGCGATCATCATGGTCGCCGTCTTCGGCGTCTTCGCGACCCTCTCGGCGATCGAGTTCAAGCAGCTGGGCGTCGGCCTGGCGGCGGCGATCCTGATCGACGCGACGATCGTGCGCGCGGTGCTGCTGCCGGCCGCGATGACGCTGCTCGGCGAGCGCAACTGGTACCTGCCGCGCTGGTTGGCGTGGCTGCCGCGCGTCACTCCCGAGGCTGCGCCGGCTGCGGCTGCGACCCGCGCTGTCGCGCACGCCGAGAGCCGCGAGCCGGAGCCGGAGCCGCTGCGCTCGTGAGCTGGTCGCGCAGCAGCGGCAGGCGGTGCGGCGCGCCCGGCCGCACCGCCAGCGTCTGGTAGACGCCAAGCTCGCCGCGCTCGAACGCGAGCGCGGCGCCGGCCATGTAGAGCCGCCAGACGCGCTCGCGCTCAGGACCCGCCTGGGCGATCGCAGCCTCGCGATGGCGCGCGAGGTTGCGGCTCCAGGTGCGCAGCGTGAGCGGGTAGTGCTCGCGCAGCGTTTCGACGTCGCGCGGCTCCAGGCCCGCGCGCTCGAACGCGGTCGCGATCGTGCTCAGCGGGTGCAGCTCCCCGTCGGGGAAGACGTAGCGGGCGATGAACGTGCGGTCGTCTCGTGGCGCCGGTCTCAGCCGCACGATCCCGTGGTTGAGGACCCGGCCCCCGGGCCGCACGAGCGCGGCGAGCCGGCGTGCATACGTCTCCAGCAGGTCGACGCCGACGTGCTCGACCATCCCGATCGAGGCGACCGCGTCGAACGGCTCCTCCCGCAGCTCCCGGTAGTCGGCGACGCGCACCTCCAGCCGATCGGTCAGCTTGGCCGCCGCGATGCGGCTGCGGGCCGCCTCCGCCTGCGCGTGCGAGAGCGTGATGCCGAGCGCGCGCACGCCGTGGTGCCGCGCGGCATGCAGCAGCAGCGAGCCCCAACCGCAGCCGACGTCGAGCAGCCGCTGCCCGGGCTCCAGCCCGAGCTTGCGGCAGACGCGCTCCAGCTTGCGCTCCTGCGCCGCCTCCAGCGACTCGTGCGGATCGGCGAAGCAGGCGCACGAGTAGACGAGCGAGGGACCGAGCACGAGCCGGTAGAAGCTTGTCGGCACGTCGTAGTGGTGGCGGACCGCGACGCGGTCGCGCCGCAGGCTGTGGCGCCGGCCGTGCAGGCGCGCCTCCGCCGCCGGCGGCGGCATGGGCCGCAGCAGCGGGACGCCGGCGCGACGCGCGAGCGCCAGCGCGCGCAGGCGATCGGCCCTGCTCAGGCGCGTGCCGCGCAGCGGCTCGCAGGCGACGAGCGCCGCCTCGACGTCGCCGTCCAGCTCCAGCGCGCCGCTCACCCACGCGCGGCCGAGCCCCAGCTCGTCGGGATGACGCACGAGCGTCGCCAGCGCGCGCGGGTCGCGCACGCGCACGCACGGCGGCGCGGCGGTCCTGCTCCCGGACGCGGCCGCGCTCGCCGGCAGCACGCTCCCGTCCCACAGCTCCAGCGCGAACGCCCGTCGCGCGAACGCGCCGCCGGCGAGGCGGTCGAGCGCGGGCGCGAGCCGGTCGGCGAGCGTCGGGGCCACGAAGACCGCTTTCCCACACCGGCTGCGCGCGTACCCGCGCTGGCGCTCAGCCGCTCTGCCGCGCCTCGGTCAGCAGCTGCGCGATGCGGGCGCGGCGCGTCAGGATCTCGGCGCGCAGCTCCGACAGCTCGGCGCTGCGGCGCTCGACCGCGGCCAGCTGGCGCTCGGCGAGCGCGTCGAGGCGCTGCAGGATCCGCATGCGCTCAGCGGGCTCGTCGGTGCTGCGCAGCTCGTCGCGCAGCACCGCGCGCTCGTCGTCGACGGAGATCAGCTCGCGCAGCTCCTCCAGCGGGACGCCGAGCAGGTTCCGCATCCGCAGCAGCTCGCGCAGCCGCGCGACGTCCTGCTCGTCGTAGAGGCGGTGCTTGCCGGCCGCGCGCTCCTCCGGCAGCGGCAGCAGGCCCTTCTCCTCGTAGTAGCGGATCGTCCGCGGCGTCGTGCCGACGAGCCTCGCGGCGTCGCCGATCCGCAGCAGCGCCGACTTCGCGCCGGCCGCGCTCACGCCGCCGCCTCCTGGCGCGGACGCAGCAGCGAGACGAGCGCACCGAGCAGCGAGACCGCCGCGAGCACCCACAGCGCCGTGTGCATGTTGGCGATGAACGGTGCCAGCTGAGCCGGCGTCAGGCCGGCCGCGAGCCCGGAGAAGATCTTGAACAGCACGTCTCTCGGGACGGCAGCGGTGATGACGGCGAGCACGAACGCGATCGACAGGATCGCGCCGGTGTTCTGGAGCATCATGCGCGCGCCGGCGGCGATCCCGCGGCGGTGCGGCGGGACCGTGCCCATCATCGCCGCCGTGTTGGGCGAGTTGAACATGCCGGAGCCGACGCCGACCACGAACAGCCACAGGCTCGACAGCCAGTAGCCGGAGTCGGCCTCGAGCAGCGTCATCCCCGCGAGCCCGGCCGCCGTCACGAGCATGCCGAGCGCGGCGAGCGTGCGCGAGCCGCGGCGGTCGGCCCACGCGCCGGCGAGCGGCGAGGAGACGAGCATGCCGACCGCGAGCGGCGTGAGCTTCAGGCCCGCGGTGATCGGGTCGTCGCCCTGCGCGCCCTGGAAGTAGAAGACGAACACGAACATCAGCGCGAAGCGCGACAGGCCGTTGATGAACGCTGCGCCGGTCGCGGCCGCGAACAGGCGGTTCTCGAAGATCGTCAGGTCGAGCATCGGCGCGCGGCTGCGATGCTCGATCAGCACGAACAGCGGCAGCAGGGTCACCGCGGCGACGAGGCTCACGACGACGACCGGGTCGCCCCAACCGGACAGGCCGCCGCGCGAGATGCCGAGCACGAGGCCGGTGAGGCCGCCGACGAACGTCAGCGTGCCGAGCGGGTCGAAGCCGCGCACCGCGTCAGGTCTCGCCAGCTCGTGCAGGATCAGCCCGCCCCAGACGCTGCCGGCGAGCGCGAACGGCACGTTGAACCAGAAGACCCAGTGCCAGCTGATCGCGACGAGCGCGCCGCCGAGCACCGGCCCGATCACGAGCCCGATCGCGGCGACCATCACGTTCGTCCCCATCGCGACGCCGAGCTGTTCGCGCGGGAACGCGTCGGTCACGAGCGCGGACGCGTTCGCGAACAGGAACGCGGCGCCGACGCCCTGGAAGATCCGCCACAGGATCAGCTGCGTGCCGTCGGCGGCGAAGCCGGCGCCGAGCGAGGCGAGCGCGAAGACGACGAAGCCGGCGACGTACGCGCGCTTGCGGCCGAACAGATCCGACAGGCGTCCGCACGTGAGCACGAGCACGGTCGAGGCGATCATGTACGCGAGGATCACCCACACGAGCGCGAGCAGGCTCGTGCCCAGCTCCCGCTCGAGGTCGGGCAGGGCGATGATCAGCGTGCCCGAGTTAGTCGTGGCGAGCAGCATGCCGAGGCTCGTGCAGGACAGCGCCCACCACTTGTAGTGGTGGTGATTGGCGGCGACTCCGGGGCGCCGACGGCGCGCGGTTGCGGTGGTGTCGGCTGCGGCGCTCAAGATTCGTATCCTTACGTCAACGTCAGATTCTAGCGCAGGGTTTCTTCCATCCATGCGCAAAATCTCCTGAGCATTCAAGCCGGGCCGCCTGAATGTCGATTCATGCCCCGGAACGGGGTCGCATGGGGGCGGCCCGCCGCACGAGTCGATGAGCTTCCACCGCATGCAATCTCCGGGCCGTCCCGCGCAGCGGGAGCGCTGCCGCGACCTCGCCGATCGCGTCACCGACATGATCTCGACGCACGCCCCCGACGGGACGTACCGGTTCGTCTCGGCGGCCGCGCGCGACCTGCTCGGGTACGAGCCGGACGAGCTCGTCGGCACGCAGCCCTACGAGCACTTCCACCCCGACGACGTGCCGAAGGTCAGCGGCGTCCATCGCAGCGTGCTGGAGGGCGCGCCGGCGACCGTCGTCTACCGGCTGCGGCGCAAGTCGGGCGAGTACCGCTGGGTCGAGACAACGACGCGGGTCGTCGACGGCGAGGACGGCGAGCCGTGCGAGATCGTCTGCTGCACGCGACCCGCGCGCGAGGGCCCGCCGCAGCGCGACGGTGAGAGCTACGAAGCATGCGTGGCGCGCATCGCCGGCGTGCTCGACGCCGAGGCGATCGTGCCGGTCTTCCAGCCGGTCGTCTCGCTCGGCGAGGGCCGCACGATCGCCTACGAGGCGCTTGCGCGCTTCCCCGGCGACCCCGCGCACACGCCGGACCGCTGGTTCGCCGACGCCTGGCACGTCGACCTCGGCATCCCGCTGGAGCTGCTGGCGGTGCGCGCGGCGGTCGACGCGCTGCCGCTGCTCCCGGACGACGTCGCGCTGTGCGTGAACGTCTCACCCGAGACGGTGGCGACGCCCGGCTTCCGCGACGCGCTCGGTGGCGCGGCCCACCGCGTGATCGCCGAGATCACCGAGCATCGCCGCCTTGAGGAGGCGGACTTCGCGCGCCGACTCGCGCCGCTGCGCGCCGCCGGCGGCAGCGTCGCGATCGACGACTTCGGCGCCGGCCACGCGAGCCTCAGCCAGGTGCTCGCCGTCGCCCCCGACTGGATCAAGCTCGACATGACGCTGACGCAGCGAATCGACGAGAGCCCGATGGCGCGGGCGCTCGCCGCCGCGCTCGTGTCGTTCGCGGCGGAGGTCGGCGTGAACGTGATCGCCGAGGGCGTCGAGGACGCGCGCCAGGTGAGCACGCTGCAGTCGCTCGGCATCCGCTACGCGCAGGGCTACCACCTCGGACGCCCGCTGCCGGCGGAGCTGCTGCTCGCGCACGCGGCCTGAGCGCCGGGCCGACGGCGCGTTACTGCCAGTACTTCTCGACGACCTCCGCGGAGCGCTCGCTCGCCTCCTCGGGGTCACGGCCGGCCTCGCGCAGCGCGTTGCGCTGACGCAGCAGATCCCACAGGCGGTCGAGCTCGACGCGGATCTCCTCCAGGCGCGCGACGTCCTGCGCCTGCGTCGGGTCGCCCTCCCCCTCGCGCTCGCGCAGCGCCAGCCGCTCCTGCTCCAGGGCGTCGATCTGCTCCTGGATCTGCTCGTCGCTCGGCATGCGTCCACCCTACCCCGCGGCATGACGTTCATCCGCCAGCTTCGGGAAGGAACGAGCGCCGGCAGGGTCCTGGACACAGGAAGGCAGTCCGTCGACGATTGGAGGACTCGATGCGGATGCGGAGGCTTCTCGCCCTCGCCGTCACACTCGTCGCGCTGGTGCTCAGCGCGCCAGCCGCGCTGGGGGCGCCGAACCCCGCCGGCCACGGCCAGCCGAGCGCCGAGTGCGGCAGTACTGGTGCGACTTCGATGCCCGCCGGCTTCGGCACCGCGGGCTTCGCGCACGCGGAGACGGTCTACGCCGGCAGCGAAGGCACGCCGTCGGCCGCGCACGGCTCCTCGCACGCCGTCTCGCAGTACGACGTCGCGTGCTACCAGGTGACCCAGTCGCACGGCTAGCACGAGCTTCCGGCCGGCCCGGAGGTGGAGCCGGGTCGGCCGGCGCGCGCTCTCGCTAGAGCGGCGGGACCTGGTTGTTGACCTGCGGCCCGTGGTAGAGGCGGTCCTGATCCTTGCAGGCGGCGGGGAAGAAGAACTGGACGCTGTCGCTGCGCACGCCGTTGTAGCTGGCGAAGAGCGTCGCGCGACCGATGGTGCCGACGGCGCACTTCGGGTCGGTGCTTCTCTTGACCCGGACCTTGATCTTCATGATGTTCCCCGGGTAACCCCACATTCTCGCGTGGTGTGAGTGGTACACGAGGTGATGCTTCACCGACATGATGATCACCCCCGCGCGGTCCTGCTGGCAGATGACCCCAGAGACTCTGTTGGCCGCGAGGTTGATGTGCCCGTGGCCCTTGGCGAAGCTGCCCGCCTTCGTCGTGTACGGGCCGGTGTGAAAGCCCCACGGGGGAATCCCCGGAACGGTCGGGATCTCGGTGCAGGGCGTGGCCCCGCTGGCCGAGCCCGTGAAGCCGACGAGCGCGAGCAGCAGCGTCAGCGCCACCACCCCGAGACCGCCGTGTCGCCTGACGCTCATGCGGCGCTGACCATACCCAGGCGGCTGAGTCGCCAGCCCCTCGATCGCTGTCGTCAAGGTTCGTCGCCGAGCGATTCGAGCAGACGCACGTCGGCGAGATCCTGGCGATTCCGCCCCTGGAACGTCAGGTCACTTCGCGTGGCGTCACAACCGCGAGCCCGGCTTCGACGCCGCGTTGGCGCATTGCGCCGTCGTTGGTGATCACGATCCCGCCAACGCGGGTTGCCAGCGCGACGTACGTCGCGTCGTAGGCGGTGAAGCCATGCGCAAGGGCAAGCGCGAGCGACTGTGCGACAAGGCCACCGATTGGATGGAACTTGATCGGCGCAGCAGAGAGGTCCGCGACGGCGGCCATGGCGTCCTCAGCGTGCAGTTCCTCACGGCGGACACGCTTCCACAACACATTGGCGACTTCCAGAACGACGAAGTCCGGAGCATGCAACTCGGCTCTTTCGATCTGCTTCAGCGCAGTCTCCGACTGCGCTGAAGCAGGATCGTCGACGTAGAGCGCGGCGAGCACGCTCGCGTCGAGCACGTAGGCCGCCACGGCTACCGCTCGCGGTCAGCGCGAATGTCGTCGGCGACCGACACCATCGCGGGACGCACCCCACGGGCGCGGACCTTCCGAGCCCGCTTGAGCAAGTCGCCAATCGTCAGCTCACTGCGCTCGCGCAACTCGCTCTGAAGGATCTCAATCGCCGCTGCTCCGATCGAGCGACGCGAGCCGTGCGCCTCGTCACGCAGACGGGCGTACAAGTCGTCAGGCATGTCGCGAACGTAGAGCGTGGCCATGAGGGGAATGCTAGCAGGCTGCTAGCACGCTGGCACGTGGTTGACACCGCACCGCATCGCGTCTGCGGCCGAACCCCGCTGGCCCGCTCGCTGTACCGCGAGCGATCCCGAAACGACCTCTCTACAGGCGAGCGGTTTGCGAAGTGGCGACACTGGTGGTCGACGAAGCAGCACGACGCATTGCCGAAGCCGACCTGGTCCTACGTCAGTATCGGAACTGCTGGCGCACCGGCTCACAGATCTCGGCCGATGTCTACGAGCGAGCAGTAAACGCCGTCAACGAGATCGAGCATGCACTCGATCGCCTCGTCGTGCGCGTCGGGGAACACGCCGAACTGGCAGCGACCTATGCGGCCGTGTGGAATCTGATCGTGACGCATTACGCGCGACTGCAACTCGGTGTCCGCGAGGGTGAGCCGTACCCGGCTGACGAGATGAAGGACTTCTTCAAAGCCGACTGAGACGCGGGCCGACTTCATGCGAGCCGCCAAGAAGGTCGTTGGACGTGACCTCGGAGGTGTAAGCGGTGCGCGTCGCCGCGCATGGCATGCGCTCAGCATTCGTCCCCGAGCGATTCGAGCAGACGAACGTCCTCAAGATCCTGCGGACGGCGCGATGCGCGCTTCATCCTAAGCAGGTCGTCGCGATGCGCGATCGGGACATTCACGGCACCGAGCGGAACGTCGTGCGCGCGAGCGCGCATCTCGGCGAACGAGCCGAGGTGCGCCGGGAGCGTAAGCACGTCCAACCGGCCGTAGCTCGTGACGAGGTGCCATCGGTCGCCTGAGGCCAGCATGGCCGCGCTGGGCGTCGAACGCGAACGCTGGCCGTCCGGGCCGAGGATGCGTGCATCGACGTCGGACAGCGCCGCCGCGAGTCGATCCAGGTTGCCCTTCGAGGCGGCAATCGCCACGTCGAGATCCCGCGTCAAGCGCTGCGCGCCGTGCGCCTGGATGGCGACCCCACCGACCGTGACGTACTCGACGTCGTGACGCGCGAGCGCCTGGAACAGCTCACGCGGATGGAACGTGTCGCCGTCGCTCACTGATCCACAGGGGTGCCGCGCTTGACGGCCGCGAGGCCGGCGCGCAGCTCGGACGCGACGGTGTTCCAGTTCAAGGCCAGCTCCAGCCGCTCCGACATCGGCCGCCGCCGTGCATCGATGACCGCCTCTGGAACCGCAAGCGGATCGCGGACCGCAACCGGATCGGCCGCTTCGACGGGGCGCGGTGGCTCTGCCGACGATCCCACACGCGGAGCGTACCGGGCACCGACGACCCCCACGACGATGACCGTGCGCACGGCCCTACCTCAGCTCGCGACGCAGCTCCTCCAACGAGACGGTCCGTCCCGCCGCGAAGTCCTCCCGGGCCTCATGCAGCGCCTCGTAGTCCTCATCTGTCAGCGGTTCATCATCGATGGGCGCAGCGTCAAGGCGACGCACGAGCGGGTCCCGTTCGATCTGCTCGCGCTCGGTCGGGCGGCGGCTCACGATCTCGGGCACACATGAGGCACATCCACGCAGGACCGGTCACCCTCAGGCGCGGAGGTTCGCACCGCAGTGCCTTAGGCGACCTGTCCAGCCAGCGTCGATCCAACGAGAGCTTGGGCAGCGTCGAGGAACGCCTCGTAGGTCCCCCAGTGCTCGTGTGCGAGCACGGCCAACTGCTCCTCCGTGTACGCAAACGGCTCGCCGCCTCTCGGCCCCCAGATGAGGTCGATCTCGGCAAGCGCCTGATCGACACTCGCCAGCCATGCTCCCAGCGCTACGACAACTCGATCCTTCCGACTGCGGCGAATCACCAACCGACCGTTCGCCGCATAGAGCGTCGATCGCATCTCTGCAAGGACGTGGCGACGCTCACCGAGAGGCCGCCGATCCTCTGCTGCAAGGTTCTCAAGGGTCACCAGATGGCGAGTGAACTCGAAGGCGGTCTGCGCGACATGGTCCAAGAGCGCGCGCAGCTCATCCAGATCCTTGGCTTCTTGCTCGTTTCGGTAACGCCGACGATCACTCTTTGCCTGGTACAGCCCATTCAGCAGCGGAACGGCAATCGCCGTGCTGGTCGAGCCAACGACCGCGACCAGGGCGATGGTGTTCGAACTTGGCGGCATCGGTCGGGCGCGACCAGTTCCGTCCTGCTACTGGGACCTGGACGCAGGAAGTGGGTGCCTCAATCGGCCCCGTGCTTCTTGGCAGCTTGCATGAGTTTGCTCAGCGCCTGCGCTCGCGTGGCACCTCCAGCGGTGACCGCCCAGTCGCCGTAGTTCTCACCGGGCGGCTCAATCGAGGCTACCCACGATCCGTCAGGCGCCACCGCTGCGTCCACGACCCCACCGAGTTGCGTCGCCACATCATCCGCTGCCGCTTGGAGGCGCGCCAATGTCTCAGCATCGCTCATAGATTGGATTCTAGAGCGTTGACCGCTTGTGCCGTGATCCAGAGCGTGCCGATCCTCTCACCTTGCCGACCTCAGTACCGCGACGGCTGACTTCCCTGGAACAGATACGAATAGGCCTCAGTCGGGGGCCCAGGTCCGCCGACGATCCCAGCCCCCTAGAACGCAAAAAGCCCCGCACGCGCGGGGCTCCATTCCGAGTGGGCGATACTGGGCTCGAACCAGTGACCTCCGCCTTGTCGAGGCGGAGGCGTAGCGGGCCGGATTAGAGCCACCGACCCTACGAGATCGCCTACGGGACAGGCGATTCCTTCCGGCAGTTCTGGCGACCGCGTGTCATCGAAGAGGACGTGGGACACAGATCGGACACACCCGGTTCTCCGCAGCCCTACACCGATGCAGGCTGTAGAGATCGTCTGCGCTGGTCCGTACGCTTGCCGCATGCTCACCGTCGCCGAGACCGCATCCCGCGTGGGCCGCAGCCCCGATACCGTCCGTCGGTGGATTCGGGAAGGCCGTGTGCGCGCACAGCGCATGGGAGCCAAGCAGCTCATCGAGGACGCCGACGTGCGTGCCATCGAGGATGACCTGTACCCGATGGCCGAGCTGCCCGACGAGTGGAAGACCGGCGACGACGGATCACCGGCGCCTAACTGGGTCGCCGCGCTGCACCGCTCCCGCGCCGGGCACTAAGCCGTGCTTGTCATCGACGCGTCGGTCGCCGTCGCCGCGAGCCACAGCCCGATCGGGCTCGCACGGCTCGCGAGCGATCGACTCGTCGCCCCGCACCTGCTGACCGTCGAGGCCAGCTCGGTCCTGCACGAGATGGTGTGGCGACGCGAGGTCGAGCCGGCGCGCGGTCGCACGATGCTCTCGCGTGTGCTCGCCAGCCCGGTTGAGCTGGTCGCCCCGGACGGACTGACGGAGGCCGCCTGGGAGGTCGCCGAGCAGTTCGGCTGGGCGAAGACCTACGACGCACACTACGTTGCACTGGCGCGGTTGCTCAGATGTCGGCTCGTGACGCTGGACGAACGACTGCTGCGCGGCGTTGAGCGGCTTGGCATCGCCGTGCGCCCGCGCGACGTGTAAGCACGGCCGCAAGCAGCCGAGGTCCTGAGCCGCAGTCAGTAGCGCTCAGCGAGTCCGTTGGCGCGTCCGCGTTCAGGGAACCTCACTGTTCCGCCGACCCCGTGGATAGCCTGCCGCGCAAGATTCGTTGCGGCACGAGAGGTACCGCCGCATCCACGAGGTCAAAATCTCCGCAAATTGCGGGTTCGCGCTGGAACGCAGGCGTTCTTCCGTCCGGTGCGCTCTTTTTCATGCCCCTAGCTGGCGTGTCAGCCAGCGTCCCCCAAACGGGGTCCATCGGGGCTCCGGAAAGGAGTGTTCGCCACCCATGGCGACCTACGTTCAGAGTCAGTCCAACACCTGGCACTGGTGTCGGAACTGCTCGAAATACCCGAGTGCCCCCAAGAAGACGCAGACCACGCGTCCCTCTTGGGATCTGTGCGAGGAGTGCAAGTCCAAGGAACGGGCTGGCACCTGTCGCGCGTAGCTAGGGCGGCCTAAGCCGCCCTAGCCCCTCTGTCGAGGCCGCCGCGTGACGTTGTGGAAGGCGCGCGCGGCGGACTCGGCGATTTTTACTGCATGCTTCGCGCGCAGCGCGCACGATCCCTGCCAAGCCGACCTCATCTCCGGAGTACCCGATCGAGGACGGCCAGCAGGACTATCGCCTCTAGGCCGCTCATTGCGGTCCCTTTCGCGTCGAGAAAGGCACCATTGCCCTTCACTACTTACGCGTGGGACCTCGGAGAAAAACAGTGGCCGGCGCCGACCGCCCGCGTTCGCCCGCGAACGCGCCCGTCAGGGTTCTTGCTGGTGGATCTTCAACTGCTTCTACTTCGTGCGCCACAGTGACGCCCGCTGGGCGTCACCATGACGCGCAGCAGGCGTCGCGATGACGCTTAGAGCAGCGGGAGCGGCCGTCGGCCACCGAAGGCGAGCGCGTCGAGCAGCGGGCCGATCTCGTAGACGTTGCGGGGGAAGCTGCCGTGACGCTCGTTCCAGATGTGGATGAGGCCATCGGCGGCCAGTCTGTCGAGCGTGCGCTGAACGGTGCGCCGGGCAAGGCCGGTCATGCTCGCGATTCGCTCCTGCGACGGGTACACGAGATCGTCGTTTCGCCAGCGGAAGGAGTTCAGGACGATGACGACGAGCAGTTCGGTCGGGGTGAGATCCAGGCCGTTGTCGGAGTCGAGCAGCGCGAGCGGGATCGTTGCGAATCTCTCGCCGAGCTTGCCCGGGTACTTGTCGGCGATGCGGTCGTGACGGCGGGGGACGAGCCCGACCTCATCGCACTCACTGCATCTGAGCGGGTCGCCGAGCCATTCGATGTCCGAGATCGGATGCTGTTTCTTGCAGTGGACGCACTCCAGGCGTGCGGTCCCGGCGGGCAGCTTCTCCGGGTCGCGAACGATGCCGCTCATCCCGCCACCGCTTGTGCGTCCGTGGCATTGACGTGCGGACCGGCGGGCACCGGTCCGCGAAGCGCCGCCCGCGCCAGCGCGATCTCACGCTCGGCGTCAATCGCTCCGGCGTCGGCGTACTCGGCGATCAAGTGGCCGTAAGTCGAGAGCGTCAGGGCGGGCGAGTGGCCGAGCTGCGCGGCCACGTAGTGGACCGTTCGTCCCTCCGCGAGCAGAAGCGAGGCGAACGAGTGCCGGAGGTCGTACGGGCGCGGTACCGGATCAAGTCCCGCCCGCTTGCAAGCGGTTCTCCATCCGCGAGCGCGGAACACGTCCCACTCCTCCTTTGTCCAAGCACCACTGTTCCTGCCGGGGAAGACGAGCGCCGTGTCGTGGGGTCGGCCCGAGGCCATGCGCCACGCCCGCAGATCGGCCGCGAGCGGGGCGAGCAGGCGCACCGTCCGTACGGCGCGCGTCTTCGTGGCCTTCGCCTTGCCGTCCGGGTCCGCCCCGCGCTGCACGAGGATCGTGCGCTCGCGCACGTCGCCCCAGCGGAGCGCTCGCAGCTCGCCCGGCCGGAGGCCGGCGTACGCGAGTACCGACACGATCGCCGCGCGCTCGGCGTCGAGCGACGATCGGATGCGCTCCACCGTGGCCGGCGCGAGCGGTCGGGTCTGCTCGCGGTGCTCGGCGCGAGGAGCGCGCACGAGCGCCATCGGGTTTGCCGGGATCGCTTCCGCCTCCGCCGCGTGGCGCAGCACCGACGAGAGGAACGTACGGCACTTGTGGACCGTGCCCGGCTTCATCCCGCCCGCGACGAGCCGCGCCTGCCAGCGCCGCAGCACGCCGACGGTGAGCACGTTGAGCGGTACGTCGTCCAGCATCGGTGCGATGTGGAGCGCGTGCACGTCGGCGTAGCGCGCCCGCGTGGAGCGCTCAAGCGTCACGCCATGCTCCGGCGTCCAGCGCTCCACGATCCACTCCCCCAGCGTCACGCTTCGGTTCGTGAGCTGCTGCACGGCGAGCGGACCGAGTTGCTGCCGGCGCTTGACCTCGCGGTCCCACGCCTCCGCGTCGGGCTTGTGGTCGAACGTGCGCCCGAACTGGCGTCCGTTCTCCCGCCATCGAACCCGGTAGACGCGGCTGCCGGAGCGGCGGGTGACGCGCTCGACGCTCAACTTCCCGCCTCCGTGACGTGCCGCTCGTAGAGGCTGACCAGCTCGGAGAGGGGAAGGGCAAGCCCGGTCGTCAGGCCGAGCAGCGTTCGGAACGTCGGGTTGATCTCGCCCCGCTCGATCGCGCCGACGTAGTTGCGGTGGAGCCTGGACCGAAAGCCCAATTCCTCCTGGGAAAGTCCGCGGCGTGCCCGGGCCTCAAGGACCGCTCGACCGAGGGCGTGATGGTCAGCCGACTTCGCCGACTGAGGGGTACGCTGGTGGCGCATGGCAGGAGCCTCTACTTCCTGTTGTGCAGGCCCGGCGGGTGTTTGCCCACCCGTCGGGCCACTATTCGACTGTGAGGTGGCCTTACGTGCGGCGACCTTACACCATGCATCGGCAGCACACCAACCGGGACGACGGGTAGCGTGCTGGCCATGAAGCGCGACGAGATCGCCGCCCAGCTCGTCAGCACAGGCGAGCAGCGCGTCGCCGCGATGGAGGCACGGCAGGCCGCGACGGACGCGTTTGCGAGGCTGATCCCGCTCGCCTACAGAGCCGGCATCGGCGTGACCGAGATCACGCGCCTGACCGGCCTGTCGCGTCGGTCCGTGTACGACGTGCTCGACGGCGCGGCCGGCAAGTAGCGCACGCATCACGCCGACCTCCCGCCGGACGTGGGGCGCTCGCCCCGGATCGCCACGACAGACGGTCGCTCGCCTCGGCTTGTACGGCCGAGCGTCAGCGAGCACCGCCCGCTCGCGGTAGGCGTCCGGGTCCCGGCCGCGATGTCGAGCTGATCGGGATGGAAGCGCCAGCCCGTCCCGATCTTCACCGCCGCCATGCGACCCTCGCGGGCCATCCGGACGACCGTCTTGGGGTGGAGCTTCAGCCGTGCGGCGACCTCGGCAGGCGTGAGCAGCTCGTCGTCGTGGCCGTGACCCTCCAAGTGCGGCCGCAAGCGTTCGGCGAACTGCGCGAGCGCATCGTCATCCAGCACGCCGAGCAATGCGGTTCCGAGATCGTGGCCGCTCATGCCTTCCACCGCCTCGACCGCCCGCTCCGGCGAGCCTTCGCTGATCGGTCCAAGCGCTACCTCCTTCATTCGCGCCCGCCGACGAGCGAACCGGCCTGCGCCGGCCGCTGTAACGACACCCGGCGTCACGAGAAAATGCGCGGACCCCATATGGGACCCACGCGTACGCGAGCGCGTTTGCTCGCCCTCCCCCCGTGTGCCGGGCTCTAGACGGGCTGACCTTTAGTCAGGCACGCGCGGGGCGGCTCGAACTGCGGCAGCCGGTACCGCGCGAACGGCGTGCGAAGCGGATCGTGATTCCCGGAGATTCCGTCCCCGGGCGCACCTCTCAAACCAATCACCAGTTTACACCTGGCCCTTTCCCGTCATCTACCCCGCCGTCAGGGGGGTTCTGCGGGAGCCGTGAGACACAGATGGGACACATCCGAGCACGGCGGGCTGTTCCCATGTGCATCGCGCCCGGCCGACGGCGAGGAGCCGCGGGGAACGAGCGGAAACGCGCGATCCCCCGCCCCATCGGCGATCCCAGCTCCCTAGAACGAGAAAAGCCCCGGCGAACCGGGGCTCCAGAACCGATGGGCGATACTGGGCTCGAACCAGTGACCTCCGCCTTGTCGAGGCGGCGCTCTCCCAGCTGAGCTAATCGCCCTGGGAGACGCAAGCCTAGCAACGCGGCGGCGGACGTGGCGACGTGACGGCGACGCTCGTGTGGCGGGCGGTGGACCCCGCCGGTCCACTACGCTATGCGCCCTCAGGGCGACGTGGCGGAGTGGCTACGCAGCGGCCTGCAAAGCCGTGTACACCGGTTCGATTCCGGTCGTCGCCTCTCCCGCTACCGCGCCGGCAGCGACTCGCGCAGCACCGTCAGCAGCGCCGCGAGCAGCAGCGCCGCCAGCGCCGCCACGCAGGCGCACGCCGCCACGAACGCGGCGTTGAGCGTCGTCAGCTCGATCGCGCCCACGCGACGGCCGCCGACGATCGCGACCGTGAGCACCCACCCGGCCGCGAGCACTCCCACCGCCAGCAGCACGTAGCCCTCGACGTCGCGCGTGCGCGCCCACGTCGAGCGCACGCTGGCCGCATCTCCCACCCGCTCCGCTCCGAACGCCTCCCGGTCCACGAGCGCCACCGCCAACACGACCGCAGCCGTCCACCCGGTCACGACGAGCAGCGCGCCGGCCACGTCGCTCGGACGGTGCCAGCCGGCCGCGATCGTCGCCATGCCGATCGCCGTCCCGTACAGCAACGCACCCGCCGCGACCGCCCGGCGCCAGCGCGGCGGCGCAGCGAGCGCGGCCGCGATCCCGACCGCGAACGCCGTCGTGGTGTGCCCGCTCGGGAAGCTGTTGTGCGGGATCGCCGTCGGCACGAGCTCCGGCCGCGGCAGCACGAGATGCTTGAGCACCTCCGACATGGCCACCGCGCCGAGCACGACGGCGACCGCGACGACCGCCTGCGCGACCCGGCGGCGCAACAGCGCCTGGCCGACGAGCAGCAGGAGCACCAGCGCGAGCGACCCGACGCTGATCGTCGTCAGCAGCTGATCCGCCGCGTCGCGCGCGTGCGCCGACGCGAGACGTCCGCTCAGCGCCGCCTCGTCGATCCGCTGACCCGCGTGCGTCCGCACGAACACGAGATAGGTCGCCACGAGCGCAAGCGCACACGTGAGCGCCAGCCCCGCGAGCGGCAGCGGACGCAGCGGACGCGTGCCGCTCAGGCCGCGGCCGCGGAGACGATCCACGTGGAGGCGGGCGCGACGAGGGTGCCGTCCGGCTGCGCGAACTCCGACAGGCCCTCGCGCAGCGCGGCGTCGATCTCGCCGTGCAGGTGCGCCGCCCGCTCGCCCGCGAGCCGCAGGATCTCACCGGCCGGCCCGAGGCTCATCACCAGCTCGATCGCCTCGTCGACGTCGTTGCCGACGGGGATCGGGATGTCGCAGCGGTACAGCGACACGTCGGTGAAGCCCGCGCCCCGCAGCACGTCGCTCGTCGTGTCGGCGTCGGCCATCGAGAACGGCCCCGGCCCGCACGTCGGCTCGTCGTACTCCTGCGGCCGCTCGACGATCCCCTCGACGATCGTCTGCGCACGGTAGAGCCACTCGTTGTCGATGCGCCGGCGCCACACGACCATCGTCAGCAGGCCGCCCGGCTCCAGCGCCTCGCGCACGTTGCGCAGCGCCCACACCGGGTTCGCGAAGAACATCGTGCCCATGCGCGAGAAGGCGCGGTCGAAGCGCTCCTCGAATCTCGTCGTCTCGACGTCGGCGACCGCGAAGCGGGCGTTCGCCACGCCGGCCTCCTGCGCCTCGCGGCGCGCCGCCTCGATGAAGTTCGCGGCCGCGTCGACGCCGACCGCCTCGCCCTCCGGACCGACGAGGCCGGCGATCCGCTGCGTCGTGTCGCCGAAGCCGCAGCCGACGTCGAGCACGCGCTCGCCCGGCTGTGGCGGGAACAGCTCAAGCGCCTTCTCGCCGTGGGCGCCGAGGCCCGTCGTGACGATGTGGCGGAAGCGCAGGAAGCGGTCGAACAGCGGCCCGTCCCACGCCGTGATCGCCTCGGCGTTGGCGCCTTCGCCCCACTTGGAGTCTGCGGCCGTCATTCGAAGCGGATGATGGGACTCGAACCCACGACCTTCTGCATGGCAAGCAGACGCTCTAGCCAACTGAGCTACATCCGCAGAGGGGCGGCAGTATAGCTCCTCCACCCTCCTGCTCGGCGCGCCGCGATCGTGGCGGCGCGCGCGATCAGTCGCTCGTGACGGCGCGCAGCGGACGCGGGCGCCGCGAGGAGCGACGGCCGAGGTGCCCGTTGCCGCCGGTGTCGGTGCCGGGACCGTCGTCGGGGACGCCGGCGCTCTCGAACAGCATCATCACGGCAGCGGTGCGCTTCGCCGTGCTCTCGCTCTCGCCGCCCGGCGTCTGCTTGATGCGCGCCTGGCTCTCGGCCTCGATCCGCTCGATCACGTCGACCCATCTGATCATCTCGGCGGCGAGCTGTCTCCAGCCTTCGTCGTCGAGCATCAGCACGGTTCGGCTGAGGTGCGCCTCGGAGCGGTCGAACCCGCCGCCGCTGGCGGCCGCGTTGACGTAGCCGTTGATCTGCTGCAGGGTCGCGCCGATCATCGCCCGCTTGACGATGCCCGGCGTCTCGGCCCACACGTCGTCGGAGACGCGCGGGCGCGCCTTCGCCCGGTAGTGGTGCTCTATCGCTCCGCGGCGCGGGGTCCGTCTGACCAGCTCGAGGAAGCCGAGCGCGTGCAGGCGCCGCACGTGGTAGCTCATGACGCCGAGCGAGACGTTGAGCTCGTCGGCCATCTCGTTCGGGCTGGCCATGTCGCGCGACTCGAGAATCGAGAGGATCCGAACGCGCAGCGGGTGCGCGAGGGCCTTGATGAGACGCGGATCGTTGATGTCGCTATAGGGCTTCATGCAGCAGCGTCCAATGCCTTGCGCAACCGCCCACGGAGCCGATGAAGTCGGATCTTGACGGTTCCTTCCGGAATTCCGAGCATGCGAGCCACCTCCGGCTGGGTCAGATCGCGCTCATAGCGTAGTGCAAGGAGCTGTCGGTCGGCAATGCTCAGACCGCCGACGACTTGTTCGACCTCCATTCGGAGCAGCATCCCTTCCTGCTGCTCGAGCGCGTCCTCGTCGGCGACGCCGGCGAGCAGCCTCTCGTCGTCGAGCAGCTCGAACTCCGAGCGCCGTCTGCGCCGCTCCAGCAGACGCAGCGCCTCGTTGCGCGCGATCTGACGCATCCACGGCAGCCGGTCGTCGCCGTGGCAGGTGCCGCGGCGACGCCAGGCGCGCACGAGCGCCTCCTGCACGATTTCGTCGACGTCATGGGCCGTCGCGACGTAACGCCGTGCCTCGCGCACCGCGATGCCTCGCATCAGCTTCCAGTTCCACTCACCGCCCGGCAGATGCGAGCGGTCCCCCTCGCTTGCAACAGCCACCAGGGGAGCATCGCCGAGGTTGCGTAGAAGTTCACGAAGTATGTGAAACGTTCGTGAGCGTTCGGCGGGTCTTAGTGGTCATGGCGACCATGACCGCGACTCCGGCGCTGCTCGCCTACGAGCGACTCGCGCCGGTCTACGACGACTTCACCGACGGCTACGACTACGACGCCTGGGTCGGCCGACTCGAGCGAATTGCCCGCAACCACGGGGCAAAAGGCCCGCGCGTGCTGGACGTGGCATGCGGGACCGGCAAGAGCTTCGCGCCGCTGTTGGAGCGCGGCTACGACGTGTGGGCGTGCGACATCTCGCCGGCGATGGTCGAGCGAGCGCGCCGCTGCCCGGGTGTCAACGCCGATCGCGTCGTCGTGTCCGACATGCGCGACTTGCCCGAACTTGGCGCGTTTGCGCTCATCACGTGCCTCGACGACGCCGTCAACTACCTGCTGAGCTTCGACGACCTCGTCGCGGCGTTCGCCTCCGTCGCCCGCCTGCTGGAGCCGGACGGCGTCTACGTGTTCGACGTCAACACGCTGGCGACCTATCGCGCCGGCTTCGCCCACGGGAGCGTCTTCGAGCGTCCGCGGGCCGCGGCCGTCTGCCGGGGCCGGACGCGCGGCGCGATCGAGCCGGGCGCGCTGTGCGTGGCGACGATCGAGATCGCGGCGCACGGCGGCCGGCGACGGGTGAGCCGCCATGTGCAGCGCCATCACCCCCAGGCCGTGATCCGTGACGCCCTGACTTCAGCCGGGCTCGCCTGTCGGGCGGTGCTCGGGCAGTCCACCGGCGCCGTCCTCCACGAGGACGCCGACGAGAACGCCCACACCAAGCTCGTCTACGTCGCGAGCCGAGCGGGCTGATGCCAACCCGCGCACGAGAGAGGAGGTGAGCGCCGTGGCCTTCATCAAGCCGTTCATCAAGCCGTAGTCCCCGCCCGTCGCGGGGCGGGCGCCCCCCCCCCCCCCGGGGGCCGCCCCCCCCCCGCCCGGACCCCCCCAACCGGCGCCCCACCCGCGCCCCCCCCCGCC
>JBQCIQ010000243.1:0-14844 GCA_051953595.1 Conexibacter sp. | reverse complement strand
CGATCCTCGTGCTCGGCATCGTGCGCACCGATGCCACCGGGTGGGGCGCGGTCCAGACCCTGGCGCTGATCGCCGCCGGGCTGGTCCTGCTCATCGGCTTCGTGGGGATCGAAGGCCGCTTAGCCCGGGCGCCGCTCATGCCGCTGCGCATCTACCGCTCGCGAGCGCTCACGACCTCAAACCTGATCGTCCTGCTGATCGGAGGCGCGACGTTCGGGATGTGGTTCTTCCTCTCGCTCTACCTCCAGCAGGTGCTCGGCCAGGACGCGCTGCACGCGGGCCTCTCCTACCTGCCGCTGGCGTTCGCGATCATCTTCAGCGCGGGCGGCGCCTCGCAGCTCGTGACGAAGGTCGGGCCGAAGCCAGTGCTCGTGACGGGCCTGCTGTTCACGACCGTCGGGCTGATCCTCTTCACGCAGATCTCGCCCGACGGCTCCTACCTCGGCGACGTGCTGATCCCGTCGGTGATCGTCGCGGTCGGGCTCGGCCTGTCGTTCGTCTCGCTCACGATCACGGCCGTCTCGGGCGTGGACCACGACGAGGCGGGGCTCGCGTCCGGCCTGCTCAACACCGCCCAGCAGGTCGGCGGCGCGCTCGGCCTGGCGGTGCTGTCGTCGGTCGCCGCGTCGCAGATCGCCGACTCCGGCGCCCGCGGACCGGCGGCGCTGACGGACGGCTTCCAGAGCGCGTTCGCGGTCGGCGCCGGCTTCGCCGCGCTCGGCGTCGTGCTCGCGCTGCTCGTCGTCCCGCACGTGCGGCCCGGCGAGCTGGCCGAGGTCCCGGCGGCGGCCTGAGGCTCAGCGCCTGCGGCGTCTCGCGTCCGGCCGCTCGCTGCGCGGCCGGGGCGGGTTGGCGCGGCGCTCCTCGGGCGTCATCTGGCGGATCTTCAGCGTGCCCTGCTCGAGCTGTCTTCTGATCTCGGCCAGCTTGCGCTCGCGTTCGTCGCGCTGGCGGTCCTGTGTGGACTTCATCGTTCGATTGACGATAGCGGTCAATCGACTCAATCCACGGTCCTTCTGAACACAGATCCTTCTCAGGAAGGCAACAAAAACGTCACAACGTGACCTCCGGGGTTCCCGAGACTGCGCGCGTCGCACCGCAATCCCTCACGAACCCTGCATGGAGGTCCGATGGTCAAGGCTGTTCTCCCCGGCGTGCGTCTGCGCGGCCACCTGCTCGCCGTCGCAGTCGCACTCGGCGTGTGCGCGCTCGCGGCGATCTCCGGTCCCGCTCGCGCCGCCACGCCCCCGCCGTCGGCCGTGACCTGCAGCGGGCACGCCGACCGCGGCGCCGACCCGACGACGCCCGACGGCGTCGACATCGCGTTCGGCTGCAGCGGCGACATCAGAAGCTTCACGGTCATCTCGAGCGCGCCGATCGGCGGCTTCGAGGTCAGCGCCGAGGTCTTCGACCACGTCACGCAGGCGATCGTCGAGACCGACAGCTTCTTCTGCGAGGGCCCAATCCCCGGCGACGGCTTCAACTGCACCGGTGGCGCGCACGCCGGCAAGGACGTCAAGGCCTCGTTCGAGACGTTCGACCCGATCTGCGGCGCGACTGCGGTCAGCGAGCCGCTGAAGCTCCAGGTCGTGATCTCGGACGCCAACGGCGCGACCGCGGGTCCCTTCCGCCTGCGCGGTCCCGAGCCGTGCGCCAAGCCCAAGCCCGCCAAGCCGGCCGGCAGAGGCAGGCACCACCGCGGCAAGCACCACAGAAAGCACCGCCACCACAGACGGCACGCCCGCCGTTGACCCCGCGAACCACGTACCGAAAAGGAGCATCGAACGTGCCCCGTCTCACCACCCGCCTCGCGCTGAGCGCGGCCGCCGCGCTCGCGCTCGGCGCGCCGGCGACCGCCGCGGCCAAGACGACGATCACGATGAGCGGATCGACGTCCGTCGCGCCGCTCGCGGCCAAGCTCGCGAAGGCCTACGTCAAGACCCACAGAGGCGTCAGATTCAAGCTGCTCCAGGGCGGCTCGGACGTCGGCATCAGCGACGTCGCGCACGACCGCGTGACGATCGGCAACTCCTCGCGCGACCCGAAGCCGACCGACCCGCCCGGCCTCGTCTTCAACAAGATCGCGCGTGACGCGGTCTGCCTGATCACGAACGACGCGAACCCGATCGGCAACCTCTCGACCGCGCAGGTGCAGGGCATCTTCTCCGGCGGCGTGCGCGACTGGAGCGGCGTGCCGAATGGTCACGGCGGCACGATCGACCTCGTCGGCCGCACCGCCGCGTCGGGCACCTACGACGCCTTCAACAAGATCTTCATGGGGGCGAGCAGACTCTCCACGACGATGGCGCAGAAGGCCTCGAACGGCCTCGTGCAGCAGACCGTCACGTCTGACCCGAACGCGATCGGCTACGTCTCGCTCGCCTTCACGAGAGGCGTGCACACGGTCTCCTACAACGGCGTGCCCTGCACGCTGCGCAACGCGAAGTCCGGCCAGTACGGCGGCGTGCGCAACTTCTTCATGGTCACCCGCGGCGCGCCGACGGGCGCCACGAAGAAGTGGATCCGCTGGGTCCAGAAGAGCCCGATCGCCCAGCAGATCGTGGCGACCGGCTGGGTCCCGCTGGCCTAGGCACGGACGCGGAACGCACACGCCAGATGCGACGACCGCCCCTCACGGGCATCGCGTGGACGGACCGGCGCGTCGAGCGGATGCTCGGCGCGCTGGCGTGCACGGTGCTCGCCTTGATCGCCGCGATGGTCGTCTTCGTGTTCGCGAAGGCGTGGCCGTCGTTCGCGCACAACGGCCTGGCGTGGTTCGGCGGAGGTGGCAACGCCGACCGTCAGCTGGCGGCGATCTTCGACTCGCCGGCGAACCCGCACGACTACGTCTACACGCTGCATGCGTGGCCGATGCTGTACGCCACCGCGCTGCTGAGCGGCGTCGCGGTGGTCTGCGGGCTCGTCTTCGCGCTGCTGTGCGCGGTCTTCATCGTCGAGTTCGCGCCCGCGTCGATGCGGCGCGTGCTGGAGCCGGCGGTGCGGCTGCTGGCGGCGGTCCCGTCCGTCGTCTACGGGCTGATCGGGATCCTCGTGCTGGTGCCGCTCGTCGGCAACCACGTGATCTCGGCGGGGATGAAGAGATCGGTCGCCTACGTCGTGCAGCTCGACGGCACGAGCCTGCTCGTCGGCGCGGGCGTGCTGACCGTGATGGTCACGCCGATCATGATCGCGATCGTCGTCGACGCGCTGCGCGCGGTGCCGCGCGGGTGGACGGAGGGCGCCGCGGCGCTCGGCGTCAACCGCTGGCGCGCGATGTGGACGATCTCGGTGCGCGCGGCGCGGCCGGCGATCGTCGCGGCCGCCGTGCTGGCGACGGCGCGCGCGCTCGGCGAGGCGATCATGCTCGCGATGGTGTCGGGCTCGGTCGGCTTCGCGCCGAACCCGCTCGACGGCATGCTGTTCCTGTTCGAGCCGGCGCGCCCGCTCGCGGCGACGATCGTCGACAACGCCGAGGGCCTGTCGGTCGTCCCGTTCGGGCAGACGATCTACGCGTTCGCGGCGGTGCTGCTCGTCTCCAGCCTGTTCCTGTCGCTCGGCGGCTGGGCCGCCAAGCGGCCGCTCAAGCGCTACGGGCTGGCGGCGCGATGAGCGCGCTCCGTGCATCGGCTCGCACCCGCGCCGTCGAGTCGACCGCTTCGTGGAGCCGCCTCGACCGCCTGGGGCTCGCGGCCTGCTGGGCGGCCGGCATCGCGCTGTGCGCGATCTGCGCGGCGATCCTGCTGTTCATGCTGTTTAAGGGACTGCAGTTCCTGCGCCCCGCGCTGCTCGTCGAGCACCCGCTCCCGGATCTCGACCAGAGCAGAACGGGCGGCTTCCTCGACCCGCTGATCGGCACCGTGATGCTGACCGTGGTCGGGATCGCGTTCGCGCTGCCGGTCGGCGTCGCGACCGCCGTCTGGCTCGTCGAGTACGGCCGGCCCGCGTGGCTCGCGCGCGCGGTCGAGTCGGGCATCGAGATCGTCGCCGGCGCGCCGAGCATCGTGCTCGCGATCTTCGGCCTGATCATCTTCCAGGAGCGGGTCTTCGGCTTCCTCTCGTTCACCGCGCAGGGCGGCTCGGTCTTCGGCCGCTCGTTCCTGACGTCGGGCTCGATGATGGCGCTGCTGGCGCTGCCGCTCGTCGTCGGCGCGACGCGCGAGGCGCTGAACGCGATCCCGGCGCACGTCCGCGAGGCCTCCTACGCGCTCGGCGCCTCGAAGGCCCGCACGATCCGGCGCGTGCTGCTGCCCGGCGCGCGCGGCGGGATCGCGACCGGCGCGACGCTCGGGATGGGGCGGATCGCCGGCGACACCGCGATCGTCGTGATCCTGCTCGGCGCCTCGCTGCAGATGCAGCACGGCAGCGGCCCGCCGCTCTACAACGTGCTCAGCGGCACGGGCTCGACGCTCACCACCTACGTCTACAACAACTCGCCGGCGGGCGAGGGCAACGCGCCCGGCAAGGCGTACGCGGCTGCCTTCGTCCTGCTGGTGATCGTCATCCTGCTCAACTTCGCCGTCGGGGCGATCGGCGGCAGAGAACGGAGAGTCGCATGGGGTCGCTGACCGATCCGCCGCCGCCGGTGAGGCGCATCGTCGTGGACCAGGAGCCGCGCGTCGTGGAGCCGTCATCGAACGGCGCTGTCAACGGGAGCGGGAACGGAACCGCGCAGGTCGGGCGCGTCGCGCGACGGCCGGCGCCGGCGATCGCCCCGCGCGAGCGCATGCGGGTCGAGCGGCTGACGATCCGCTACGACCAGAAGGTCGCCGTCAACAGCGTCTCGCTGCCGGTCCGCCAGGGTGAGGTGCTCGCGCTGATCGGTCCCTCCGGCTGTGGCAAGACGACGCTGCTGCGCTCGCTCAACCGCCTCACCGAGCTGACCCCGACGGCCACGCGCGACGGCCGCATCACGCTCGACGACGAGGATGTGGACCTGCTTGAGGTGACGCAGCTGCGCCGCCGCGTGAGCATGGTCTTCCAGCAGCCGAACCCGGTCCCGATGTCGATCTTCGACAACGTCGCGTACGGGCTGCGCGCGAGCGGCCGCAACCGGCGCCGCTCGAAGTCGGAGCTGCGGCCGGCGGTGGTCGACGCGCTCCAGCGCGCGGGCCTCTACGAAGAGGTCGCCGCCGACCTCGACCACCCGGCGCTGCGGCTCTCCGGCGGCCAGCAGCAGCGCCTCTGCATCGCGCGCTCGCTCGCGGTCGGGCCCGAGGTGCTGCTGCTCGACGAGCCGTGCTCGGCGCTCGACCCGAAGTCGACCGAGACGATCGAGCGGCTGATCGTGAGACTGCGCGAGGAGGTGGCGGTCGTGATCGTCACGCACAACCTCCAGCAGGCGTTCCGCGTCGCCGACCACGTCGCCTTCATGTACCTCGGCGAGCTCGTCGAGTACGGGCCGGCGGGGCAGGTCTTCGGCGCGCCGAGAGCGAAGCGCACGCGCGAGTATGTCGCGGGGTCGTTCGGATGAGCCTCCGCTTGCTGCTCGGCGCGGCGCCGCTGCTGCTCGGGTGCCTCGCGTGCGCGCCGCTGCTGTCCGGCTGCGAGTCGACGCAGGCGAAGAGCGCACGGCTGGAGAAGGAGGGCGCGAAGCGGCTCGCGGGGGAGAGAGGGCTCGTCGTGCGCCGGCAGAACGCCGACGTGCGCGCGGTGGCGACCGCCGTCCTGCAAGACGAGAACGGCACCGCCGTCGTCGTCGTGCTGCGCAACCGCGCGTCGAGACCGGTCGGCAGCGTGCCGATCGCGATCGACGTGCAGGGCGCGAACGGCAGAAGCGTCTACAGAAACGACCTCGCGGGCCTCGACCCCTCGCTCGTCGAGGCGACCGGCGTGCCGGCGAACGGCGAGCTGCTGTGGGTCGACGATCAGGTGACGCCGAACGGCGACCCCAAGAAGGCGGTCGCGACGATCGGCGCCGCGCGCGGCGACGCGCCGCGCGAGCTGCCGAAGATCGAGCTGTCGCAGCCGCGGCTGATCGTCGACCGCGTCACCGGCGTCGAGGCGGTCGGCAGAGTGACGAACCGCTCCGACGTCGAGCAGCGACGGCTCGTCGTCTCGTGCGTCGCCCGCAAGGGCGAGCGGGTCGTCGCGGCCGGGCGCGCGATCGTCAACCGCCTCGCGATCGGCAAGTCCGCGAGCTTCCACGTCTTCTTCATCGGCGACCCGCGCGGCGCGCGCATCACGGTCGTCGCCCCGCCGACGGTGATCGAGTGATGGAGGTCACGATGCACCACACGACCACGGCGGCCGGCGTCACGTGCGCCAGCTGCGGCGCGGCGCTGGCCGACGACCAGCGCTACTGCCTGCACTGCGGCCAGTCGCAGGGCGAATCGCGCGTCGCCTACCGCGAGCTGATCGCGCCGGCGGTGACGGCCGTCCACGCGACGGCGTCCGAGCAGCCGACGGCGGTTGCGCCGCCGGCCGCCGCGCCGGTTCCGCTCGGCGCGCCGCCGCGCGACTGGACGCCGGTGATCGCGCTCGGGGGGCTGGCGGCGCTCGCGCTCGTGCTCGTCGTCGGCGTGCTGATCGGCAAGAGCGGCACGCAGACCGCGGCGGCGCCGGCGGCGCCCCAGGTGATAACCGTCTCGGGCGCGGCGCCGGCCGCGACGACGCCGAGCGACACGTCCGACACGTCAGGCTCGGGCTCCGGCAGAGAGGCGAAGCACCACGCCAGAGGCGGCGGCAAGGTCAGCGCGGCCGAGCAGGCGGCGGGCGCGAGAGCGGTGCAGGACCTCAACAGCTCCTCGGGCGAGGACTACCAGAGAAAGTCGGCCAGATTGCCGGACACGGTCGCGCTGCCGGGCAGACCGCCGGCGGCGGACAACAAGCCGGCCGGCGGCGGCTCGGGCGCGGAGACGATCGGATGAGCGCGCTGCGCAGGTTCTTCCCCCGCGGCGGCGACGCCGCGGATCAGCCGACGATCGCGATCGCGCCGGCGCCCGACGGGCCCGCCGCCGAGTTGACGGCGAGGCGCGACGCGCTCGCCGAGCGCTTCGCGCAGCTGCAGTGGGACCTCGGCGGGCTCGCCTACGAGATGGCGCGCCGTGACCACTTCCGTCTCGACGTGCTCGTGCGCACCGCCGCGAGACTGCAGGAGGTCGACGCCGAGCTGGCCGAGGCCGAGCGGCTGCTGCGGCTGGAGGAGGCGGCGGCGGCCGGCTCCTGCCCCGCCTGCGGGGCGCTCCACGCGCGCGGAGCCGTCTTCTGCTGGCAGTGCGGCGAGTCGCTGATCGACCGCCAGCCCGCGAGCGGGCAGGTGGCGGCGCCGTGAGCGTCCTGGCCGCCGAGCCTTCGCAGGGGGTGGTCGACGTGGCCTCGCGCTGCCCGGGCTGCGACGCCCCGCTTGCCGAGGACCAGCGCTTCTGCCTCTCGTGCGGCCTGCGGCTCGCGCCGGACGAGCTGCGGCTCGCGGCGCTGCCGCTGCTCGCGGTGCCGGCCGCCGCCGACGCCGCGCCGCTGCCGGTGGCCGGCGGCCCTGCCTTCCGGCCGCCGGTCGTGCGCTCGGCCGCGATCACGGCGGTCGTCGTGCTCGTGCTGGGGATCGCGAGCGGCGCGACGATCGGGCCGAACGCGATCGGCGGGACCGCGGCGGCGCAGCAGCGCGCCCTGATCGTCGTGACGACGCCCCCGGCCGCTGCGGCCGCGCCGGCGCGCGCCCCCGCCGGGATCACTGCACCTTTCGCCTCGGATAGCGATGGCAGAGATGCAGTGATCGAGGCGCCGGCCGCGCAGACGCCGGCTGAGCCGACGCCGCCGGCTGTGTCGCCGCCGGTCGCCGCCGCGCCGAGAGACGAGCCGCCCGCGCCGCCCGCACCCGCCGCCGACACGCCGCCGCCCGGCTCAACGGCGCTCGCCGGCGTCGTCGCGGCGACGGCCGCCGACGGCGAGAGCTTCGTGCTGGCCGCGCGCGACGGAAGGCTCCTGCACGTCCACGCGAGCGGGTGCGGCGTCGCGCCCGGCGACGACCTCCACCTGCGCGCGCGCCAGCTCGCGAACGGCACCTGGTCGGCCGATCGCGTCCGCCGCGTCGCGGGCTCTGACACGTTGCGCGCTGCCGGGACCGTCGTCTGGAGCGACCCGGCGAGCGGCCGCTACGCGCTCGGCGCGCGCGGCGCGCTGCTGTTCGTGACGGTGCCGCCATCGGCCGCGCCCGCGCCGGCCGCGCCCACCGATCCGCAGGCGACGACGCCCACGCCTGCGCCGCCTGCGCCGCCCGTCGTCCCCGCGCTCGGCGCGCAGGTGCGCGTCCGGCTCCAGCCGCTCGCCGCGCACGACGGCCAGCCGGCGACGCTGGTCGAGCAGGTGCGCCATGACGCGCCGCCGGCGCCGGCCGACCCGGCCGCGCCGGCGCCGCCGCTCGAGCTGGCGGGCGTCGTGCAGTCGACCGACGCGCAGGCGCGCACGCTCGTGCTCGCGCTCGATCCCGACGCGCAGCCGCCGATCGCCGTCACGCTGAGCGTGCCGGCGACGGTCGACCTCGCGACGCTGCTGCCGGCGCAGCGCGTCGCCGTCACGGCGACGGCCGCGGCCGACGGTGCGCTGACGCTCACGGGCGTCTCTCCCGACGGCGACGCGCTCACGGCCGACGACGCGACCGCGCTCCAGGGCGACCAGGCGCCGAGCGCGCCGCCGTCCGGAGACGACTCGACCACGACCACGACGACCGCCGCGACCTGCACGCTGCTCGACGCCGCGGCTACGCGTAGTAGCGCGCCAGCACCAGCAGCTGGCTGAAGACGTCGTCCGCGACCGTCAGCAGGACGAGCGCGATCCCGATCAGCCCCATCCAGCGGCGCCCAAGCGCACGCGTCGCCAGCACGAGCACCGCCGCGTAGAGCGCGAGCAGCGGCAGCAGGTAGCGCGCCTGCCCGGCCCCGCCGGCGTGCTGGAGGTGCAGGTTGTAGGAGTTCGCGCCTATGACCGCCAACAGCCCGGCGGTCATCGCGACGTAGGCGAACAGCTCGGCGGCGCGACGCCGCACCGACGCACGGGCGCGCACGAGCGCGACGAGCGCCAGCGCGCCGACGATGGCGAGGATCGCCAGCCCGGCGGTGTAGACCCAGCCCGGGAAGGCGGTGTCGACCCAGCCGTACCAGCCGACGAAGCCCCTCACCCACAGCGCGCGCAGTTCGCCGCCGTAGAACCTGAGGATGTACCTGAGTCCGCCGCCGAGCGACGCGCTCCCGACCGGTCTGAAGACGCCGGTGGTGGCGCCGGTCGGGTCGCGCTTCCACAGCACGACGTTCGCGAGCACCATCAGGAGGAACGGCACGGCGGCGACGCCGACCGCGATCGCCGGCAGGCGCAGCGCGCGCGGCGAGCGCCCCTCGCGGCGCACCCCGAGCACGAGCAGCGCGACGAGCGCGCCCGGCAGCAGGCCGGCGAAGTTGAGCTTCGTCAGCAGGCCGGTGGCGATCACCGCGCCGGTCGCGAGCGCCAGCGGCGTCGTCAGGCCGCGCCGGAACCCGCGCGCGAGGCACAGGAAGAGCGCGGCCGCGGTGGCGAACAGCAGCGCGTCGGGGTTCACGCCGCCGGAGATGAAGCCGAACAGCGGCTGGAACGCGACGCCGAGCGCGCCGACGGTCCACGTCCACGGATGCGCCGGCAGCGCTTCGCGCATGAACAGGAAGACGCACAGGACCGTGACGCCGCCGAGCAGCGCGGACAGCAGCCGCATCAGCTGCAGGCTCAACAGCGGCGAGTCGGTCGCTCCGACCGCGTAGGGGACGACCTGGAGCGCGTAGTAGAGCGGCGGCTGCGGGCTGCCGGCGAGCGAGACGCCGTTGCCGTCGCCGCGGGACGGCCTCGCCCGCAGGGCGGCCGTCAGTTCGTCCTGCTGCGTCTGCCTGGTGAGCGAGGGGACGTATTCGTGGAAGCGCACGCGGTCGGTGGCGAGGCCGATCAGCAGCGCCTGCTCGGAGGAGGAGAGGCGCGCGACGGCCGCGGCGTCGTTCGCCGGCGGCCGGCCGTGCATCGCAAGCTGCTCGACGTAGGCGTAGTGGTCGGGCTCGTCCGGCACCTCGAAGACCGGCACGATCAGCGACCAGGCGATGCAGTTGAGCACCGCCACGAGCGCGCACGCCCAGGCGGCGGAAGGGATCCGGCGCACGGCCGCGGACAGCCGGTGTCCGACGCTCGCGCGCCGTGCCCGCGCCGGGGCGGCCTGCGTGCTCACGGCGTGCTCCGCACGAGCTGGCGGGCGCCCAGGCCCACGGCGACGAGCATCAGCAGCGCCGCGACGAACGCGACGGCGCTGCCGCCGGGCGTGCGCCCGAAGCCGACGCGCCTCGCGAGCGTGCCGATCTGCGACCACCAGCTGCGGCGCTGCGGCGTCAGGTATTCGATCCGCAGGCGCCCTCTGAGCTGTTCGCCGGAGGCGGTGGCGGGCGGGCCGGCGTGATCGGGGTCGTCCGTGACCTCGCCGGCGAGCGTGACGCTCGCGGAGGCGCCGACCGCCACGCAGATCCGCGCCGAGCGCTGCGCGCGGGTGACAGGACGCAGCGGAATCGTCGCGGTTCTGCCGCTCCAACCGGCCGCGAGCGTGCCGCGCCCGATCACCTCGCGACCGTTCGTCGCCACGAGCGCGAGCGCTGGGCCGGAGCGGCCGGTCGTGCGCAGCCACACGCGCACCCCGCCGGTGCCGGCGGGGATCAGCTCGTCGGTCTGGCAGACGTCGAGCCTGCCGACCGTCCCGCCCAGGGCCGTGGTCGCGAGCGCGTCGTTCGTGCCGGTTCGGACCGGCACGGCATGCGAGAGCTTCGCCGCCACGGCGACGACGAGCAGGATGCATCCGATCGCGACGATCGGCAGTCGCGCACGACCCCCCAACGATTCCCCCGGTCCGGCGTTCGGATCCCAATCGCCGGTGCCTTGACGCACCGACGACCGGGATCATACCGACCGCCGAGTCGGCTATCTGATCTGCATGCCCGAGATCGCGCGCGAGATGACGAGGCGCTGGATCTCGGAGGTGCCCTCGAAGATCGTGTAGATCTTCGCGTCGCGGTGCATCCGCTCGACGGGGAACTCGCGCGTGTAGCCGTTGCCGCCGAGGATCTGGATCGCTCGCTCGGTCGCCCACACGGCGACCTCGCCGGCCTTCAGCTTCGACATCGAGCCCTCGGCGTTTCTGAACGGCTTCTGGTTGCGGCCCATCCACGACGCGCGCCACACGAGCAGGCGCGCCGCGTCGATCTCGAGCTTCATGTCGGCGAGCGTGAACGCGATCGCCTGGTTCTCGATGATCGCCTTGCCGAACTGCTTGCGCTCTCTTGCGTAGTCGAGCGCGTACTCGTACGCCGCGCGCGCGATCCCGAGCGCCTGCGCGCCGACGATCGGGCGCGACGCCTCGAACGTCGCCATCGCCGCCTGCGAGCGCGCCTTCTGGCCCTCGCGCACGCGCGCAAGGCGCTCGTCGAGCTTCTCCTTGCCGCCGAGCAGGCAGGAGCCGGGGATGCGGCAGTCGTCGAAGAAGACGTCGGCCGTGTGCGAGGCGCGCAGGCCGTGCTTCTTGAGCTTCGTGCCCATCTCGCAGCCGGGCGTATTCGGCGGGATCACGAACGACGCCTGCCCGCGCGAGCCAAGCTCCGGATCCACCGAGGCGACGACGACGTGGACGTTGGCGATGCCGCCGTTCGTCGCCCACGCCTTCTGCCCGTTGAGGATCCACTCGTCCTTCGCCTCGTCGTACTTCGCGCGCGTGCGCAATGACGACACGTCGCTGCCGGCGTCGGGCTCGGAGACGCAGAAGGCGGCGACCTTCGGGTCGTCGACGGTCCCGAAGCACTGCGGGATCCACTCGCCGATCTGCTCGCCGGTGCCGTTGCCGAAGATGCCGGCGACGGCGAGCGAAGTGCCCATGATCGCCATGCCGATGCCGGCGTCGCCCCAGAACAGCTCCTCGTTGACGATCGGGAGCGTGAGGCCGGCCGGGTCGGCGAAGAACTGCGCGATGCCCTCGAAGCCGTAGAGCCCGATTCTCGCGGCCTCCTGGATGATCGGCCAGGGCGTCTCCTCGCGCTCGTCCCACTCCGCCGCGGCGGGGCGGACGACGTCTCTCGCGAAGCCGTGCACCCAATCGCGCACGTCCTTCTGGTCCTGGGTCAGCTCCAGCGAGAAGGCGGTCTCGCCGGCCTCGGGCAGCTCGATCGTCGATGCCATGGCAGTGGATTCCTTGTCAGAGCAGGGATTTGGTCACGTCGAGAAACGTGACATGCGCCAATGTAGCGCTGGGCGGCACGGCGAGCGCCAGATCGCTCCCACAGGCGTCCAGCCGCGGCCTGGACGCCTCCAACTTGCGCATCTCTGCGCCGTTTCCGTTGTTAGCAAGGGAAATGGGCGCTCCGGCGCTCGCGGAAGACCCCTAAGGAGATGCAGATGACGGTACGCAAGGTCCTGATCGCCGCGTGCGCCGCGGCCCTGACGACCACACCGGCGTGGGCGCACGGGAGAGCCGACCACCCGACCGCCCCGGCGAGATCGCACAAGTGCGCGCCGCACAAGGTTGCCTACGTCGCCGCCGGCACGCTCGTCGACCAGACGCTGACGCTCGACGCCGCGGCCGCTGCCGACGGCGGCTCCAAGCCGACCTACAGCGGCGACGTCACGATCGACGTCACGAAGGCCAACCACGCCGCCAAGGGCGACAAGGGCACGACCAAGACGTACACGCTCGATCACGCGCGCGTGGTCCTCGGTCTCGACGACCAGAACAACGACGGCAGAGTCGACCTCTCCGACCTCGCCAGAGGCGACCGCGTGAAGGTGATCGGCAAGGTCACCAAGCTCGCCAAGAAGTGCGACCAGACCGGCTTCACCCCGACGCTCACGATCAAGAAGCTGGTCGTGCACGCGCCGGCTCAGCAGGGCCCCCAGCAGTCCTACTAGGCCGTCCCCGCCCCGACAGCACGGCGCGCGGTTCCCCTGTCGCGCGTCGTGCTTCGGTGCCTCCCCGCCGGGCAAGCCGCACGAGCCCCCAGCCGAGGACGAGCAGCAGCAGCGACGTGATGCCGAGCACGACGAGCCCGGCGACGCCCCACAGCCACGTCGGCACGTCCTGCCTTCGCTCGCGCTGGAGCACGTGCCGGTCGGGCTGGAAGTGGCGCGTGGCGTACGCGAGCGCCGGCACCTCCGGCACCGGAATCGCCGCGTCGGCCGGCAGCGAGACCGGGATCGCGGCGAGGTCGCGCCCGCGGTTCATGCGCACCATCGCCTTCCACGTGCCGCCGACGGGGATCGGCCGCGTCGTCGCGTAGGCGCCGCCGCCGAGCGCGCGCAGGCGGTCGACGACGAGTCTGCCGCCGCCCTGCCAGGCGGTCACGGTCAGCCACTCGGCGTGCGCGACCGCGCTCGGCGGCTCGAAGCGGATCGTCGCCGCGACGGTGCGCGTCGCGTCGCCCGGGCCGCCGGCTGCGTTCACCGTGCGCAACGCGATCTGCGCGCGCGCGGCGGTCGGCGCCGTCGTCGGCAGCAGGAACGCGACCGCGGCCGCCACCGTCAGGAGGCTCGCGCCGGCCGCGGCCCACGCGCGCGGGCGTCCGACGAGCGCGGCGTCGAGGCGCAGGGCGCCGGCGACGAACCCGCCGAGCACGCCGCCGGCGACCGCCACCGGCAGCGCGAGCGCGATCGCCTCCGGCAGGTCGCGCGCCGCCCACGGCAGCGGCATCCACACGTGGCTCCAGGCGTACTCGGCGAGCACGCCGAGCGTCGCGATCAGCACGCCCGCGAGCGCGCCGAAGCGGAAGGACCGGATCCCGCGCGCCCCCACGACCAGCGCGGCCAGCTCCACCAGCACGCCCTCGGCGACGTAGAGCGGGAAGTGCGGAAGCGTCTCGCCGAGCAGCGGACCGGTCAGCAGCGACAGGCCGCCGCGGACGACGAGGTAGAAGGCGACGGCGGCGAGCGCCCCGCCGCGGCCGATCAGCGTGCGCGCGACGACGAGCGCCAGCGACGCGGCGAAGGCGATCAGCAGCGGGTGGAACAGCTGTGAGAACTGCGGGACGCCGAAGTCGTACTCGCCCTGGAAGATCGAGAGGCCGAGCAGCAGTCCGCCGCAGGCGCCGATCGCGCGGCTGTGGCGCAGGCGCTCGGCCGCGCGCTGCGCGCGCGCGCCCTCGCGCGGCGCCGTGGCGATCCAGCCCTCCGTGACGAGCACGAGGATCCCGACGAGCGTCATCGCGGCGCCGCCGAGCAGCATCAGGTGGGTCGGCCCCCACAGCGTCACGTCCTGCCCGAAGAGGCGATGCGAGACGTCGTCGAGCGGGAAGCCGACCATCGAGAACGAGGCGCAGGCGGTCAGCAGGACGCCCGCGACCGGCACGTGCCAGCCGGGCGCAATCTTGAGCGCGGCCGGCGAGCGCACGTCGTCCGCGCGCGGCAGCACGATCGCGAACCAGCCGGCGGCGAGGATCCCGTAGAGGCCGAGCAGGATGAAGTAGTGCGCCGGGTTCGCGAGCGGGCCGGGGTCGCGGCCCTTGTCGATGTGCAGCGAGACGTCCCAGTACATGCCGAACGCGGCGACGAGGAGGGAGAGGCCGGCGAGTCCGCTCGGCAGCGCGGCCCAGCCCGGAAGTCCGGTGTGCTGGCCGAGGGCGGTGCTGAGCCGGCCCAGCCAGCGCACGCGCCCGGCGCGATGGCGCATGCCGAGCGCCATCAGGATGGCCGTCGCGGTGCTGACGGCGATCGTCGCTCCAGCGACCTGTCCGAGCGCGGCGCCGCCGGCCGGCGGGGCGCTCGCGGTCGCGAGCGTCAAGAACGAGTGCTTAGCCGTATGCTACATCGAGCGAGGACACATTCAACCTTGTCTTGTCAGGGTTCGGGCCCGCGGACCGAACGAGGGCGCTCCCT
>JBQCIQ010000242.1:0-21571 GCA_051953595.1 Conexibacter sp. | reverse complement strand
GACATCGAGACGGACGGCTCGATCGACCCGCACGCCGCGCTGCGCGAGGCCGCGGAGATCCTGATCAGCCAGCTGGCGATCTTCACCGACGCCGACCGCGTCGTGGAGCTGCGCGACACCGGTGGCCTCGGCGCGCTCGAGCCGGGCCTCGTCGGGGGCGCGGGCGTCGGCGGCAACGCCGGCGGTCCGGGCGGCCGCCCCGCGAACGCGATGGACGACATCCTGATCGAGGAGCTGGAGCTGGGCGTGCGCTCGTACAACTGCCTCAAGCGCGCCGGCATCCAGACGGTCGGCGACTTGATCTCGAAGACCGAGAACGAGCTGAACGCGATCCCGAACTTCGGAAAGAAGTCGATCGACGAGGTCATCGAGACGCTTGAGGGCCGCGGCCTCTCGCTGCGCAACGACTGACGACTCGGTACTCTCACCTACGCTCATGCGCCACCAACGCAACCGCTATCAGCTCTCGCGCAGCGCCTCGCACCGCAAGGCGCTGCTGGCGAACCTCTGCAAGGAGGTCATCGAGCACGAGCGGATCAGAACGACCGAGACGAAGGCGAAGGCCGTCAAGCCCGAGCTGGAGAGACTGATCACGCTGGCGAAGCGGGGCGACCTGCACGCCCGCCGGCAGGCGCTCTCGGCACTCGGCCAGGACAAGTTCAGCGTCTACAAGCTGTTCGAGGAGATCGCGCCGCGCTACGCGGAGCGTCCGGGCGGCTACACGCGCATCCTGAAGCTCGGTCCGCGTCGCTCCGACGCGACCGAGATGGTCTTCCTCGAGCTGGTCTAGCCTCGCGCCGGGCCGGGGCCCGCTGCCGTGTCCGGCGCCGTCGTCACGAAGCTGGTTCTGGAGTACGACGGGACCGGCTTCGCGGGCTGGGCGCGTCAGCCCGGCAGACGCACCGTGCAGGAGGAGCTGGAGCGGGCGCTGGCGGTCGTGCTGCGGCGCGATGGGGTGCCGCTGACGGTGGCGGGCCGCACCGACGCCGGCGTGCACGCGTGGGGCCAGGCGGCGTCGTATGACGGGCCGCCCGCCCCGCTGCGCGGCCTCAACGCCCTGCTGTCCGACGACATCGCGGTGCTGGCGAGCGAGGCGGCGGCGCCCGGCTTCAGCGCGCGGCACGACGCGACGAGCCGCGCCTACTGCTACCGCGTGCTGGCGCGGCGCGAGCGCAGCGCGTTCGAGCGCGGGCGGTCGCTGTGGTGGCCGCATCCAGTTGACCGGGATGCGCTCGACGCGTGCGCGGCCGCGCTCGTCGGGACGCACGACTTCACCGCCTTCACGCCGACGGAGACCGAGCACGTGCGCTTCGAGCGGGACGTGCGGTTCGCGGGCTGGCGCGCGGAGGGGGACGTGCTGAGCTTCTGGATCGAGGCCGACGCGTTCATGCGCAACATGAACCGCGTGCTCGTGGGGACGATGCTGGAGGTCGCGGGCGGGCGGCGGAGCGTCGAGGGCTTCGTGGCGCTGCTCGACGGTGCGCCGCGTGCGCGGGCGGGCAAGACGGCGCCGCCGGAGGGGCTGTACCTGGCCGGCGTGGGATACGACGGGCGGACCGCGCTGCCATCTACCATCCTGCGGGCGCGATGAAGGTCCTGCTTACGAACGACGACGGCATCGAGGCGGAGGGCCTGCAGACGCTCCGGCGCGCGCTGCTGGAGGTCCCTGGCATCGAGCTGGCCGTGATCGCGCCGGACGGCAACCGCTCGGCGACCGCGCGCTCGATCACTACGCGGCGCCCGCTGTGGGTCGAGCGCGTCGACTTCGACGACGGCACGCACGGCTTCGCGAGCGACGGGACGCCCGTCGACTGCGTGCGCCTCGCCCATCTCGGCCTGATCGACGCGTTCCAGCCCGACCTCGTCGTCTCCGGCATCAACCACGGGCTCAACCTCGGTGACGACATCACGTACTCGGGCACCGTCGCCGCCGCGTTTGAGGCGCTGCTGCTCGGCCTGCCGGGGATCGCCGTCTCGCAGCAGTCGGTCGCGCGCGAGCTGGACTTCCGGCTCGGTCAGGGCTACGACTTCTCGCCGGCGGCCGCGTTCACGGCGCGGCTCGTGGAGGAGCTGGAGTCGGTGCCGCTGCAGCGCGGCACGCTGCTGAACGTCAACGTGCCGGGAGGCGAAGCGCACGAGGTCGAGGTCACGCGGCTCGGCAAGCGCATCTACGAGGACGTGCTGGAGCTGCAGGACGAGCAGCATCCCGGCCGACGGCTGTTCCGCATCTACGGCGACGCGGGCGGCCTCGTCGACGAGGCCGGCACCGACATCGCCGCCGTCGCCGCCGGCCGCATCGCGGTGACGCCGATCCACTTCGACCTGACGGACCGCGACAGCATCTCCGCGCTCGAGCGCCACGATCTGGCGCGGCTGATCGCGCCGGCCGCCCGCGAGATCGAGTGAGCGGGGCGGGGGGCAGCGAGCCGGTGGGCGGCGTGGCGCGGGACGTGCTCGCGCGCGTGGCAGAGCTGCGCAGAGCGCTCGCCTACCACGGCTACCGCTACTACGTCCTCGACGACCCGGTCATCGGTGACGACAGATACGACGCGCTGCTCGACGAGCTGCGCGCGATCGAGGCGGCGCACCCCGAGCTGGTGACGCCCGACTCGCCGACGCAGCGTGTCGGCGGCGAGCCGGTCTCCCACCTCGAGAAGGTCGCGCACGAGCAGCCGATGCTGTCGCTCGCCAACGCACGCAGCGACGCCGAGCTGCAGGGCTGGATCGAGCGCATGCGCGGCCACCTCGCGCGCGAGGGGATCGAAGACCCGAGATTCGAGTACGTCGTGGAGCCGAAGGTCGACGGGCTGGCGATCTCGCTGCTCTACGAGGACGGGCTGCTCGTACGCGGCGCGACGCGCGGCAACGGCGAGATCGGCGAGGACGTGACGCATAACCTGCGCACGGTCGGCTCGATCCCGCTCTCGATCGAGGACGCGCCGCGACGCGTCGAGGTGCGCGGCGAGATCTACATCTCGCTCGCCGACTTCGAGCAGGTCAATCTGAGACGCGCCGAGGCCGGCCTGTCGACGTTCATGAACCCGCGCAACTCGGCGGCGGGCGCGATCCGTCAGCTCGACCCGAGACAGTCGGCCGAGCGGCCGCTGTCGATGTGGGCCTACGGCATCGGCGTGCACGACGGGATCGCGCTGCGCAGCCACTGGGATGCGCTCGAATGGCTGAGAGCGCACGGCTTTCGCGTCAACCCGGACGTCGCGAAGCTGGCCAGCGACGCGGAGGTGATCGAGCGCTGCCGTGAGTGGGAGCGGCGCCGCGGCGCGCTCGCGTTCGAGATCGACGGCGCCGTCGTGAAGGTCGACGACTACGAGCTGCAGCGGCGCCTGGGCGTGGTGGGGCGCGACCCGCGCTGGGCGATCGCGTGGAAGTTCCCGCCCACGACGGCCGTCACGAGACTGATCGCGGTCCACTGGAACGTCGGCAAGTTCGGCTCGCTGCACCCGTTCGCCGAGCTGGAGCCGGTGCACGTCGGCGGCGTGACGGTCAAGCAGGCGACGCTGCACAACGAGGAGGACCTGGAGCGCAAGGACGTGCGCCCCGGCGACGACGTGATCGTGCTGCGCGCCGGTGACGTGATTCCGCAGGTCGTCTCCCCGGCGCCGCACGTCGTGGAGCGCGAGGACCGCGGACCGGCGCCGCTGCCGCCGGCGGAGTGCCCGATCTGCGGGACGCCGACGGTCAAGCCGGCCGACAGCGTATTCACGCACTGTCCGAACCTCGACTGTCCGGGGCGCCGCTGGCAGCTGCTGACGCACTTCGTCTCGCGCGGGGCGATGGACATCGACGGGATCGGCGAGAAGCAGGTCTCGATGCTGATGGATACGGGGCTCGTGCGGACCGCGGCCGACTTCTACCGCCTGAGCGCCGAGCAGCTGATGGAGCTGGAGCGCTTCGGCGAGGTCTCGGCGCGCAACGCGGTGGCGGCGATCGAGGCGTCGAAGCAGCGGCCGTTCGGGCGCGTGCTGTTCGCGATCGGGATCGAGGGGATCGGCGCGGTGACCGGCCGCAACCTCGCGCAGCGCTTCCGCTCGATCGACGCGCTGATGGCCGCCAGCGCCGAGCAGATCGCCGACACGCCCGGGATCGGGCCGATCGTCGGCCAGCTCGTCTACGAGCAGCTGCAGGACGAGCAGATGCGCGCGCTGATCGAGGACCTGCGCGCGCTCGGGCTGCGCCTGGAGGAGGAGGGCCCGCCGCCCGGCGACGGGCCGCTGGCGGACAAGACGCTCGTGCTGACGGGGACGCTGCCGACGCTCACGCGCGAGCAGGCGACCGAGCGGATCCTCGCCGCCGGCGGGCGCGTGACCTCGTCGGTGTCGAGAAGAACGGACTACCTGGTGGCAGGCGAGGCGGCCGGCTCAAAGCTGGAGAAGGCCGAGCGCCTGGGAGTGCCGGTGCTCGACGAGGCGGCGCTGGAAGCGCTGCTGTCCGGGGGCACGTAGCGCGCGAGTGCGATCGTGAGACGGTCCTCGGCGGCTTTCGCGATCGGCGTGTAGACGGAGTTCTCGATGAACGCGAACGCCAGCAGGTGGCCGTTGCGCGTCGTGCAGTAGCCGGCGAGGGCGGAGACGTTCGAGAGCGTGCCCGTCTTCGCCTGGCAGCGGTCCTGGGCGCTCGTGCGGCGCATGCGGTCGACGAGCGTGCCGGAGCGGCCGGCGACCGGCAGCGCGGCGCGCAGGGCCGCGTTCTCGCGCAGCGCGCTCAGCAGCGTGACGACTTGGCGCGGGGAGGTGCGGTCCGCGCGCGAGAGGCCCGAGCCGTCGACCATCCGCGGGCGCACGCCGTAGGGCGCGAGCGTGCGCTTGACGACGCGCACGCCGGCGGCGGTCGAGCCGGCGCCGCCGAAGCGCGCGCCGACGTCCTTCAGCAGCATCTCCGCGAACAGGTTGTCGGACGGGACGAGCGTGAGGCGGGTAAGCGTCGCCATCGTCGGAGAGTCGACGCTCGCGAGCGGCTGCGCTCCGGCCGGCGCGCTGCCGGCCGCCGGCCCCTGCGCGACCGGCACACGCATGCGGCGCAGCTGGCGCGTCAGCTGCTGGGCGGCGAACTTGGCCGGCTGGCGCTGCAGCGCGCCGCCGTCTTCGCGTGCGAGCCCGCGGTCGTAGAGCAGCCCGCCGAGCGGGCCGCCGATGTCGAGGTCGAGCGCGTAACCGCTCGCCGGACCCCCGCGCAGGCGGTCGAGCACCGACTCGTCGCCGACGACGCGCCCCTCGACGCGCGCGATCCCGGCGGCGCGCACGGCATCGGCGAGCGCTGAGACGGTCGTGCCGAGGCCGTAGGCGAGCCGGTCGAAGCTGTCGCTGCCGAACGTCGGATCCCCGCCGCCGCGCAGGTAGAGGTCGCCGGTCCAGGTGCCGGCGTCGTCGAGTGCGCCGACGCCCAGCACCTGCGTCTGCAGCGTCGCATCGGGGCCGAAGCGCAGGAGGGCGGTCGAGGTCGTGAAGAGCTTGTTGACCGAGGCGGGGATACGTGGCGCGTCGGCGCGCACGGACGCGAGCGTCTGGCCGCTCGTCGTATCGAGCACGTAGCCGCCCGAGACGCCGCCGGCGCGCTGCAGGCCGCGCGCGACGAGCCCGTCGAGCGGCGCCGCCGGCGCTGGGCCTGCGAGGAGGGCGGCGAGCAGCGCGGAGAGCGCGAGCAGCAGGACGGAGCGGCGCACGCGGTTCACAACAGCGCTCCCGGGTGTAAGTCGCGGTCGGATGCGGCCGAGCACCGCCGTACAATTCCGTTGCATGGGCAAGGTTGTCAGCCTGGAAACCTCCGCCAGAGCGCGGAGAGCGGCGGCGACATCGTCGCAGGGGCGTCGGGCGGCTGCGCGCGCCTCCAGGCCGTCGAAGACGGCGCTCGTGCTCGGCGGCGGCGGCTTCACCGGCGCCGTCTACGAGATCGGCGCGCTGCGGGCGCTCGACCTGCTGTCGGTCAACAGCTCGGTCACGAACTTCGACATCTACGTCGGGACGAGCGCCGGCGCGTTCGTCGCCGCGATGACTGCGAACGGCGTCTCGCCCGAGGAGATGATGCGCGTGCTCGACCGGCAGGCGCCGACGCCGTTCCCCGAGATCGCGCTCGGCACGCTGCTGGCGCTCAACCTGCGTGAGCTGGCGACCAAGGCGGTCGCGTTCCCGTGGCGGATGACGAAGCTGGGCTGGAAGCTCGCGCGCCACGTCGGCCAGGTCTCGGCGCTGGACGTCGTGCTGGGCATCGCGGAGGGCCTGCCGTCCGGGCTGTACTCGGGCAGCGGGATCGAGGACTACGTGCGGCGCGTGCTCACCGAGGAGGGCCGCAGCGACGACTTCCGCGAGCTGGAGCGGGAGCTGTTCATCACCGCGACCGACCTCGACACCTGCGAGCGCGTCGTGTTCGGCCAGAACGGCTTCGACGACGTGCCGATCTCGACCGCCGTGCGCGCCTCGACGGCGCTGCCGATGGTCTACGAGCCGGTCTGCGTCGGCGAGCGCGAGCTGGTCGACGGCGGGCTGATCTCGACGACGAACCTCGACCTTGCCGTCGAGGCGGGGGCGAGACTCGTCGTGGTCGTCAACCCGCTCGTGCCGTACGTGAACGAGGCGCGCCGCGAGAACCCGCTGCACCCGCGCGTCTCCGACATGGGCTTCCCGCAGATCGGCTACCAGGCGTTCAAGCTGATGACCTACCAGCGCCTGCACGACATCCGCCAGCGCTGGGAGGACCGCTACCCCGGCGTCGACTTCGTGCTGATCGAGCCGGACGCCTCCGACGAGCTGATGTTCAGGACGAGCGTGATGGACTACGGCTCGCGCGTGCAGATCGCCAGCCACGGCTTCCGCTCGGTGACGGTGAGACTCGCCGAGGACTACCCGCACCTCAAGCAGGTCGCCGCGAAGCACGGGATCGAGATCTCCGCCACGCGCGTGCGCAAGGTCGTCAAGCACTTCGCCGCCGAGCCCGAGCAGACGGCTCGCTGGCGCAAGATCCTGGAGCAGACGACCGGCTCGCTGCTGCGCCAGTCGTCGGTCGCGTCCGAGTAGGCGGCTCGCTCAGCGCGCGCCGAGCGCGGTGCGCAGCGCGTCGAGCAGGCGCTCGCTCGCGGCAGCGCTCTGCACCGTAACGCGCACGTGCTGCTCGTCGCCGACGCTCGCGCCGCTCATCACGCGCACTCCGCTGCGCTCCAGTCGCAGCGCCAGCTCGCTGCCGGAGAGGCCCGTCGGACGCAGCCACAGCACGTTCGCCTCGCTCGGATGCGCGTCGAGCGGCAGCTCGTGCAGCGCGTCGAGCAGCCGCTTGCGCTCGGCCGCGACGGCGTCGCGTCGCTGGGCAAGCTGCGCGTCGCATCTTCTCAGCGCCTCGAGCGCGCCGACCTGCACCGGCAGGCCGATCCCCAGCGGTGGGGCGATTCGCGCCAGCAGCTGCTCCGAGCCGGGGCCGCCGAGCGCGTAGCCGACGCGCAGGCCGGCGAGGCCGTACGCCTTCGAGAAGGTGCGGAAGATCAGCAGCCGCGGGTGCTCGTCGAGCAGCGCGAGCGTCGCGCCCGGCTCCTCCACGGTGACGAAGTCCGCCAGCGCCTCGTCGAGCAGCAGCGAGACCTGCTCGGGCAGCGCGTCGAGCAGGCCGCGCACCGCGTCGCTCGTCAGGTGCTCGCCGGTCGGGTCGTTCGGATTGCAGAGCACGACCGCACGCGTCGCCGGCGTGACGACGGCCAGCAGGCGCTCGGGGTCGTGGCCGCCGGGGACCGGCGTCGCGCGGGCGCCGGCGCGCTGCGCCATCACCGGGTAGAGGCCGTAGGAGGGCCACGGCGTCAGCAGCTCGTCGTCGGGTCCCAGCAGCGCCTGCGCCGCCGCGCTCAGCAGCTGCGCCGCGCCGTGGCCGACAGCCACCCGGTCCGGCTCGACGCCGTTGCGCCGGGCCAGCTCGCGCCGCAGCTCCTCGGCCGTCGGGTCGGGCGCGAGGTTGAGCGCGCCGCGCGCCGCGAACGTGACGGCGCTGACGACATCCGGATGCGGCAGCTCGTGCCACGTCGTGCGCGAGAGGTCCAGCTGCTCGATCCGCGCGAGCGCGCGACGGCGGCGCTCCTCGGCCTGCTCGCGCAGCTGCTCGCTCACCTCTTCGTCGGTCATGCCGGCGAACTGCCGGTAGTAGTCGAGCAGGCCCATCGGCAGCGTGGCGGCTCAGCCGCCGCCGAGCAGTCCCTGGACGTCGACGCCGGACAGCGTCGCGCCGCTGAAGAACAGGAACCACACGCTGAAGATCGGCACGGCGATCATGCAGCAGATCAGGAAGATCCGGCCGATCACGCCTTCGCGCTGGTCGTGGCCGGCCGCGCGCCGCACGAGGATCCACGCGTAATCGAGCCGCTTGAGCGCCATCAAACCGAGCAGCAGGCCGCCGCCGAGCGTCGCGAAGGCGGCCAGGAGGCCGACGCCGACGCTGTCGGTCCAGTACTGGAGGCGTCCGCCGATCCACAGGCAGGCGAGCGGCAGCGGTCCCCAGAAGCACAGGTTCACGACCACCATCCCGGCGAGCAGGCCGCCCGCGACGAGGTCGTCGAGCCGCCGGCGTCTGTCGCCGCCGCGTCTGGGCGGCGTGCGGAACTGGACCGGCCGGGTGCCGGGGCGCCGGGTGACGAACAGCCCGCCGGTGTCGGAGGGATCGGTGCGCATGACGTCCTCGTCAGAGAGGGTAAAGGCTGCCCAACCCCGAGAGCGACCCTGAGATTCAGCTGGCGTACAGCTCGTCGAAGATTGCTCTGTACTTCTCGTTGACGACGTTGCGCTGGACCTTCAGCGTCGGCGTCAGCTCGCCGGTCTCCTGCGACAGGTCGTGGCCGAGGATCGCGAGCTTCTTGACCTTCTCGACCTGCGCGTACTTGTCGTTCGCCCGGTCGAGGTGCTCCTGGATCATCGCGTGCACCTCGGGGTGCCTCGCAAGCTGCTCGACGTCGCCGGGCAGGTCGCGCTGCTGCGCCCACGGGACGATCTCTTCGGCGTCGAGCGTCACGAGCATCACCGGGTAAGGGCGGCGGTCGCCGTACATCACCGCCTGCGAGACCCAGCGGCACTGCTTCATGTCGTTCTCGATGTTCGCCGGCGTCAGGTTCTTGCCGCCCGCGGTGATGATGATGTCCTTCTTGCGGCCGGTGATCGAGAGGAAGCCGTCCGCGTCGAGCGAGCCGAGGTCGCCGGTGTGCAGCCAGCCGTCCTCGACGGCGCCGAACGAGGCGTCGGCGTTGTTGTGGTAGCCGGCGAAGATGTTCTCGCCCTTGATCAGCACCTCGCCGTCGTCGGCGATTCTCACCTCGACGCCAGGGAACGGCTTGCCGACCGTGCCGAACTTGTAGTCGTCGATCGACTGGAAGGTCGCCGCCGTCGCGGTCTCGGTCATGCCGTAGCCCTCGAACACCGGCACGCCGCAGGCGAAGAAGAACTCCAGGATCTCCTTCGCGATCGGCGCCGCGCCCGAGACCGCCTGGCGCATTCTGCCGCCGAAGGCCGCGCGCACCTTGGAGAACAGCTCCTCCTCGGCGCGGTCGAAGTGCTGCTGCAGCTCCGGCGGCACCGGCTTGCCGGCAAGCCCCAGCTCGCGCACCTGGATGCCGACGGCGACCGCCTTCTTGATCATCTCCGGATCGCCGTTGGACGTGACGAGCGTGTAGATCTTCTCGAAGATGCGCGGGACCGACGGGAAGTTCGTCGGTCTGACCTCGTTCAGCTCGACGATGATCTGCTGCGGGTCGTTGCTCCAGTAGGCGAGGCCGGCGCCGACGTCGAAGCTCAGCAGCTGGATCAGCAGCGCGAACGAGTGGGCAAGCGGCAGGTAGAGGTACGTCAGCTCGTCGCTCTCCACCGCGCGGGTGGACTGCGCCATCGTGAGGATCGCGCGGTAGTTGCCGTGCGTGAGGACGCAGCCCTTCGGCGGGCCGGTCGTGCCGGACGTGTAGATGATCGTGAAGGGGTCCTCCGGCTTGACGGCGGCGATGCGGCGGTCCAGCTCCTCGCGGTCGCCGTGTGCGCCTTTGGCGCGGAGCGCGTCGAGGGGGATGGCGTCCGCGGGCGCGTCGGTCGGGTCGATCACGATCACGTGCTCGAGCGCGGGGAGTCTTGCGCGCACCTCGGCGACCTTCGCCACCTGCTGGGCGTCCTCGCAGATCACCGCCGTGGCGCCGGAGTCGGCCAGCACCCACTCGCACTCCTCCGGCGAGTTCGTCGGGTAGATCGGCACGACGCAGGCGCCTGCCTCGGTGGCGCCGAAGTCGCAGTAGGTCCACTCGGGACGCGTGCGGCAGAGGATCGAGACGCGGTCGCCGGGCTGGACGCCGAGGTCGACGAGGCCGAGCGCGATCTCCTGGGCGATCGTCGCCACCTCGGCGACGGTCACGTCCTGCCAGGCGCCGTCGCGCTTGACCTTGACGGCGACGCGGCTGCCGTAGCGCTCGGCCGCCAGCGGCAGCAGATCGGCGATCGTCCTCGATCCCGTCGACGCCTCGGTGCCGCTGGTCGCACTGGCGCTGGCGTCCATCTTGCCTCCTCCTCGAAGCCGAAAATCCGGAGGTTTTCCATCTTAGGCCCGAGCAGGAGGCGACGCGCCGGGTTGCGGCGTGAGCGTGGCGAAGAGGGAGCCGGCGGAGCCAGCGGCGCGACCTATCCGGTCGCGAGTCGGGGTGGCGGGGCGGCGGCAGCCGGGTTGTACTGCCGAAGGCTCGTCATGAAGAGGGTCTTGTCGATGCGACCCTGGAAGATCGGGACGCCCATCTCCAAGCACTTCGAGATGACGTCGCGGCGTTCGAGTCCGGCCTCGCGGGCGAGCTCCGTGGGCGTCAGGTGATTTGCCATCGGAACGGGACCTCCTGTTGGGAGAACGCTACATGTGTCACTTATAGCGCCGTCCGGGGACGGAGCGCAATGCATTCGTGCGCTCGTTGGCAGCTTTTATGAGGTCTTTCCGGTTGGCGTGTCGGCGCTCAGACCGGATTCGGGATGTCGACGAACACGTGGCGCACGCCGAAGCGCTGCTCGACGAGCTCGCCGAGGCGGCGGATCCCGAACGTCTCGGTCGCGTAGTGGCCGGCCGCGATGAAGTGGATCCCGTTCTCGCGCGCCTGCGCCATCACGTGCTCCTTCGGCTCGTCGGTCAGGAAGGCGTCGAGGCCGAGGTCGATCGCGTCTTGGAGCGAGTTGGCGGCGGAGCCGGAGACGATCCCGAGCGTGCGGATGCGGTCGGGGCCGGCGTCGAAGACGAGCGGCGTGCGGTCGGTGGCGTGCGCGACGCGCTCGAACAGCTCTTGCGCGGGGATCCCTTCTGGGTCGAAGCGGGCGATCGCGCCGATCGGCTCGCCCTTGAAGGGGAAGGCGCGGACGTGGGAGGTGGCGCCGAGCCGTTCGGCGAGGATCGCGTTGTTGCCGTGCAGCGGGTGCGCGTCGAGCGGCAGGTGGTAGCCGGCGAGCGCGACGTCGTTGGCGAGCAGCAGTCTGAGGCGGGTCGCCTGGGCCTGGCCGATGCGGCGCGGCTCGAAGTCCCACACGATGCCGTGGTGGGCGAGGATGAGCTGGGCTCCGTGCTCGAGCGCGCGTTCGAAGAGGCTGCGCTGGGCGGAGACGCCGGTGACGATCGTGGTGGTCGCTTCGGCGCCCGGCACCTGGAGGCCGTTGGGGCCGAGGTCCTGGAAGCGGTGGATCTCCAGCAGCTCGTCGAGGAAGGCGACGATGTCGGCGGTGGAGGCGGTGCTCATAGCGCGCGCCAACGTATCAGCGCATGCCGCGCCACCGACGATTCCGCCACCCGTGTGGAATACTGGACGGCTCAGTCGGGGCGTGGCGCAGCCTGGTAGCGCGCACCGTTCGGGTCGGTGAGGTCCCCGGTTCAAATCCGGGCGCCCCGATAGCGCAAAACCCCTGCAAATCGCGGGGGTTTTGTCGTTCTGAACCCCCTCCGTGGTTCGGAGCGGGGCGCCGACGAGGGCTCTAGCGCAGCGGGACGCGGCGGCGCCGGACAAGCACGATCGCGGCGCCGGCAAGCGCCGTGAGCGCGACCAGCGAGACGGCGGCGCCGGCGCGCAGGCCCGGGACGCTGTAGCTCCATCTGATCTCGTGGCGGCCGGGGCCGACGACGACCCCGCGCAGCACGTCGTCCGCGCGCACCGCGCGCGCCGGGCGCCCGTCGACGCGCACGCTCCAGCCGTCGGCGAGGTTGTCGTCGAGCAGCACGAGCCCCCGCCGGTCGAGCGTCGCCCGCACCGTCACGGATGCGTTCGTCTGGCCCGTGACGGCGGCGGTGCCGTGGACGGGGGCCGTCTGCGCGAGCGCGGCGACGCCCGGCTGATCACGCTCGACGACGACGGTGCTGTGGATGTCGAGTTCGGGCGCCAGCAGCGCTGCGACGGTCTGGCGCTCTTCGCTCGTCTGCGCGACGTGCGTCGCGACCATCGCGCGCGCCAGAGCGTTCGGGTTCTCGAACACGGTCCCGTCGCGACCGCTGTAGCGGGCGTCGGGCGTCCACATGCCCGGCGCGCTGATGGTTCTGGCGTCAGCGACGTCCAGCAGCCAACGTGCGCCGAGCAGGCTCACGAGACGCAGTGTGAGCGGAGTAATCGCGTTGACGCCGAACGGCTGCCAGTTGGTCTGTTCGGGTTCCGCGGCCTTCCACAGGTTGTAGAAGCGCACCGTCGGCTGCGGCGGCTCGTAGCCGCGCACGTCGTCGAGCCCATACGTGCCCGACCACTCGTAGGCGAGCACGGTGGCGCGCGCGACTATCCGCCCGTCATGCGCGTGACGCTGGAGGAAGGCGATCGCGGGCGTGCGCGGTGGGAAGACCCTCGAAGGCGGTCCCATCGGCTGGAAGCCGTGCGCGAAGTGCAGCATGTCGAGCGCAGCCAGCAGCACGATCGCCATGGCCGCCGGCAGGCGCAGGTGCGGTCGGCGGCGAACGGCGAGCAGGGCGGCGCCGACGGCGAGCGTGAACAGCGCGAACCAGATGATGGTTATCGCCGCGAGGCCAGCGGCCGAATGGACGTCGGCGCCGGTCAGGAAGTGCCTCGCCACATGGCTGAGATCGCCGCCGGCCAGCGCGAGCGCGAGCGCGAGCGCGATGGCGCTGAGCGCCAACGCGCCGAGCGGCACGGCCAGCCAGCGACCGCGGTCCGGCCGGTCGAGCACAGCCTGGAGTCCGTAGGCGGCGAGCATCGCGGCACCGAACCCGTAGAGGAACAGCAGCCGCTGGCTCTGGACATCGGCGAGCACGGGCAGGTTCGTCGTGAGCCAGTAGAGGACCGGGGCGTGCAACGGAATCGCGAGTCCGAGCACCGCGAACAGCAGGAAGGGGCCCTTGCGCCGCCAGCCGCCGCGTGCCAGCAGTCCCGTGCATGCGAGCAGAAACGTCACGGTGCCCGCGTAGAACGTGCGCTCGTTGAAGTTGGCGGGACCCATCGTTTCGAACGCGCTCGGCCGGCCCCACCAGTCCGGGAATACAGCCGTCTTGATCGTCTCCAGCGGCAGCACGCTGCCCGGCAGCGTGCCGTGGCCGCCGTGCCGCGCCGCGGTGCCGATCGTCCCGCGCGACGAGAGCACCTCCGGCACGAGGATCACCGCCATCGCGAGCGTGCCGACGACGAGTCCGCCGGCCGCGTACGCGAGCGCGCGCAACCGCTCCTCGCGCCCGCCCTCGTTCCACGGCGCCGCGCGCAGCAGCACATAGACGCCGGTGGCGGCGAGCACGTGCACCTGCATCCCAGCGTGGCCGCCGCCGATCGCGGCTGCCGTGACGAGCGCGAGCCCGACCGCGCTCCCGAGCCGGCCGCCGCGGAAGATCCGCTCCACCAGCCACACCATCCACGGGAACATCGCCGCGACCGCCGGCAGCGACTCGTGGGTGAGCCACACGATGTTCAACGCCGAGAAGGCGAAGCCCACACCGGCGAGCAGGCCCGGCAGCAGGCCGAGCCGCAACTCGCGTGCGAGCAGGTGGCAGCCAAAGCCCGCCGCCCACAGCTTGAGCGCCGCGCCGACGCCGATCCCATAGTTGAGCGACAGGATCCACAACGGCAGGCTGAATGGTGAGAAGAGACCGTTCGCCGGGTTGGAGAAGAACGGCGCGCCGGCGAAGACGTGCGGGTTCCAGGCCGGGAACGTGCCGTGGTGGAGCATCGCGCGCGCGAAGAAGCGCCACGGATAGATCGCCATCGGCACGTCGACGAGGTCTTCGTTGAAGTAGGAGTGGATGTCCTGCGGGACCGGAATGCTGCCCGTCCAGGGGTGCAGTTCGTAGAGCAGCGATGCGGGCGACAGCACGTCGCCGCCGATCAGCACCGGCCACAGGTACGCGAACACGAGCAGCCCCATCGCCACCGCCGCAGTGCGGTGGGGATGCGCGGCAAGCGCACGCCGTCCGCGCGCGACCGTTCCCCCTTCCCCCATTGCACCGATTATCTACAAACTCAGCAGGCTGGGCGACATCAACGGCGTGTCGCGCGCGACGCGGTGACGATGCGCTACTGCGTCCCGTCGAGCCGGCCGATGAAGCAGCCGTCGGCGCCGCCGTTGTTCTGGTCGTAGCCGGTGAAGTCGCCGACGCCGGAGGCGACGAGCCAGAGGCTCTGGCCGGAGGTGACGGAGATCGGCGTCGGGAAGCTGAAGCTCACGCCGCCGTAGCCGCTGACCGCGACGGTCACCGATCCGAGCAGGCCGCTGAGCGTGTAGGGGCCGCCGGTGTAGATGCCGATCGTTGCGCGGTGGTCGCCGCCGTCGGCGTTCGCGCCGATCAGCAGGAAGCCTCCGGTGATCCTGTTCCCCTGCGCGACGAAGTCGTTGCCCCAGTGCATGCCCGCGGGGACGTAGTGCCCGAACGCGTTCGGCGTGCTCGGGCAGCTGTAGTGCACGACCGCGGTCGGCTGCGATGGGGAGGGCGGCGGGGCCGGCGGCGGCGACGTCGCGCAGCGCGGGATCGGCGGACTGAACGCGCCGCCCACGCCGTCGGTGTCGACGTAGTAGTCCGACGCGTAGCTGCCGTCCGCCAGCTTGTCCCACACGTTGGAGCTCGACCCGTCGATCCCGGTCACGAGGTCGCCGGTCGTCTGGCAGATGACGTCGACCTCGTCGCCGTCGTTGCGCGTGCCCACGACCGCGGCCCCGATCGAGGGCTGCGTGTGGAGCCGCAGACCGCAGGCCCCGTTCGCGCACGTGTGGTAGACGTGGTGCGGATAGCTCCCGGCCGGCGCGGGAGCCGGCGCCGGAGCCGGCGCGGGGGCGCCACCGCGGGGCAGGATGAACTGCAGTCCGGCCCACGGGATCGTGCGGTAGTGGACCTGGCGGCGCTCGGCCGGCGTGTAGCCCCAGTTCGTCTCGCTGATCCGGATGCTCCCGCCGCTCACCGACTCGACGTACGCGACGTGTCCGTATGGCGGGAACGCGCCGTACTGACCCGGCTGGAAGACGGCGATCGAGCCGGCGACCGGCGTCGAGCTGACCGGGATGCCGGCGGCGCGCGCCGCTCTCGCCCAGCCGAGCGCGTTGGCGAAGAACTCCGGCAGGTCCTGCCGCCGCGACCAGGCGTACCAGGTGCACTCGGGGAAGTTGTACGGATTGCCGCCGGCCGAGCCCTTGCCGATCCCGCCGCCCTGCTCGATCAGCGCCGCGACGGCGCGCGCCGAGCCGGGCAGCACGAGCGGCCCGCGCGCGTGCCGGCTGTGACGCGGCACCGCGAGGTTGTGCACGGTCTTGACCAGCGTGCGCGACGCATGCGCCCGTCCGCGACGGCAGGCGACGCGGTAGCGCCAGCGACCTGAGCGCGCGCCCGCGCCGGAATCCCACGACCAGCGGCCGGAGCCGACGGCGCGCGTGCGCAGGACCGGCAGGCGGACGCTCCGCGCGCCGATCTGCAGCGTCGCGTGGCAGGTGGCGTGGACCGCCGAGCGGGCCTCCAGCGAGACGGACAGCGCGCCGTCCACGCCCGTGACGTGGGTGCTGAGCGCGAGCGGGAGGCGCGCGGCCTGCGCGGTCCCGCCGGTGGTCAGCAGGGTTGCCGCGAGGACGGCGACGACGATCGAGATGAAGGAGCGGGCGCGCTGGGCCATGGGGCGGCGCACCCTAAAAGGGTCCTTATATCGGCGTCAAGTCGGTGCGGTGCACGCGGGCGTCGTGCCCGCGGCCGCTCACCAGTGCAGCAGCGCCGCCACCGGGCCGTGCGCGCGCAGCTCCTCGGCGGCGTGGCGCACGACGAGCGTCTCGACGCCCGTCCCGGCGGCATCGGCGATCAGCCGCTCGAGGCCGTTCTCGCGCGGGCCCTCGGGGACGAGCAGGAGCGCCACGCGCCGCTGCTCCAGCAGCGCGCGCACCTCGTCGACGCCGGCCGCGGCGGGGCCGCCGGTCGCGAGCGCCTGCTCCAGCCGCGCCAGCGCCTGCTGCTCGCGCAGCTGCTCGGCGCGCTCGACGACCGGCACGATCGCGTCGGCGATCTCGTCGGTGGTCGCGTGCTCCAGGTCGTGCTCGACGTGCCCGGCGAGGCGGTCGCGCAGCTCCGCCGGCAGCTGCGCTTCGACGACCGGCCACAGCTCCGCGGCGGCGATCGCGACGAACTGCTCGAACGGCCGCCGTCGGTGGGCGCGCTGCAGCTGCGCGACCGTATGGCGGACGTGGTCGGCGACTTCCTCCTCGAAGCCGCGCTGATAGCGCGCCTGCGACCAGCCGCCCTGCTGATGGCGGCCGTGGACGTCGTCGGCGACCGTCGCGAACTCCACGAGGCCGCGGCGGCCGCCGCGGAAGAGGCGCGCGCCGCGACGGCTGAGGACGGCGACGCCCCAGTTCTCGGCGGTCACGAGCGTCACGAGCGGCTCGAGCCACGGGACGTCGTCGACGACGGCAAGCGGCTCGACCGGCTCCGGCAGCGTGACGCTCTCCAGCGTGCCGGCCGCCGCGCACGAGAAGACCGCCAGGCCGCGCCCGCCGCGCAGCAGCTCCGGCGTGCCCTCGATCAGTGCGCGCACGCGCTCGGCATCCTCCTCGGCGCCGTCGCGCCGCGCCTGCGCGAGCAGCGCGTCCAGCTCGGTCTCGCGCGCCGCCGGCGTCGCGAAGCGCGCCGGGTCGAGGTCGAGGTAGACGCTCAGCACGGCGTGTCCGTCCTCGCCGATCGTGCCGAGTCGCCGAAGCGTGCCGTTGCCGACCGCGGGCGGGGTCATGGCCGAGCCTCCCTTGCGTATCACGTGCCGTCGCCGGGTCCGCCCCGTGCGGACGGCCCCTCAGGTCCCGTATGCCCGTTTGCGCGCGCGGCGATCAGCCCGGCGAGGGGGACCTCGCGCCCGCCAGCCGCACCGGCACGTGCCGGCGCGCGACGCAGCGCGGGCAGTGTCGGACCGCCAGCCATCGCGTCCTGAGCGTGATCGTCCAGCCGCAGCGCGGACAGACGAGCTGAACTGGCTCGCGGCTCCCCACCGCGCGCCGGTCGGGTGAATCGGTCATGCGCTCCCCTCCGAGAAGACCGTCTCAGGGAGGACCGTACCGGCCCCGCCGTACTGTGTACAAGCGATGGTCAGCGATGGAACGCCCGGCGCCGAAGCGAGGGCTCAGCCGTGGGGGCACAGCACCGCGCGGCCCTCGATCTCACCCCGTCGCAGGCGCTCGTAGACGTCGGCGACCTGGTCGAGCCCGAAGCGCTCAACGTGCGCGTGGATCCTGCCGGTGCGCGCCAGCTCGATCACCTCCATCAGCTCGATCGCGCTGCCCCAGTAGGTCGTCGCGACCGCCAGCTCGTACGGCTGCGAGAAGAACGACAGCGGGAACGTGCCGCCCGCGATCCCGACGAGCGCGAGGTCGCCCTCCGGCCGGCCGACCTGCGCGCCGAGCGCGAGCGTGTCGTCGCTGCCGACGAGGTCGAGCACCAGCTCCGCGCCGCGCCCTCTCGTCGCCTCGTGCACCTGCGCGGCGGCGTCCTCGCCGGCCTGGACGGTCACCGCCGCTCCCACCTCGGCCGCGAGCGCGAGCTTGTCCTGCGCGAGGTCGACGGCGACGATCGTCGCGGGCGAGAGCGCATGCAGGATCTGGATCGCCATGTGGCCGAGCCCGCCGGCGCCGATGACGACCGCGTGCGAGCCTGGCGCGAGCTTGTGGAGCGAGCGCTTGACGGCGTGGTAGGGCGTGAGCGCCGCGTCGGTCAGCGGTGCGGCGTCGTGGGGGTCGAGGTCGCCGAGCGGCAGCAGCAGCCGAGCCGCCGGCACGAGCAGGTAGTCGGCCATGCCGCCGTCGCGGCCGAGGCCGCCGCCCATCACGCCGATCTCCGCGGCGCGCTCGCAGTAGTTCTCGGAGGAGCGGCGGCAGGCGGCGCAGCGGCCGCAGCCCCACGGCCCGTAGACGAGCACCGGCTCGCCGATCTCCAGGCCGTGGACGCCGTCGCCAAGCTGCTCGACCCAGCCGGCGTTCTCGTGGCCGAGCGTGAACGGCGGGTCGAACGGCATCTGGCCGGCGGGCCACTCCATCAGGTGCAGGTCGGAGTGGCACGCGCCAGCCCCTGCGACTTTGATCAGCACCTCACCGGCACGCGGCTGGGGGACGGGGACGTCGCGCAGCTCGGGCGGCTGCTGCCAGGCGGTCAGTTGATAGGCACGCATGCCGCTCACCGTACGAGCGGCGGCGGGGCGCGGGCATCCGCCGCGACTGCGGGCGCTAGACCGTAGAACTCCGCGCCGGGTCGCCTGCGTCGTCCGCGCTGGCCCCGTCGCGCGCCGGCCATGCGAGCGCCAGCACGCGCTCGCGCACGCCGCTCCCGCGTCCGGTCGGGTAGGACTTCGCCTCGACGTGGAAGGGACGGTCCGCAGCTCCCGGCAGCGGCTCGCGCGCGCGTTCGCGCCGGCCGGTCGCGGCGGCGCGGGCGAGCGCCGAGCCGCGCGCGATCGGCGCGCCGCGTGGGATCAGCAGCCCCACGTCGTGGGCACGCGCATAGCGGACGCGCAGCCCCTCGCGGGTCGCGTCGGCGACGAGGAAGACCGCCGGCCGCGCGCTGCGCTCGACGAGCCGCAGTCCGGCCGCTTCGAGGCTCACGCGCGCGTCGCGCGCCAGCCGCTCGACCGCGCGCAGGCCCTGGTCGGAGCGGTAGCCCCAGGTCAGCTCATCCGGCATCAGCAGGATGCCCGCGCCCCAATCGCACAGCTCGTCCGCGCCCGGGTCCGGCAGCGCCGCGCGGGCGAGCGCGTGGGCGAGCGCGAAGCGCTCCCGCGCGGGCCCCTGCGAGGCGTCATCCGGGTCGGCCGCCGCCGCGACGCCGCGCGCTTCGGCGAGCTTGTGGACGTCGATCGGCAGCCGCTCCTGCCCCTGCTCGCGCCGCCACGCGTCGAGCTGCGCGCGCAGGCGTCCGCGGGAGTCGGTCATCGCCACGTAAACGTCCGCGTTCGCCCTGTTACGGTGCTCAGGGTGGACACCGTAGCCGACGCACGCCGGCGCCGCGGGGAGCGGCCGCGCTGAGTCTGCGCATCCTCCACACGGCGGACTGGCACCTCGGCGATCGGCTCGGGGGCCTCGACCGCCTGCCGGACCAGCTCGAACGGCTCGGCGAGCTGATCGCGCACGCCGAGGCGCGCCGCGCCGACGCGCTGCTCGTCTGCGGCGACGTGCTCGAGGAGCAGCGCTCGGGTCGCCTCGCGACGATCGTCTCGCGGCTCGGGGAGCTGCTGGCGCCGAGCGTCGAGCGCGGGATGCAGTGCCTCTTCCTCGCCGGCAACCACGACTCCTCGCACACGTTTGAGCTGCTGAGCGGCGTGCAGCGGCTGCTCGGCGAGCCGCACGCCGCGCGCGTGCGCTTCGTCAGCCGGCCGGCGCTCGTGCCGCTGAGCGGCCCCGGCGGCGGGACGGCGGCGGCCGTGGTCGCGCTGCCGTATCCGAGCGCCGCCGCGTACGCGCTGCCCGGCGACCTGCGCTCCGTCGAGGAGAAGCGCGCCGCGCTGAGCGAGGCGGTCGCGGCCAGCATGGAGACGCTGAGCGCGCGCGCCGCGCGCGAGCACCCGGGCGTCCCGCAGCTGATGGCCGGCCACTTCCTGCTGCGCCACGTCGACGCGCCGACCGGGCTGCGCGAGGTCCCCGAGAGCGAGGACGTCCACGTCGAGGCGGAGGCGCTGGACCGCTTCGCCTACGTCGCGCTCGGCCACGTCCACCAGCCGCTCGCGCTCGCCGAGCACGTGCGCTACAGCGGCGCGCTCGACCGCGTCGACTTCGCCGAAGCGGGCGAGGCGCGTCAAGTCGTGCTCGTGGAGTTGGAGGAGGAAGGCGGCCGCGCGATCGAGGCGCTGCCGCTCGGGACGACGCCGATGGAGCGCTACGACGTCGGCTCGCTCGGCGAGCTGGCCGAGCGCGCGCGGGCGCTCGCCGACCCGGCGCGCACGATCGTCAAGCTCGCGCTGCGGCTGGAGCGCGCCGACGTCGCGAGCCTGTGGCTGGCGGAGGCGCGCCGCAGCTTCCCGCGGCTGTTCGCGCCGATCGAGCTGATCCGGCTCGACGAGCCCGACCCGCCGGTGCTGACCGGAGAGATCGAGCCGAGGAGCCCACGCGAGACGGTGCGCGCGTTCCTGGAGGACCAGCTCGCCGACGACCCCGACCGCGCGACGCTGCTGGAGCTGGCCGAGCAGCTGCTCGGCGAGGAGGGGCTGCTCGGGCGATGATCCCGTGCGCGGTCGAGCTGACGGACTTCCTCTCGCACCGCTCGGCGGACGGCGAGCCGGTCACGTTCGACTTCGACGGCGCGGTGCTGTGGTCGGTCTCCGGCGACAACGGCGCCGGCAAGAGCGCGATCTTCGACGCGATCGTGTGGACGCTCTACGGCCAGCACCGCGGCGGCACGCAGGACGCCAAGCGGCTGATCTCGCACGGCGCCGAGCGCGCCCGCGCCGCGTTCGAGTTCGCCGCCGCCGGCGAGCGCTACCGCGCCGAGCGCTCGATCAGGCGGCGCGGCGCCGGCCGCCGCGCGGCGCTGTGGTGGGATCGCGTCGGGGGGCGCTGGGAAGAGGTCGCCGGCACGACGAGCGAAGTCGGCTTCGCGCGCTGGCGCGACGAGCTGCTGGGCCTGAGCTACGAGGCGTTCACGCATGCGGTGCTGCTGATCCAGGGCGGCAGTGACCGGCTCGTCTCCAGCGGCGCGAAGGAGCGCTTCGAGATCCTGGCGCAGCTCGTCGACCTGTCCTCCTACCGGCGCGTCGAGGAGCGGGCGCGCGAGCGGGCGCTGGACGCGCGCGCCCGCGGCGGCGCCTTCGCCGCCGAGCTGGAGCGCGCGCCGGAGGTCGAGCCGGCCGAGCGGGAGGCGGCCGAGGCGGCGCTGGCGCAGGCGTCCGCCGAGCACGACGCGCGCCGCGCCGCCTGGCAGGCGCAGGTCGCGGTGCTGGAGGGCGCGCGGGCCTGCGCGGCGCTGCGCGAGCGGATCGCGGCGATCGAGCCGGGGATTGCCGCCGCGCAGGCGCTGCTGGAGGAGGCCGAGCGGATCCGCGCCGAGGCGGCCGAGCTGACGGCGCTCGCGGCCGCGCGGCCGCACCTGGAGGCGGGGCTGGCGGCGCAAGCGGCCACGCACGCGGCGGGCGCGGCGGGTGGGGCGCTCGACGTCACCACGCTGGAGCGCGGGG
>JBQCIQ010000241.1:0-22689 GCA_051953595.1 Conexibacter sp. | reverse complement strand
CGCGCGCTGGGGGTACCCCCCCGACCACCCGGGGGGGGGGCGGCGGCGGGGGGCGGCCCCCCCGCGGGGGGGGGCGACCCCCGGCCCCGCCCCCGACTCGCGCAGCGACCCGCTGCTCGTCCCCTTCTCGGCCGGGTGGTGGCTGCTCGCCGCGCTGGTCGGCGCGCTGCTGGGCCGCCGCGCCGAGACCTCGCCGCCGATCGCGCGCCTGCTCGCCGCCGCCAGATCGACGAAGGCGCTGCCCGAGGTGCACCCGACGCGCATCCTCTTCAACCGGCTGTGGCCGCTGCTGCTGTGCACGGTCGCGGCCGGCGGGCTCGCGCTGCTGTTCCCGCAGGTCCCTGCGATCGCGACCGGCTTCGCGATCATCTGGGCGCTGTCCTGGCGGCGGCAGGACGCGGCCGTGACCGCGATCGAGGAGCGCGACGGCGTGCGCTACTACGTCGAGCGCACGTCCCCGCTGAAGCCGATCCAGCTGCTGCGCACGCCCGGCTTCAAGGCGAACGTGTGGCAGTTCGAAGACGCCGCCGAGCCGACGCCGGCGCCGCGTACGTGAGCGATCGCGTCGACGTCCTGATCGTCGCGCTGCCGACGACGGCCGGCTGGCGCGGCGCCGTGCCGGCGCTGGCGGACGCGATCGAGCACGCCGGGGCGCACGTCGCGGTCGTGTCCGCCGCGCCGACGCGCGCGGTGCGCACGTTCATGCTCACCGACCTCGTGCAGGCGCGCGCAGCGCGCGCCGCCGCGCAGGCGGGGATCGCCGCGCACCGTCCGCGCACGCTGATCTACGCCTCGGCGACGGCGGCGCTGCTCGGGCCGCGCCCCGGGGCGATCTGGTTCGACTCGCCGGCGGCGGAGAACCGGCCCGGTCGGCATGGGATCTGGCAGCGCCCACTCGAGCGCCGTCGCGTCGCGCGCGCGCCGCTCCTGCTGCCGATGAGCGCGGGCGGGCTCGACGCGCTCGGGACGCTGCCGCGCACGCCGACGCTCGTGCTGCCCGTCCCGGTCGAGCCCAGCGCACCGCAGATCACGCCGCGCGCCGAACGCGACGTCGCCGCGCTGGCGTACGCCGCCGACGCGGAGAAGAAGGGGCTCGCGCGCATCCTCGCCGCCTGGGCGACCGCACGGCGCCCGGACGAGACGCTGCTCGTCGCCGGCCAGCCGGACGGACCGCTCGGCGAGGGCGCGCGCGGCGCCGGGCTGCTGCCGCCCGACGCGTACCGCGCGCTGCTGCGCCGCGCGCGCATCTTCGTCGCCGCCCCGCGCCACGAGGACTACGGCATCGCGCAGCTCGAGGCGATTGCCGACGGCTGCCGGCTCGTGACGACGCCCGGCGGCGGGCCGTATCCGGCGCGCGAGCTGGCGCGCGCGCTCGACCCGGCGCTCGTGCGCGACGACCTCGCGAGCGCGATCCGCGCCGCGCTCGACGCGCCCGCCGACGACTACGCCGCGCGCGCGGCGGCGCTGCTCGCGCCCTATCGCCTCGCCGCCTTCGAGACGACGGTGCGCGAGCAGGTCCTGCCGGCCCTCCTCGGCTAGGCCATCGCGGGCCCGCCGGGCGTCACCGGCCCGCGCGCCTCGCCCGGCAGCTCGCCGTGCTTGAGCGCGGAGGCGGCGACGAGCGCGCCGAAGCCGTAGAAGAGGAAGTCGATCCCGACGAGCAGGCCGATCGCCCAGTCGGAGGACTCCGGCAGGTTCGCGCCGATCAGGATCCCCAGCAGCAGCGTGACGACGCCGTTCGCGCCCATCCACCCCGCCCCCGGGGCTCCCCGCTCGGCGATCGCGCCGATGATCCGCATCGTCCCGGTGACGGCGAACCACAGCACGAGCAGCACCGTCAGCGTGTACGTGCCCTTGAGCGGCGCGACCAGCAGCGCGAGCCCCGCCGCGCCGGCCGCGAACGCGAGCAGCAGCCGCAGCAGCATCTGCCCGACGTCGCGCACGGAGAACGCGTTGACGAGCAGGAAGACCGCCGCGAGCAGCAGCATCCAGCCGATGAAGATCGCCGCCGTCACCGATGCGACCGCCGGCACGAGGATCGCGATCGTGCCGGCGACGACGGCGAGCCAGCCCGAGATCAGGAGCCACCTGCGGCTCCGTCGCAGGTCCTCGTCGAGCGCGCCTTGCATCTGACACCTCCCGGTCGGTGCGACCGCGGGCGGCCGCAGGTCTACCGACCGTGTGCCCTTTTGCGCAGCGCGGCGAACTCCGCCCACGGACGCGTGTTCGCGACCTGCGCCGCGGTCAGCCATGCGCGCCGCGCGGTCGCGATCCCGTAGGGGCGCGTCGTCGAGAGCGTCGCGACGCGATGCGAGTCGGTCGTCACGATGATCCACACCCCCGCCTCGGCGGCAGCGCGCGCGTGGACGTCGTTGAGGTCGCGGCGGTTCGTGCTGCCGTTGATCTCCAGCATCGTGCCGGTGCGCGCGCACGCCTCGATCACGCGCTCGACGTCGACCGCGTACGGCGGGCGCGACTCGATCTTGCGGCCGGTCAGGTGGCCGATCGCGTCGATCGACGGGTGCTCGACCGCGGTGACGATCCGCTCGGTCATCGCGCGCTCGTCGAGCGCGAACGAGGTGTGGACGCTCGCGATCGCCCAGTCGAGCTTCGCCAGCAGCTCGTCGGAGTAGTCCGGCGATCCGTCCGGGAGGATGTTCACCTCGCTGCCGGCCAGCAGCTCGATCCCGTCGATCGCCAGGTTGGCGGCATGGATCCGCTCGATCTGCTCCTCCAGCCGCTCGGGCGAGACGTCGTCGCCGAAGCCGTGCGTCGCGGAGTGGTCGGTGATCGCCAGGTACTCGTAGCCGAGCTCCAGCGCGGCGTACGCCATCTCCTCGATCTCGTTCTTGCCGTCGGAGGCGGTCGTGTGGCAGTGCAGCTCGCCCTTGAGGTCTTCCAAAGTCACGAGCTTCGGCAGCCCGCTCCCCCCGTCGAGCGCAGCGGCGGCCAGCTCGCCGCGCCCCTCGCGCAGCTCCGGCTCGACGTACGCGTAGCCGAGCGCGGCGTAGACCTCCTCCTCGGTCGCGCAGCGCAGCGTCGCGCCGGTCGCGTCGTCGAGGATCCCGTACTCGGACACGTGCAGGCCTCTGCGCACCGCCGCCTCGCGCAGCATCACGTTGTGGCGCTGGCTGCCGGTGAAGTGCTGGAGCAGATTGCCGAACTGGTCGGGCGCGACGACCTTCAGGTCGACGCTCATGCCGCTGTGCGTACGGGCGCGCGCGCCGGCCTCGCCGCTGGCGGTGACGGCCTCGATCTGGTCGAGCTGCGTGAACGCCTCGATCAGCGCCTCCGGGTCCTCGGAGGCGGCGACGACGTCGAGGTCCTTGACCGAGTCGGCCCAGCGGCGCGCCGACCCGGCCAGCTCGCCGCGCGCGGCGGCCGGGTGCGCGCGCAGCGCCGCGACGATCTGCTCGCCGATGCCGCGGGCGCGATCGAGCACGACGCGGCCGGAGCCCGTGCGCGCGGGATCCTCCTCGTCGGCGGCGACCGCCTGCTCGACCGCCTCCAGCAGCTTCGCCTCCGCTCTCGCGCCGAAGCCCTTCAGGTCCTGGATCCGCCCCTGTCTCGCCGCCGTCGCCAGCGTCTCCAGCGACTCCACGCCCAGCTCCTCGTAGAGGCGGCGCGCGCGCTTGGGCCCGAGGCCCGGCAGGCGCGTCATCTCCAGCAGGCCGGCGGGGAACTTCTCGCGCAGCGCGACCGCCTGCGGGATGTCGCCCTGCTCGAGCAGCGCCTGCAGCTTCGTCTCCAGCGTCGCGCCGATGCCGGAGATCTCGGTGACGCGGCCGGCGCGCGTGAGCGCCGCGACGGAGGTGCAGGCGTCGCGCACGGCCTTGGCGGCGTTGCGGTAGGCGACGATGCGATGGACGATCGCGCCGTCCAGCTCGTAGAGGTCGCCCAGCTCCTCCAGTCTCGCGGCGATCTCGCTGTTGGTCGGGTCGGCCATCGGGCCTGCAAGCGTACGAAGCTGGACGGCCGTCCGACGCGTGACCCGGCCTGTCGAGCGCGCGGCCACGGCGGTCGATGGTGATCGCATGCAGGTGAACGACCTGGCGCTCGTCCGCGGCCTCGGGCCGACGCGCGCGACGCTCGCGCGCTGGAACATCGCGCCCGGCCCCGTGCTGCGCGCGTGGTCGCTCGGCAGCCTGCTGATCGCGTGCCTGCTGCTGCTGGCGGTGTGGGCCGTCGCGCTCGTCATGCCGGCGGACCCCTCGCCCGTGCCGATCCTCGGCATCACCGCGCCGCCGAGCCTCGACGACGTCGGGCAGATCCTCCACCGCAACGCGCTCGTGCTGGCGCTGCACGCGTTCGCCTGCGTGGCCGGCTACATCGCGGGCAGCTCGCTGCCGCGCGAGGCGGCGCGCCGGCGGGGCGTGTGGCGCACGATCCACGACGCCGCCGGACCGCTCGCGATCGCGTTCGTGTCGGCCGCGACGCTGTTCTCGCTGATGACGCAGGCGTTCGTGATCGGCGCGACGGCGTCGACCGTCTCCGGGCAGCTCGGCCTCGCGCCCGGGCTGCTGCTCGTCGCGCTGCTGCCCCACGCGCTGCTGGAGCTGTGGGCGCTGTTCCTGCCGCTCGCCGCCTGGCTGCTCGCGAGCCGCGGCGCGCGCTGGGAGGAGCTGCTGGCCGCGACCGTCGTCACCGTCGCGATCGCGATCCCCGCGCTCGTCCTCGCGAGCCTCGTCGAGGTCTACGTCTCGCCGCACCTGCTGGCCGCGCTGATCCGCTGAGCAGCGGGTAGAACGGGCAGCGGCCGCCACAGCTCGCGGCGGCCGGCTACTATACTTTGTGAAGTAAAGACGCCGAATCCGTCCAAGGAGCCCTCATGGCAGGCACCATCCAAGAGGTCAACGACAACAACTTCCAGGCAGAGGTGATCGAGTCCGAGACCCCCGTGCTCGTCGACTTCTGGGCGCCGTGGTGCGGGCCGTGCCGGATGGTCGCCCCGGTCCTCGAGGAGATCGCGCAGGAGAAGGGCGACGCGCTGAAGATCGTCAAGCTCAACACGGACGAGAACCAGCAGACGGCGATCGCCTACGAGGTCCTGTCGATCCCGACGCTGATCCTCTTCAAGAACGGCCAGATCGCCAAGAAGGTGATCGGCGCCTACCCGAAGCGCAAGCTCGAGGCCGAGCTGGAGCCGGCGCTCGCGGCCTGAGCGGCCGCCCGGCGGGGTAGACACGCGCCATGGACCCGACGCGCGTCGGCGTCATCGGCAGCGGACAGGTCGGCCGCGCACTCGCGGCCGGCTTCGCCGCGCACGGCCACGAGGTCACGATCGGCACGCGCGACCCCGCCGCGAACGACGAGCTGCAGGCGTGGGCCGCGCAGCACGCCGACGTCGCGATCGGCACGTTCGCGGCGGCGGCCGAGGCGGGCGAGCTTGTCGTGCTCGCCACGAGAGGCACGGCGGTCGAGCAGGCGATCGAGGCCGCCGGCCGGCAGCGCTTCGCCGGCAAGCTCGTGATCGACGCGACCAACCCGCTCGACTTCTCGGGCGGCGGTCCGGGCCTCGCGGTGGGCCACACCGACTCTGGCGGCGAGATCGTCCAGCGCGCACTTCGGGACGCGCGCGTCGTGAAGGCGTTCAACACCGTCAACTTCGCGCTGATGGCGGATCCGAGACTGCCGGACGGCCCGCACCCGATGTTCATCGCCGGCAACGATGACGGCGCCAAAGCCACGGTCGCCGACCTGCTCGACGACTTCGGCTGGAGCGCGTTCGACGTCGGCTCCATCGAGCGCTCCCGCGAGCTGGAGTCGCTTGTGATCCTGTGGGTCGCGATCGGTCAGCGCCGCGGCGCCTTCGACCACGCCTTCACGCTCGTCACGCCCGCGTAGCTTCGGCTATGCCCGCGCGACGGCGATCGAGAGCGGCAGCCCCTCGATCTCCACGGCGTGCGAATCGCCGTTGACGGCGGCGCCGTCGTAGGAGATCGCGGTCGTCAGCGTCTCGCCGGTCACGTACGGCTCGTGCTCGCGCGCGGCCGCGAGCAGCGCCTCGTCGCCCGCGAGCGTCAGCGCGATCCTGTCGGAGACGTCGAGCCCGGCCGCCTTGCGCGCCGCCTGCACGGCGTGCACGACCTCGCGCGCAAGCCCCTCGCGGCGCAGCGCGTCGTCCAGCGCCAGCTCCAGCGCCACCGCGTGCGAGCCCTCGCGCTCCAGCTGGTAGCCCTCCAGCGGCTGCATCGCCACGACCAGGTCCTCGGCGGTCAGCTCGTGGTCGTGCCCGTCCACGACGACGCCGACCGTGCGCCCGTCGCGCAGCGCGGCCGCGACGTGGGCGGGATCCAGCCCGGCGACCGCCTCCGCCGCCAGCGGCATCTGCTTGCCGAAGCGCGGGCCGAGCGCGCGGTAGTTCGGCTTGACCTCCAGCTGGCCCAGCTCGTCCGCCGCCGACACGAAGCGCAGCTCCTTCACGTTCAGCTCCTCGCGCACGACGTCCGCAAGCCGCTCGATCGCCGCGCGCTCGCGGCCGGTCGCGACGATCGCCGCCGCGTGCAGCGGCTGGCGCAGCTTGATCCTCGACTGCCCGCGCGCGGCGAGTCCGAGCCGCACCGCCTCGCGCGCGACCTCCATCGCCTCCTCCAGCTCGACGTCGCGCGGAGCGGCCGTCGGGTAGTCGCACAGATGCACCGAGCCCTCGCCGTCGGGATCGAGGTTGCGGTAGATCTCGTCGGCGACGAACGGCGTGAACGGCGCCAGCAGCCGCACGACGCTCACGAGGCAGTGGCGCAGCGTCGCGAACGCGGCCGCGTCGCCGTCCCAGAAGCGCCTGCGCGAGCGGCGCACGTACCAGTTCGAGAGGTCGTCGACGAACGCCTGGATCGCGCGGCCGGCGGCGGTCGCGTCGTAGTCGTCCATCCGCTCGCGCGCGATCTCGACCGTTGCGCTCAAGCGCGACAGCGCCCAGCGGTCCAGCGCGTGCGACGACTCCGCCGGATCGGGGAGCGCGCTCGGCGCCAGCCCGTTCGCGTTCGCGTAGAGGACGTAGAAGCCGTACGTGTTCCACAGCTGCAAGAGGAACTGCCGCACCGCCTCGCCGATCGTCTCGACCGAGAAGCGATAGCCGTCCCACGGCTGCTTGGAGGTGAAGAAGTACCAGCGCAGCGCGTCGGCGCCGAAGCGGTCGAGCACGTCCCACGGCACGACGACGTTGCCGCGCGACTTCGACATCTTCTGCCCGTCCGGTCCCAGCAGCAGACCGAGGCAGACGACGTTCTTGTACGACGAGCAGTCGAACAGCAGCGTCGAGACGGCCAGCAGCGAGTAGAACCAGCCGCGCGTCTGGTCCAGCGCCTCGCACACGTAGTCGGCCGGGAAGCGGTCTCTGAAGTGCTCGGCGTTCTCGATCGGCGCGTGCCACTGCGCGAACGGCATCGCGCCCGAGTCGAACCACACGTCGATCACCTCGGGCACGCGCTGCATCCGCCTGCCGCACTCGACGCACGGGAAGCCGACCTCGTCGACGTAGGGCCGGTGCGCGTCCTCGAGCCGAACCCCGCTCAGCTCCTCCAGCTCGTCGAACGAGCCGACGCAGTGGACGTGGCCGTTCTCACAGCGCCACACCGGCAGCGGCGTGCCCCAGTAGCGCTCGCGCGAGAGCGCCCAGTCGACGTTCCCCTCCAGCCAGTTGCCGAAGCGGCCGTGCTTGACGTGCGGGGGATGCCAGTTGACCGTCTCGTTCGACGCGAGCAGCCGGTCGCGGATCTGCGACGTGCGGATGTACCAGGACGGCTTGGCGTAGTAGAGCAGCGCCGTGCCGCAGCGCCAGCAGTGGGGATAGGCGTGCTCGTAGTCCTCGACTCGCAGCAGCCGCCCGCGCGCGCGCAGATCCTCCACCAGGTCCGCGTTCGCCTCGCGCACCGCGCGGCCCGCGTAGCCCTCGATGCGATCGTCGTACGTCCCGTCCGGCTTGACCGGGTTGACGACCGTCATCTCCTGCTGCTCGCCGAGGCGGTAGTCGTCCTCCCCGAACGCGAGCGCGGTGTGCACGAGACCGGTGCCGTCCTCGGCCGTGACGAAGTCCGCCGGCAGCACGGTGTGACCCTTGGGTCCGTAGGCCGAGCCCGGAATGAACGGGAACGGCGGCTCGTACGCCGCGCCGACCATGTCGCCCCCGGCGAAGCGGTCGAGCAGGTCGACGCCGTCTCTGTCGAGCACGCGCTCGACGAGCGCCTCCGCGAGCACGAGCACCGCGCCGTCGTCGGTGCGCGCGCGCACGTACGTGAGGTCGGGGTCGACGGCGACGGCCGCGTTCGACGGCAGCGTCCACGGCGTCGTCGTCCACACCAGCAGCTCGTCACCCTCCGCCAACGGTCCGACCGGCTTCGTCACCGGCAGGCGCACGTACGCCGAGGGGTCGACCACGTCTCTGTACGCGCCCGGCTGCCCAAGCTCGTGCGAGGACAGCGCGGTGCCGCAGCGCGGGCAGTAGGGGACGACCTTGTGGCCCTCGTACAGCAGGCCCTTGTCCCAGATCGTGCGCAGCGCCCACCAGACCGACTCGATGTAGGAGTCGTCGAGCGTGCGATACGCGTCCCGGACGTCGACCCAGTAGGCGATCCGCTCCGTCAGCCGCTCGAAGTCCCCCACGTAGCGCAGGACCGACTCGCGGCACTTCGCGTTGAACTCGGCGATGCCGTAGCGCTCGATGTCGTCCTTGGAGCTGAAGCCCAGCTCCTCCTCGACCGCGATCTCGACGGGCAGGCCGTGGCAGTCCCAGCCGCCCTTGCGCTCGACGTAGTACCCGCACATCGTGCGGTAGCGCGGGAAGATGTCCTTGAAGATGCGCGCGAGCACGTGGTGCGTGCCCGGTCTGCCATTCGCGGTCGGCGGTCCCTCGTAGAAGATCCACGGCGGCCGGCCCTTGCGCCGGCGGACCGTCTCGTGGAAGACGTCTTCGTCCCTCCAGCGCGCGAGCAGCGCCTCCTCCATCGCCGGGAAGGACTGCTGTGGATCGACGGGACGATGCGGCGCTGACATGAGCGCCTGATTCTAGGTGGGATCGGCGCGCGGCCGATCGCTCAGAAGGGCAGCGCCGCGGTGTGGCGGCGCGCGACGACGATCTCGCCGTCCTCGCGCGGCGGCGTGGCCGGCGCCGGACTCGCCGGCGCGACACGCTGCGTGCCAAGGCGCTCCAGCAGCAGGTCGCGCGCGGCGATCGGCTCCTCGCCGAGCCGCAGCACGGTGCTCGCGCCGGTGTCGGGCAACGCGCCCGCGAACGCCAGCACGTCGATCCCCTCGCGCGCCGAACGCACCGTGTAGACGAGGCGCCCGATCGCATCGAGCGAGTGACGCGTGCCGCCCAGCACGAGCGCGTCGGGCTGCAGCGCGCGCAGCGCGCGGCCGAGACGGGCCGGCTCGGTGGCGGCGGTCAGCGTGAGCGTGCGCAGGCCGGCGCGGCGCAGCAGCAGCTCCAGCGCCTGCACCTGCAGCGCGGCGAGGTCGCCGGGCGCGGTCGCGTCGGAGATCAGCACGCCCTCGGCGCGGGTCGCGGGCGCGGCGACGCGGCGCAGCGCGGAGATCCAGTCGGTCGCGAAGCGCCACGCGAAGCTGTGCTCGGGGCTGCCGGGATCCTCGGCGTGCAGCTCGGCGACGGCCGGCAGCAGGACCTCGCCGATCGTGCGCTCGAGCGAGCGGATCGCAAGGCTCTCCTCCAGCAGGCGCGCGGCCTTGTCCTCCTCGAAGCGCGCGAGCGTGAGCCCGAGGCGGCTCGACGACGGCGGCCCGGCGCCGCGCTGGCGCGCGATCGAGATCGCCGAGGAGACGTTCTGCGTCTCCTCGAACGCCTGCTTCAGCGCCTCGACGTCGGCGAGGTCGTACTGGCGGTGCCCGCCGGACGTGCGGCGCGGCGCGGGGTAGCCGAAGCGGCGCTCCCAGGAGCGCAGCGTGTTCGGCGAGACGCCGAGCATCACAGCCGCGGCGTTGGTGCGGATGCCACTCATCGCAGCGAGCACTCTCCCCGCTCGCCGCCGACCGCGCAACGCGTGCAGAAAAAGCTGCACGCCGCAAGACGGCGTGCAGTCGAAGGAGATCAGTCCTCGAGCACGAGGAGCGCGGCGCGCGGCGGCCCGCAGGCGCCGACGCGCAGCGGCATGCGCACGCCGAAGACGTTCGCCGGGCGCACCATCAGGCGCCGCAGCTCGTCCTCGCCGCCGGCCGCGTGCATGATCGCGCCGGCGAGCGACTCGGGGCCGGAGGCCTCCGCGTCGGCCGGCGTCAGCAGCTCGGTGATCGGACGGTTGATGACGTCCGTCTCGGCGACCGCGAGCAGCGATTCGCTGGCGGTCGATATCGCGCACACGTGCAGCGAGCCGTCGACGATCACGAACGGATCCTCGGGCTTCGGGGCGACGTCGGCGCGCGCCTCGAGCAGCAGGCCCAGGCCGCACTCGCCGCACACGCGCGCCGGCGGAGCCGGCGTCTCGTTGTTCGGCGGCGGCGAGCCGCAGTGGCCGCAGAACCACTGGGACGGGCACGCTTCCTCGGCCGTCGACGGAACGAGCCGCAACACAGATGCCGAACGATCGATTGCCATGGTCCCCTGAAGCCTCCGTGCCTGTCCTGGCCCTACGCCCCGTCGGCGACCAGCCGAGCGGGCGACGTCCTTGTCGTGATGCTCGTGACCGGGTGGCTCACGAGGTCGATCATCTGCCGAGCTGCCTCTCCTGGCGTGCCCGGAAGCATCGTAGCGCCTGTCGTGCGCACGCGCGTGCGCTGCGGTCCGCGTCGATACACCGCGACCGGGAGCGGTCCGGTCGCGAGCCGCACGGCATACGCCCAGCGGGCGACCGCGTCGTCGGACATCGCCCCGCCGGCGATGATGACGCCGTCGGGCCGATAGGCGGCAAGCGCCTCCGACATGTTCGCGACGCCGCGCACCGACAGGCCCAGCACCCGCGCTCCGGCCCGCATCGCGAGCAGCTCGAGCGCACGCACGTAGGCGGCGTCGGGGTCGAGCTCGTCGCGCGTGGCGTCGCCGAGCACGATCGTCGCGCTCGACTGCATCCCCGGCGTGACGAGCCGCTGCGCGCGGCGCAGCCAGCTGTTGCCCCACCGCGCGGCGAACGCCCACTGCACGGACTCGGTTCCGTGACGGCGGGCGACCTCGTCGAGCGAGTTGAGCAGGACCTCCTGCACCGTGCGGTCGAGCGAGCGCAGCGCGAGGGCTCCCTCGATCGCGTTGTCGGCGCGCGCCTGGTCGAACGCGTTGAGCGCGCCGACCAGCGCGTTGGTGTCTGCGCCGAGCCCTTCTCGCGCGCGTGAGACCGCGGACGAGATGGACAGCCCGTCGAGCAGCGCATCGCGGAGGGCAGCGATCTCCCCGTGCGTGTACAGGCGGTGACGACCGGGCGAGCGTTGCGGACGCGGGAAGCCGAAACGGCGCTCCCACGCGCGCAGCGTGTTCGGGCTGACATTGAGCAGCGCCGCAGCCTCGCTGGTCTTCAGGTAGCGCATCACGGGCAATTTCGGCCTTCCGCGTGCCCGTATCGGCAGTCTGCACGGATTTGCACAGGTTTGGGCGAGATTTGAGTGCAAAACCTCCATCGAGCGGCTACAGTTCCGGCTGTAGGGCAGCGGGTCCGCGCCGCCCTCGGAAGCGCCGCGGACCGAATGTGCAGCGCGACCGATCGGAGGCTATGGATGTTCTACAAGGGCAAGTAGTTCTGATTCCTTGCTCGTAATGGTCCGTTCGGACCGTTACCTTCCGGACATGCGTGTCGTCCGCGCGTGGCCGAGAAGAGACAGCCTCGCGAGGGGGATCGTCCTCGTCGGCATACTCGGTTGTGTCGCTTGGGCGGTGGTTGCCGCCGATCCTGGTCGGCTGTCCTGGCTTTTTGGTGTGCTTGCCCTCGGTGTCATTGGTGCCGACTTGTTCGGCACGGGCACCGGGGCGCAAGCCGTTCACATCTCGAGCTCCGCGCTCGCCGCGATCGTCGTCCTGGCGCTGTTCGGCCCGGCGGCCGCATTCGTCGTGGTCGTCGCGTCTGAGCTGATCACCTGGCTCGTCGAGCGCTACCGCGCGGAGCGCATGGCGATGAACATCGTCGGCAGCGGCGCGCCGGTGCTGATCGCCGGCACGCTGTTCGAGGCACTGCGCCCCGCGCAGGACGGCTCGGCCGGCTTCTACGCTGCCCTGGCGCTCGCCGCGGCGCTGATGTTCCCGCTCAGCCTGCTGATCGTCGCCGGCATCACCTCGATGCTCGACGGCGTCTCCTTCTGGGGGATCGTCTCGGCCGCGTTCTGGCCGTTCCTCGGCTCGATAGGGATCAACGTGCTGCTCGCGCTGGCGGCGACGGGCCTGTGCCTGGAGCTGGGCATCGGCGGCACCGCGTTCGCGGCCTTCACGCTGATCGCGTTCAGCTACATGGCGCGACTCGTGGCGACCGCGCGGCACAGAAGCAAGCAGTACGCCTCGCTGTCATGGGGCGTGCTCTCCGGTCTGCTGCGCACGCTCGACATCCGCGACCCGCGCGCGGCGCGCCACGCGGCCGCGGTGGCGGCGTTCGCGCGCGACATCGCCAGAGAAGCCGGCATGTCGGACGAGGAGCAGGAGCTTGCGCACACCGCCGGCCTGCTGCACGACATCGGCAACTTCGCGCTGTCGGACCGCGTCTTCGAGCGCGGGCGCGTGCTGACCGACGATGACTGGGACGCGATCCGCCAGCACCCCGCGCTCGGCGCCGACATGCTGCGCGACCTCGGCCTCTACGGCCCGGTCGCCGAGATCGTGCGTGCCCACCACGAGCGCGTCGACGGACGCGGCTACCCCGACCGCTTGAAGGCGGACAGAATCCCCGAGATCGCAAAGATCATCGCGGTCGCGGAGGTCTACGACACGCTCACCGCGCACGACACCTACCGCACCCCGGTCAGCTCGTTCCAGGCGCTGACGGAACTGCGGCGGGTCGCCGGGTCGCAGCTCGACGCCGACTATGTCGAGGCGCTTGCGAGAGTGCTCGCCGGCAGCGACGCGACCTACCGCCACGCCGACGCCGCCGACTTCGGCAGCGAGCTGGACCTCGAACGCCGCATCAACGAGGCCGCGGCGAGCTAAGCGCCTGCGACGCGGCTCCACGACGAAGCGCGCCGCAATGGGCGCGCTCGGAGTCTGCTGCAGTTGTTCGGGGAGTCAGCCCGTGGCCCGGTGCAGGAACGTGTCCTCGCGGTCCTGCTGCACCGCGAAGCTGTTCTGCTGGAGGGAGCGCACGAACTGTTCGATGTGCTCGACGCTGAAGCGGCGCTGCCCGCCCGGGGTCCGGTAGGACTGGAGGTAGCCCATGTCGGACCAGCGGCGGACAGTGCCGAGCGAGACACCAAGCTCACGGGCAGCCTGCGAGGTGGAGAGCCCCAGAGGCCGCGCGTTCATCCCGTGCATCTGCAAAGGCATGAGGCCATTAGGCAGGGTTTGCGCCTTCTTGTGAAGGTCGTAGGAGGTTTTGCACAACCTCGGGCGCAAGATGTGACGGAACCTGCGCCGACTGAGAAGATCGCTGCGTGGGACGGACCGGCGTCGTGTGCATGCTCGCGCTGCTCGCCCTCTCAGGCTGCAGCGGCCGCACGCCGCCCACGGAGGCGTGCATCCAAGCACAGCCCGCAGACGTCCTGCAAGCGCTGCGCCGTGCGCCGGACCGCGTCGCGCTGGCCGACGGCACGCCGCTGTCGCAGTGTGTCCGGCGCACGATCGACGACAGCCGCCTGCAGGCGCTCGGAGCGACCCTCACCGCGGCGGCCGACCGGCTCGCGCAGCGCATGCACACGAGCGACGCGGCGGCCTTCCAGCTCGGCTTCCTGATCGGCGCGGTCGACCGCGGCTCGACGCAGGCCGCCGGGCTGCAGGACGACCTCTCGAACCGCATCGCCGGCGCCGCCCCGCCCGACGGCGGCGCGCGGCGCGCACTGTTGATGCGCGGCCGTGCGGCAGGATTGCGCGGCGGATGAAGCTGCGGCTCTACCACCACTCCGACGGAGCGCGCGTCGCGTACCGCGAGGCCGGCGCCGGTCCCGCGCTGGCGCTGTTCCACTCGCTCGGGCTCTCGCACCGCGAGTGGGAGCCGGTCGTCGAACCGCTCTCGCGGCGCTTCCGCGTCGTGCTGCCGGACCTCCCGCTGCACGGCGACAGCGAGGACCGCCCGCGCCATCCGTACACGCCGGAGTGGCTGGCGGAGGTCGTCGCCGGCTTCTGCGGCGAGGTGCTGGGGCCGCGGCCGCTGGTGGGCGGACACGACGTCGGCGCGGAGCTGCTGCTGCGCGCCGTGCTCGACGGTCTGCTCGCGCCGCGGCGGCTCGTGCTGATGCCGAACCGCCTCCACCGGCGCCCCGAGCACCGCGCCGGCCCGCTCGCCTGGCGCGGCGCGGCGATGGCCGCGGCCGTCCCCGGGCTCGACCGACTGCTCGCCCGCGGGGCGCCGCTCGTGTTCCGGCCCTCGCGCGGCGAGAAGCTGTCGGTGCAGCACAACCCAGCGGCGCGCGACCTCGTGCGCCACGCGCTCGCCGACGTGCCGGGCAACCCTGGCCGCGCGCGCTCGTGGGCGAAGTTCGCGCGCCGCTGGCCGAGCGAGCCGTGGCGGGAGCTGCTCGACGCCTACCGCGACGTGACGGCGCCGACGCTGCTGCTGTGGGCCGACTCGGATCCGCGGCACCCGCTGGCGGTCGCGCGGCAGGCGCTCGACCTGCTGCCGGACGCGCAGCTGCGGGTGCTCGACCGCGCCGGCTTCCTGCTCGCCTACGACGATCCCGTCGGCTTGGCGCGAGAGCTGATTTCCTTCTGTGGCTGAGCTTTTCGAACTTATGACGACTTTGAGAGACCCGGAGGACGCCATGGGCGTGCAGGAGACGGAGCAGCTGTGGGGCGGTGAGACGACCAAGGCGGTCGCGAACTTCCCCGTGTCGGGCGAGCGCGTGCCGGTGCCGGTCGTGCGCTGGCTCGGACGCATCAAGGGCGCGGCCGCGCGCGTGAACGGCGAGCTGGGGCTGCTCGACGGCGCGATCGCCGAGCGGATCGCCGCCGCCGGCGACGCGATCGCCGCCGGCGAGCACGACGACCAGTTCCCGGTCGACGTCTTCCAGACCGGCTCCGGCACGTCCTCGAACATGAACGCGAACGAGGTCATCGCCTCGCTCGCGGGTGAGGGCGCACACGCGAACGACCACGTGAACATGGGCCAGTCGTCGAACGACGTCTTCCCGAGCGCAGTGCACCTCGCCGCGCTCGACGAGGCGACGAACGACCTGCTGCCGGCGCTGGCGCAGCTGGAGGCGTCGTTCACGGCGAAGGCGGCGGCGTTCGAGGACGTCGTGAAGTCCGGCCGCACGCACCTGATGGACGCGGTCCCCGTGACCCTCGGCCAGGAGTTCGCCGGCTACGCGGCGCAGATCCGACTGGCACAGCGGCGCGTGAAGAACGCGCTGCCGCAGGTCGCGCAGATCCCGCTCGGCGGTACGGCGACGGGGACCGGGCTCAACACGCACCCGGAGTTCGCGGCGCGTGTGCGCGCGAAGCTGAGCGAGGCGAGCGGTCTGGAGATCTCGCCGCCGGAGGACCCGTTCGAGGCGCAGGCGAACCGCGACGCGCTGGTGGAGCTGTCCGGCGCGCTCAAGGTGATCGCGGTCTCGCTGACGAAGATCGCGAACGACCTCGCGCTGATGGGCTCCGGCCCGCGCGCCGGCATCGGCGAGCTGTTCCTCCCGGAGCTGCAGAAGGGCTCCTCGATCATGCCGGGCAAGGTCAACCCGGTGATCCCGGAGGTCGTGCTGCAGGTCAGCGCGCAGGTGATCGGCAACGACGCTGCCGTCACGGTCGGCGGCCTGCAGGGCCAGTTCGAGCTGAACGTGCGCATCCCGCTGATCGCGCGCACCCTGCTGCAGTCGATCAAGCTGCTCGCGAGCACCTCGCGGCTGTTCGCCGAGAAGTGCGTGGACGGGATCGAGGCGAACCTCGCCGGCTGCGAGCGCTCGGCTGAGTCGACGCTCGCCGTCGCGACGGCGCTGAACCCGTTCATCGGCTACGACAAGGCGACCGAGATCGTCAAGGAGGCGACCGCCTCCGGCCGCACGCTGCGCGAGGTCGCGTTGGAGGCGGGCGTCGAGGAGTCGGTGCTGGCCGAGGCGTTGGACCTGCGCAGAATCGCGCGCGGCAGCGCGGCCTAAGCAGCCAGCATCGGCCACAAGGCGTAGGCGGGATACGGCGGGTCGTGTGGGACACGGCCCGCCGGCGTCTCGCGCACCGGCCCGCGCAGGCTCGACTGGAAGCGCACGTCGAGGTCGTTGACGAGGTACTGCGTCCAGACGTGCACCGGCAGGCGCGCCATCGCGCGCCAGTTCGCCTCGATCGCGGCGGCCTGCTCGGCGTACGCGTCGGGATGCGCCGGATCGTGCGTGCGACGCGGGTCGACGATCCAGCGCTCGAGGTCGGGCGCAAGCCAGCCCTCGCGGCGCACGCCGAACTGGTAGCCGCCCTCGGTCAGCCACACGGACGGCTGCGGCCAGCCGTGCGCCTGCTGCAGCTCGAGCAGCCGCTCGACGCGCCAGCGGCCGTCGCTCTGGGGGCCGAGCTTCACGTCGGCGTAGTTGTGCTGCGCCCAGCCGACCGGCACCCCCGGCTCCCAACCGCGCAGGTGGGTGAGCAGATCGGCGGTGAAGTCCTCCCACGGGGTGCCGCGGGGGCTGGCCGCGCTGACGACGTCCGACGTCGCCGGCAGCAGGAGACCAGGGCTGCCGGGAATCTCGGCGGCGACCGCGGCCGCGCTGCGCGCCAGCTCCGCGACCGCGCCGGCGATCGTGCCGCCCGGGTACGACGGCGCGCGCTGCGGCCACCACGTCAGGTTCGGCTCGTTCATCGGCTGGAGCCAGTCGAGCCGTGCGCCGGCCGGGTTGCCCGCACCCCCGCGCGCGTAGCGCGTGCAGAGGGCGGCGATCAGCCACCCCCATGGCCCGTCGGGCGAGCGATCCTCCGGCACCGCCGCAAGGTCGTCGGGAGGAGGTGCACCGCCGGCCGGAACCGTCCAGTCGGGGAAGCGCTGGTAGAGCGTCAGCGCGACCTCCAGCCCGTCGGCGTTCGCGCGCGCGATCTGCGCGTCGAGCAGGGCGAACAGCTGCGCGCCGGGACCGGCCGGGTCGGCCAGCTGCGCGAGCGCCTGCTCGCGGGTGAACGGATCCGGGGCGAGCGGCTGGACGTCGGGCCACTTCAGCCACAGCGACACGAACGTGGTCGGGTGCGGGCCGTCGAGCAGGAAGGGACGGACGCCGAGCGCGTCGTCGTAGAGGTTCACGTCGCCGATCAGCGAGATCCCCTTGCGCATCGGCGGCGGCAGCGTCACGCCTGCTCCGCGTGCGGAGCGCGCGACCGGAGACGCGTCACCGCCGCAGCCTGCCAGCGCGAGCGCGACGGCGGTGGATCCCGCGCCGGCAAGCAGCTCGCGGCGCGTCAGCATGGCGATTCACGCTAGCAATGGGCGCGCTCGGCGCCATCCCGGTCGGTCAGCCGGTGTAGAGGCGCACAAGCGTCTCGGCGACGCAGACCGGCTTCGCGCCGTCCTCGACCTCGAACGTGAGCGCGGTCGCCATCTGGATCCCGCCGGGCACGTCCTCGACCGAGGCGATCGCGGCGCGCATCCGCACTCTGCTGCCGACCGGCAGCGGCGCCGGGAAGCGCACCTTGTTGAGGCCGTAGTTGATGCCGAACGCGAAGCCCTCGATCGAGAACAGCTCGTACGTGAGCTTCGGTGCGAGCGAGAGCGTGTAGTAGCCGTGCGCGATCGTGCCGCCGAACGGCGTCTGCTTCGCTCTCTCGACGTCGACGTGGATCCACTGGTGGTCGCCCGTCACGTCGGCGAAGGCGTTGATCTCCTCCTGCGTGACGAGGTGCCAGTCGCTGACGCCAAGCTCCTCGCCGATGCGCGCCTTGATGTCGTCGATGCCGTTGAGCGTGATCATGCGGGCGACCGTACTAGGCTGCCGGCGATGCCCGCGCCGCTTCTCGTCGTCGACGCGCCGTCGCTGCTCTACCGCGCGTGGTTCGCGCTGCCGGACTCGATCACGGGCGCCGATGGGATGCCGGTCAACGCGCTGCTCGGGTCCACGAACGCGATCCTGCGCGTCGTGGCCGACCGGGCGCCGCGCGCGGTCGTGATCTGCTCGGGCGCGGAGGCCGCGCGCTACCGCGTCGCGCTGTATGCCGGCTACCACGCGCAGCGTCCGCCGGTGCCGGAAGGGCTCGCCTGGCAGATCGCGCAGTCGCCGGCGCTGTTCGAGGCGCTCGGCTGGACGCTCGCGGGGACGGACGCGCTGGAGGCCGACGACCTGCTGCACTCGTTCGCGCTGACGGAGGTCGAGGCGGGCGGGACGGCGCTGCTGATGACCGGCGACCGCGACATGTTCCAGTGCGCCTCCGAGGACGTGACGATCCTCTACCTGAAGACCGGCGTCAGAGGCTTCGAGGAGATGGGCCCGCGCGAGGTGCGCAAGCGCTACGGCGTGCCGCCGGAGCAGGTCCCCGACTTCATCGCGCTGCGCGGCGACCCCTCGGACGGGCTGCCGGGGGCGAGAGGGATCGGCGAGAAGACGGCGGCGGACCTGCTCGCGCGCCACGGCTCGCTGGAGGCCGCGCTCGCGAGACCGATCGGAGAGACGCCGCGCGTGCAGGGCGCGCTGCGCGACCAGGCCGACGAGCTGCGCGACTTCCTCGCGATCGCGACCTTGCAGCGGGTGGACGTGGCGCGCCCCGCCGACCGCGCCACCGACCTCGCGGGCGGGGCCGACGCCGCCGAAGCGCTCGGGATGAGAAGACTCGCCGAGCGCCTGCGCGCGGCCGGCGACCCGTCGCGGCTCTAGCATCGTCGACGTGGCGCGCGTCGACTTCGATCCAGAGCAGACGGATGCGCTCGCGTTCTACCGGCTGCTGAACGCGGTCGTGATCCCGCGGCCGATCGCGTGGGTCTCCTCGCGCTCGGCGGACGGGGTCGACAACCTCGCGCCGCACTCGTTCTTCACCGTCGCGTGCACCGATCCGCCGGTCGTGCAGTTCACGTCGGTCGGCCGCAAGGACTCGCTGCGCAACGTCGAGGCGACGCGCGAGTTCGTCGTCAACTTCACGCCCGAGCCGCTGTTCGAGGCCGTCAACGCGACGAGCGTCAACGCCCCGCCGGACGTCAGCGAGTTCGACGACGTCGGGATCGCCCGCGAGCCGAGCCTGCGCGTCGCGCCGCCGCGCGTGGCGGCGTCGCCGGTCGCGATCGAGTGCGTGCTGCACGACACGGCCTCGTTCGGCGACGCGACGGTCGTCTTCGGCCGCGTCGTGCACGTCGCGATCGCGCAGGAGGCGATGCGCGACGGCCGACCCGCCGCCGACCTGCTGCGCCCGCTCGCGCGGCTCGGCGGCAGGCAGTGGTCGACGCTCGGAGAGCTGCTGGAGATCGACCGGCCGCGATGGAGCGAGCGGAGCTTGAGCGAGCGCGACGCTACGGCGTGAACTTGACGGTCAGCACGTCGCCGTCGCGCATCGCGTAGTCACGGCCCTCCAGGCGCAGCGTGCCGCGCTCGCGCGCCGTCCCGTAGCCGCCCGCGTCGACCAGCTCCTCCCAGCCGATCACCTCGGCGCGCACGAAGCCCTTCTGGATGTCCGAGTGGATCTCGCCGGCGGCATGCCACGCCGTGAGCCCTCTGCGCAGGTGCCACGACTGCGCCGGCTTCGCCTCGCCCGCGGTGAAGAAGGCGATCAGGTCGAGCAAGGCGAACGCGCCCCGCACGACGCGCTGCAGGCCGCTCTCGGCGATCCCCAGCTCCGTGCGCATCGCCGCCGCCTCGTCGTCGTCCAGCTCGCTCAGCTCCGCCTCGATCCGCGAGGAGACCGCGACGGCCTTCGCGCCGTGCGCCTCCGCGTGCGCGGCGACCTCCACCGGCACGACGTCGGAGCCCTCGTCGACGTTCGCGACGAACAGCACCGGCTTCGCGGTCAGCGGCTGCAGGTCGCGCAGCGCGTGCGGCGCGTCCTCCGGCGGCGGCACGGTGCGCGCCGGCCGGCCCTCCTGCAGCGCCGCGATCAGCTCCTCCAGCCACGCCTGCTCCGCTCTCGCGACCTTGTCGCCGCCGCGCGCCGCCTTCGTCACGCGCTCCAGGCGCCGCTCGGCCTGCTCCAGGTCGGCGTAGGTCAGCTCCGTCTCGATCGTGTCGATGTCGGCGCGCGGGTCGACGCGGCCCTCCGGGTGCACGACGTTCTCGTCGCCATGCGCGCGCACGACGTGCACGATCGCGTCCGTCTCGCGGATGTTGGCGAGGAACTTGTTGCCCAGGCCCTCGCCCTCGGAGGCGCCTCTGACGAGCCCGGCGATGTCGTGGAAGGCGATCGTGTCGTGGACGACCTCGCTCGCTCTCAAGGTCGCGGCGACCCGCTCCAGGCGCTCGTCCGCGACCGGGACGATCGCGACGTTCGGCTCGATCGTCGTGAACGGGTAGTTCGCCGCCTCCGCTCCGGCCCGCGTGAGCGCGTTGAACAGCGAGGACTTGCCGGCGTTCGGCATCCCGACGATGCCGACCTTCATCGCGCCACCCCCGCACCCAGAACCATGCCGGCGACGATATCCGAGGGATAGTGGACGCCGAGATAGAGCCGCGACCACGCCATCGCAAGTGCGCCGAGGCGCAGCGGTGCGTGCGGCAGCAACCCGCCGAATGCGCGCGCGGCCGCGGCCGACGTCGCCGCGTGCGCGCTGGGGAACGACAGCTGCGTGGGCGTGGCGATCAGCGGCGGCAGATCGCGCAGCTGCGGGCGCGGGCGCCGCACGGCGAGCTTGACCGCCTGGTTGGCGGCGTACGTCGCCCCGACGAGGAGCGTCCCCCGGCGCCAGCGCGCGCGGCGGGCGGGGTCGAGCACCATCCCGGCGCCACCAAGGGCGAACCAGCAGGCGCCGTGCTGGCCGAGGGCCGAGAACGCGCGCACCGCCCGCTCGGCGCGCGCCGTGTGCGCGACCGTGCGCGCGAAGCGCAGGCCGGCGAGGTCCAGCGCGGCGAGGGGACCGCTCAAGCGCCGAAGCCGACGCGCTGCTCGCCGGCGTCCACCTGCACGAAGACGACCTTCGCGAGGTCGAGCGAGATCGAGCCGTCCTCGGCCTGCAGCTCGTACCAGTCGGCCGTGCCCTTGCTGCTCTCGAGCGCCTGCCGGAACGCCGCCAGCTGCTCGTCGCTGACGCGTGCGGCGACGGCCTGACCGTGGAAGCCGATCGTGATGCGCTGCTTGACGTCGGCCATCAGTGGTCCTCCGCGGGTTGGACGATCTCGGTCAGCACGCCGCCGGTCGAGGCGGGGTGCACGAACGCGACGCGCGAGTTGCGGATCCCGACGCGCGGCGTCTCGTCGATCAGGCGCGTGCCAGCCGCCTTCAGCGCCGCCAGCGTCGACTCGATGTCGGACACCTGGTAGGCGACGTGGTGCAGGCCCGGGCCTTTCTTCGCGAGGAACTTGCCGACCGGCGTGTCAGGGCCGAGCGGCGCCAGCAGCTCGACGTGGTTCTCGCCGACGTCGAGCAGGATCGCCTCGACCCCCTGCTCGGCGACCGTCTCGCGGTGCACGACCGGCATCTTCAGCACGTCGGCGTACAGCGCCAGGGCGGCGTCGAGATCTTCGACGGCGACGCCGATGTGGTCGATCCGGCTCAGCATGCGGGCGGAGGATAGCGGCGGCGCAGCTCGCGAGGGCGCGTCAATCGCGCGCGGCGGCGACGCCCAGCTCGTCGGTGCCGCGACCGGCGGCCGGCCGCGGCAGGTCGGCGAGCACGCGATCGATGTCGGCGCGCTCCAGCACCTCCTGCTCCAGCAGCGCGTCGGCGAGCGCGTCGAGGTGGCGCCGGTGGTCGCTCAGCAGCCCGAGCGCCGAGCGGTAGGCGCCGTCGGCGAGGTCGTGCTGCTCCTCGTCGCGCAGGCGCAGCGTCGACTCGGCGGCGTGGTCGTTGTCGACGCGGCGCAGCTTGACGCGCGTGCCCATCGCGTACTCGTCGACCATCGCGGCGGCGAGCGAGGTGACGACCTCGTAGTCGCCGGCGGCGCCGGTCGTGACCGAGCCGAACACCAGCTGCTCCGCCGCGCGGCCGCCGAGCAGCATCGTCATGCGGTCGATCAGCTCCTCGCGCGTCTTGAGGTAGCGGTCCTCCTCGGGGAGGTTGAGCGTGTAGCCGAGCGCGCGGCCGCGCGGCACGATCGAGATGCGGTGGACGCGGTCGACCGACGGCAGCAGCTCCGCGCACAGCGCGTGACCGGCCTCGTGGTAGGCGACGATCCGCTTCTCCTTCTCGTTCAGGCCGCGCTTGGCCTGCATGCCGGCGACGACGCGCTCCAGCGCGGCGTCGAAGTCCTTCGCGCCGATCTGCTCGGCGTGGCGCCGGGCGGCGCCGATCGCCGCCTCGTTGCAGATGTTTGCGAGATCGGCTCCGGTGAGGCCGCTCGTCTGGCGCGCGACGAGGTCCAGGTCGACGCTCGGCGCCAGCGGCTTGCCGCGCGTGTGCACCTGCAGGATGCGCTCGCGGCCTCTGCGGTCGGGCGGGGCGACGAACACCTGGCGGTCGAAGCGGCCGGGGCGCAGCAGCGCCGGGTCGAGCCGTTCCAACAGGTTGGAGGCGGCGATCACGACGACGTCGCCGCGGGCGGTGAAGCCGTCCAGCTCCACGAGCAGCTGGTTGAGCGTCTGATCCTTCTC
>JBQCIQ010000240.1:0-10255 GCA_051953595.1 Conexibacter sp. | reverse complement strand
CCGCGTCGTCGTGGTTTGGGCGCTCGCGCTGTTGGGTTCCTTGGTCGGGCTCTCCGCGCTGAGACCGGTCGCGGACGCTTTCTGCCCATCACGGCGGGCCGGCGACGCCGGCCACGCCTTCGGCACGCTGCCGTCCGGGATCGACTTCCGCGCGATCCTGGACCGGCATCGGCCGGCGCTGTAGGGCCGGCGCCCGGACCACTGTCCCTTTGCGACCGCTATCCGGTCGAAGATGCACATTCGTATTTCCGGTGCGTGCCAGGCCGGGGACCAGCTCCGCTGGGGAGCAGGCGCGGCCGGGGCGCGGACCCCGCCGCCTCCCCCCTCGTGGCCATCCGGCGCAGCTACGAGTCGAGCCCGTAGATCGGCCGCAGCTTCGCGTTGAGGTACGCGAGGAACGGCTCGACCTGGATCGGCCCGCCGACGACGCGGCGGACCAGCTCGCGCGGCGGGTGCGTGCGTCCGAACCGATGGACGTGCTCGCCCAGCCACGCCCGCAGCGAGGAGCCGTCGCCTGCGGCGAGCGCGTCGTCGAGGTCCGGAAGATCCGAGCGCGCGCGCTGCCACAGCTGCGCCCCGATCAGGGTGCCGAGCGCGTACGTGGCGAAGTAGCCGATGTCGCCGCCCGACCAGTGCACGTCCTGCAGCACGCCGACGGCGTCGTTCGGCACGTCGACGCCGAGGTACTGCTTCATGCGCGCGTTCCATGCCTCCGGCAGGTCCTCCAGCGCGACGGTCCCCGCGATCATCGCGCGCTCCAGCTCGAAGCGCAGGATGACGTGAAGGCCGTACGTCGCCTCGTCGGCCTCGACGCGGACCAATGACGGCTCGACCTTGTTGACGGCGCGGTAGAAGTCCTCCTGCGAGACGTCGGCGAGCTGCCGCGGGAAGACCTCCGTCAGCTGCCCGTGCAGCCAGCCGGCGAAGGGCCGTCCCCGCGCGACGACGTTCTCCCACAGGCGCGACTGCGACTCATGCACGCCGAGCGAGACGCCCTCGCCGAGCGGCCCGCGGGCGAGCGTGGGGTCGACCTGCGACTCGTACAGCCCGTGCCCGAACTCGTGGATCGCGCCGTACAGCGCCATCCCGACATACGACGGGTCGTAGCGCGTCGTGAGCCGCACGTCGCCGGGCCCGAAGCTCGTCGCGAACGGATGCGCCGCCTCGTCCAGCCGCCAGCCGTCGGCGGTCCAGCCCAGCCGTTCGACGACCCGCCGCACGAGTACGTGCTGATCCGCCACCGGGAAGTCGCCGTGCAGCGGCGCGGCGTCGACCGCGTCGGAGCGCTCGGCGATCGCCGCGATCAGCGGGACGAGCCCCGCGCGCAGCTCGGTGAAGAGCGCGTCGACCTCGGCGCTCGTGATGCCCTCCTCGTAGTCGTCGAGCAGCACGTCGTAGGGATCCTCGAACCCCTCGAAGCACTCGACGTAGCGCAGCTTCAGCTCGACGTTGTGGCGCAGGAAGGGCAGGAAGGCGGCGAAGTCGGAGCGCTCGCGCGCGTCGACCCACGCCTGATGGCCGAGCGCGCCGGCGCGCGCGATCTCGGCGGCAAGCTCGGACGGCACGCGGCGCGCCTTCTCCCAGTCGCGGCGCGTGACGCGCACAAGCGCCTCGTCGACCGAGCCCGGCTCCGGGCTCGCGGCCTCGATCAGCCGCCCGATCTCCCCGTCGGTGAAGCGCTCGTGGATCAGCTTGCCGAGCGTGCCCAGCTGCTCGGCCCGCTGGGGCGCGGCGCGCTCGGGCATCATCGTCTGCTGGTCCCAGCCGAGCAGACCGCCGGCGGCGTTCAGGTCGGCGATCTCGGCAAGTCGCTCGCGCAGCTCGGTGAGGGCGTCGCTCATTGGGTCCTTATCGGATCGAGTGGCCGGATGGTGGAGCGCCGCGAGGAGCCCCGCACGCGCTGTGCCACCATTCCACCATGTTCGGGCGCTCCGGATCGATTCAGCTCGCACGCATCTTCGGCATCCGCGTGGGCGTCGACGCGAGCTGGTTCGTCGTCCTCTTCCTCGTCATCTTCTGGCTGTCCGGGTCGTTCAGGGACACGCTGCACAGCTCCGACACGACCGCCTACCTGACCGCGGTCGCGAGCGCGCTGCTGCTGTTCGCCTCGATCGTCGTGCACGAGCTGGGCCACGCGCTCGCGGCGCGCCGCCACGGCATCGAGGTCGCCGGCATCACGATCTCGCCGCTCGGCGGCTTCGCGCTCATGAGCCGCGAGAGCCGCACGCCGCGCGAGGAGTGGCAGGTCGCCGGCGCCGGCCCGCTCGCCACGCTCGCGATCATCGTCGTGAGCGTGCTCGTCGGCTCCGCGCTCGTCGGGCCGCGCCGCTTCGTCGACGCGGCGGTGCTGGCGTCGAGCGGGGACGTCACGCCGGTGCTGCTGACGATCGGCTTCCTCGTGACGATGAACGTGATCGTGCTCGTCTTCAACCTGATCCCCGCCTACCCGCTGGACGGCGGCCGGATCGTGCGGGCGATCGTCTGGCGCGCGACGGGCGACCGCAACCGCGGCACGCGCGTCGCCGCGCGGCTCGGCCAGGCGTTCTCGATCGTGCTGATCGGCGGCGGCCTGTGGGTGACGATCGGGCTCGCCAGCTTGATCGGGATCTGGTTCGTGTTCGTCGGGCTGATGATCGGCGGCGCCTCGCGCGCGCTGCTCGCGCAGACGGCGATCACCGAGCAGCTGGAGGACGTGCGCGTCGGCGACATCATGGACGCGGATCCCGTGAGCGTGCCGGAGGAGCTGCCGGCCGCGCAGGCGCTCGACGAGTTCTTCCTGCGCTACCGCTGGCCGTGGTTCCCGGTCGTCGACGCGGCGGGCCGCTTCGTCGGCGTCCTGCGCGAGGAGGGCGCGCGCCATGCGGTCGAAGGCGGCCGGCCGGTCCAGCTCGTGCGCGAGCTGATGGAGGCCGACGAGGCCGGCCGCTGGCGCATCGGCGAGGACCAGTCGCTGCGCGCGCTGCTCGACGCCGACGGCCTGCGCACGCTCGGGGCGATGATGGTGCTCGACGGCGGCGGCGTCCTGCGCGGCGTCGTCACGCTCGGCCGCCTGCGGCGCGCGCTGCGCGCCGCGATCGGCGGCCGGCGCACGTAGCGGCCGCGACTGCTCAGCTGTAGAAGAAGGCGATCGTCATCAGCTGGCCGAGGACGCTCCAGCCGATCGCGCCGGCGACGATCGCGACGCCGAACGCGCGTCCCCAGCGCTCGCCGGCGCCGCGGGCGCCGAGCGTCAGGAACAGGGCGAACAGCGGCAGCAGCGGCAGCAGGTACCGGCCCTGCACGATGTGCAGGATGTCGCGTCTGAGATCGGCCGACAGTCCGATCATCAGCAGCAGCACGCCGACCATCGCCGCGTAGCCGAGCAGCTCGGGGCGGCGCCAGCGCAGCTCGCGGGGTTCGGCGTGCAGCATCCGCAGCGTACTCAGGCCGATCACGACGCCGGCCGCCAGCGCGACCCTGTACGCCCACGCCGGCAGCCACACGACGACCCAGCCGAATGCGCCGACGAACGTCTTGAACAGCTGCTCGTAGCCGGGACGCGTGAGCGTCGTCGGCGCCTGGAAGGGCAACCGCGGCAGGAACACCTGCCACACGTAGCCGAGGTGGCCCCACAGCCCGACGTGGCTTGCCGCCGTGGCTGCCCGTCCGACGGCGAACGGTCGATGCCAGATGCCCACCTGGACGCCGACGCCTGCGAGGAACAGCGTGGCCGCGAGCGCGGCCACGCCGCCGCACAGCAGCGCGACGCGGCGGTTCCAGGCGCCCGTGGCGCGCCGGGCGGCGAGCGCCAGGCCGAGCAGCGCCCCCGGCACGAGGCCGTAGAAGTTGACCTTCGTGAGCATGCCGGCGGCGATCAGCACGCCGATCGCGGCGACCAGCCGCGGCGTGACGCCGCGGCGCCACGCGCGCGCGAGCGCGAGGAACAGCGCCGCCGAGAGGGCGTAGAGGAGCGCGTCGGGGTTGACGCCGCCCGAGATGAACCCGAGCATCGGGGCGAACGCGACGCCGAGCCCGCCGACCGTCCACGCCCAACGGCGACCGGGCACGCACTCGCGCACGAACAGGAAGCACAGCGCGGCGGTGACGCCCGCGAGCGTCGCCGACAGCAGGCGCATCGCGGCCATGCGATCGAGCAGGCTGGCGCTGCTCGCAGCGCGGTACGGCAGCGACTCAAGCGCGTAGTACAGCGGCGGCTCCGGCTCCCCCCCACCCTGCGGCACGGCTGGATGCCGGTCGAGCGGTCGGCTTTCGCCGGCGACCGGCGCGGGGTGCGACCCCGCGGCCCACGCGGCGGTGTGGAGGGTGCGCGAGAGCATGTCGCCGAAGCGCGTGTCGACCATCGCCGCGGACTCCTCGGGCGAGACGACGATCGCCCGGGGGTCGGCGGGCGGCGCGCCGGTCTCCGCGAGCGTCTGCGCGTACGCGACGTGCGCGACCTCGTCGGGGACCTGGAACGGCGGCGTGATCAACGACCATGCGGCCGCGTTGAGCGCCGCGATCCCGGCGACCGTCAGCACCGTGCGCCGCACGACTCCGTTGCCGACGAGCGTGCGCAGCACGAGGCGCACGGTCAGCGCGAGCGAGGCCGCGAGCAGCGCCGCGATCACCCACACGTTCCAGCAGGGGTCCCAGCCGCCGTGCCTCGCGCACGCATGCGCCGCAACCGTCGGCGCGTACGCCCACCACGATCTGTGGCCGGGCTCGAAGTAGTTGACGGCCATCGAGACACCGAGGGGGTTGCCGGCGACTGTCAGCGGCGAGAGATGCGGCGGCGGCGTCCCGCCGAAGAGCGTCGTCTGACCGGTCGCGTGCATGCACACCTCGACATTCGGACGGTCATGACGAGGCTGAGGGATCGCGGCCTCGAGCACCTGCCGGCGCGCGTCGGGCCGCGCGGCGGCACGCGCCAGCACCTGCCCGTCCTGTCGCACGCTGACGATCGGCGGCCGAGTCGCGACGCCCGCGAGCTGGATCGTGGCCGTGCCCGCCGGCAGCAGCTCGCCGGCCTGGCAGACCGTGCTGCCCGCCGCGATCGGGATCTGGCCGAGCGCCCAGACGCCGTCCGTCCCGGAGCGGCGTGCCCCGCCATGGGCGAGCGTCACGGCCAGCGCGCCGCACAGCAGCAGCAGTGCGAGCGCCGCGCAGGCCAGCGCCCGTGGGTCGCGACCGGACCTCCGGTCGTCGTCCGGCAACGGGCGCAGCAGCGGACGAGCCGCCTCGCGGCGCGCAGTAAGAAACTCCATTGTCCCCCGATTCCATCCACGCACCGCCCGCCGCAGCTCCGCTGCGCGCGCGGCACGTCTCCGTACGCTGTATCCCCCTGCTGGGCGGGGATCGTAGTGGGGCCAGACCGGGGACGCCAGGTGCCCTTACCGCTTTCATCCCGAAGCCGTCGGGAGACGCGGGCGTCCCACCGACCGTCTAGCATCCGCGCCGCATGGCCTCCCCCCTCCGCTCCACCGCCGACGCGCTGCGCCGCTCGGCGCGCTCCGTCGTCCAGCGCAGCGGACGTGAGGAGCAGGCGCGTGCCGTCGTCGGGCGCGTGCGCGAAGCCCGTTCGGCCTTCGATCCCGGGTCCCGTCGCGTCATGCGCGACGAGCACGCGATGCGGGTCGTGCTCGCGACCGCGCTGCGCCATGACGGCAACGCGATCGACGTCGGCGCCAACAACGGCGACACGCTCGAGCTGATCCTCGCCGTCGCGCCCGAGGGGCGCCACATCGCGTACGAGCCGATTCCGCACCTCGCACAGCGACTTGCGGCGACCTATCCGCAGGTCGACGTGCGCAACGCCGCCTGCTCCGACGCGGCCGGCAGCGCCGAGTTCACGCACGTGCTGAACGCGCCCGCGATGAGCGGTCTGCGCCAGCGCGCGGACCTGCCGGCGCACGCGCACGAGGTCGAGCGCATCACCGTGCGGCTCGACAAGCTCGACGACGCGCTGCCCGACGGCTACGTCCCGTCGCTCGTGAAGATCGACGTCGAGGGCGCCGAGCTGCTGGTGATGCGCGGCGCCGCCGAGACATTGGCGCGCCACCGCCCGTTCGTCATCTTCGAGCACGGAATCGGCGGCGCCGACCTGTACGGCTCGCAGCCGGGCGAGGTCTTCGACCTGCTCGGCGAGTGCGGGCTGCGGATCTTCGACCTCGAGGGCGACGGGCCCTACACGCGCGACGGCTTCGAGGCCGTCTTCACCGAGCCGATCTGGAACTTCCTCGCCGCGCCGGCTTAGCCGCCCGCGAGGCGCGTCTCGCGGCGGACGACGCTCCACGCCGGCTTGCGCGAGCCGTTCGTGCGCAGCAGGCCGTACCACGCTTCGCGGTCGCTGCGCGCGCGGCCGGGGAAGTCGTGCAGGTGGTAGATGAAGACGGCGCGCACGCGGTCGGACAACGGTCGGCGCCGCACGCGCGTGAAGACGTCGGCGAGCCGCTGCGCCTGGTCCTGCTCGCTGCCGCAGTCCGGCCGCTTGTCGCAGGTGCTCCAGCCGATCTCGGTGATCCACAGCGGGACGCGCGGCGCCCCGAGCGCGTCCAGCTCCCGCGCGATCGCGTCGATGCGCTCGAAGCGGAACGGCAGCGGGATCGCCGTGTCGGCCCCCGGCGTGCCGAACACGTACGGGTGCACGGCGACGCCGTCGACCAGGCGCAGCAGGCCGGGATCGGCCGCCGCGAGCGCGGGCAGCCACTGCTGACGGCGCCCCGCCGCGTCGAGGTAGGTGAGATCGGCGGCCATCAGCCAGCGCGCCGCGGGATTAGCGGCACGTCCGGCGACGATCGCCGCGTGCACCATCGCCGCGTAGCGGACGGGATCGACGCCGGTGGTCGAGTAGAAGCGGGTGTACGGCTCGTTCCACAGCTCGAACCACTGCGGGGCGAGCCGCCCGTCAAGCCGCGGGTGCGCGCGCCAGAACGTCCCGCCGGGGCCGTAGCGCGCCGCCGCCTTCGCCGCGAAGGCGCCGAACGTGCGCGGGTCGCTCGGCAGCGCGAAGTGCCCGGCGCCGCGCGGGGCCGCCCACAGCGGCGTGCCCAGCAGCAGCGGCAGCACGCGCAGGCGCGCACGCGCGGCGTCCGCCAGCAGCAGGTCGAACTGCCGCCAGCGGTACCGGCCGCGCGAGCGCTCGATCGCGCCCCACGGCAGCTCCTCGCGGATCCAACCGACGCCGAGCGCGCGGGCGCGGTCGAGCTCGATCCGCCGGCGCCGCTCGCTGCCGGCGCCGAGCGCGTTGAGCACGATCCCCGTGCGCAGCGGCGGCGCCCCGCGCGGCGGCGCGGGGACCGTCACCGAGCGGGCTCTGCCGGCGCAGCCCGCGAGCGCCGCGCAGGCCAGCAGCGCGGCGCCGAGCGCGCACGCCAGCAGCCGCGCGAGCAGCGTCGAGCGCGCGCCTCGAACCGGCCTCATGCGACCGTAGTAGCGCGCGCGCCGGACGCCACCATGCGCTCGTGCAGCTCGAGCACCGGCACGGTCGCCGGCAGCGGTGCGTGGTGGTCGGCGAAGGTCGCGAAGGCCGCCTCCCCGGCGGCCTTGCGCGCGGCGGCGTCGGCGAGCAGCGCGATCGCCGCGTCCGCGAGCGCGTCGTCCTCGACGTCGACGACGAGCCCGTCGCGACCGCCGATCCCCTCCGCCCCGTCGGGCGTCGTGACGACCGGCACGCCGAGCGCCAGCGCCTCCAGCACCTTGATCTTCGCGCCGCTTCCGCGCCCGAGCGGATAGAGCAGCAGGCCCAGCTCGCGCAGGAAGTCGGTCGCCGACGGGACCGTGCCGCGCCATTCGACGCCGGGCAGGTCGGGCAGGTGCGCGAACGCCTCGCGCTCCATCCCGTAGCCGGCGAGCAGCAGACGCGCCTCCGGGCGCCGCTCCAGCACGCGCGGCCACACCGTTCTCAGCAGGCGCTCGACGGCGTTCGCGGTCGGCGGCCAGACGGCGGTGCCGATCAAGCCGGCGACGGGCCGATCGAGCGGCGCGCGCGGCGCGTAGCTCGCCGGGTCGAGCGGCAGCGGCGCGACCGCCACGTGCGCCTGCGGCGCCATGCGCGCGAGCGGATCGGCGACCTCGCGCGAGTTCGCGAGCAGCCATCTCGCCTGACCGAGCACGCGCCGCTCCGCGCGCAGCAGCTCGAGCGCGATGCGGCCCTCGCTCGTCCACGGCGGACGGATGTCCCGGTCGCGGCGCGTCAGGCAGTGGATCTGGGCCACCGCCGGCCGATCAACGAGGGGAATGAGCGACGAGGCGGCCAGCTCGACGAAGTGCACGACGTCCGCGTCGCGCGCGCGCTCGCGCACGAGCGGGGCGAACGCCGTCGTCGCCAGCAGCCCGTACGGCCTGCGGAAGCGCAGCCAACGCGTGCGCGAGCGGCTCGGGTGCTGGATCGCCGGCAGCTCGATCGGCAGCCCGTCCGGCAGCTCTCCGTGCAGCTCCTCACGCATGTCGTTGCGCAGGTCGGCCGCCACGACGTGGAGGTCGACGCCATGAGCCGCCAGACCGCGCAGCATGCCGATCGCGCACCGCGAGGAGGCTCCGCCTTCGACCAGCGGGGGGAAGGGCAGCACCACCAGGACGCGCAAGGCTGCGAGAGTATTCCACACATGCCGTCGCGGATCCGAACGCTGCCGCGCCGCTTTCTGAGTGCCGGGAGCGCGGGCGCCGCCACGCAGGCCGGTGGGCGCCAGATCGCGACGAACATCAGCACGCAGGTCGCGCTGCGGGTGCTGGTGATGCCGATCAGCGTCGTCACGGTCGGGCTCACGGCCCGCACGCTCGGCCCCTCGGGCGTCGGCGTGTGGACCGCCGTCGGCGCCTACGTCGGGATCTGGGGCGTGCTGACCGACATCGGCCTGACGACCGTGGCGATGCAGCGGATGGCAGCCGAGCCCGAGCGCGAGTCGGAGTGGCTCGGCGCGCTCGCCGGCCTGCGCCTGCTGCTGTCGGTGCTCGTGTTCGTGCTGTGCGCCGCGACCGTGCCGATCGTCCTCCCGACCGGGCACGCGGCCGCGTGGATCCTCACGCTGACGATCTTCTCGACGGGTGGCAGCGCGCTGATGGCGGTCTTCAACGCGCGCCTGCGCTCCGGCCTGGCGCTGTCGTTCAGCGTGCTGCAGAACTTCCTGTGGCTCGGCATCGTCATCGCCCTCTACAAGACGAGCGGGGACGTCGTCGCCTTCGCAATCGCCAACACGGTCCTGATCGGGCTTGTCTGCGCGCTGCAGATCCGCGCGGCGCACCGGCACGCGCACATCGCCTGGCGCGCCGGCCGCGCGCTGTGGCGGCCGATGATGAAGGTCGCCCTGCCGCTCGGCGTCGCGAGCATCCTGATCACGATCTACTACCAGATCGACTCGGTGCTGCTGCTGCAGCTGTCGACGAGCGACGAGGCCGGCTTCTACGGCGCCGCCTACCGCTTCATGGCGCCGCTGCTCGTGCTCCCGGCGGCGGTGATGTCGTCCTTCTTCCCGGTGCTGTCGGCCGCGAACGCGCACGACCAGGACCGCGTGCGGCGGCTCGTGCAACGTGCCGCGGAGCTGATGGCCGTCATCTCGCTGCCGGCGCTCGCCGGGGCGATCGTGCTGTCCGGCCCGATCGTGCACTTCCTCTACGGCGCCAGATTCGCGCGCACGGCCGAGGTGCTGCCGATCCTCGTCATCGCCTACGTGTCGATCTGCTTCGGCTCGCTCGCCGGCTTCCTCGCGCCGCTGCTCAACCTCCACTGGCGGCTTGCGATCTACTCCGCGATCGGCGCCGCCGCGAACATCGGCCTGAACGTGTGGCTGATCCCGCGCTACGGCGCCCTCGGCTCCGCGTGGGCGACGGTCGCGACCGAGGTGCTGACGATGATGCTGATGCTCGGCACCGCGCTGCTGACGCTGCGGCTGCGCGTGCGGCTGACGCGGCTGCTCGGGACCGTCGCGGTCGCGGTGATGATGACGGCCGTGATGCAGCTCGCCACGCCGCTCGGCTGGGTCGCCGCGGGCATCATCGGCGTGCTCGCCTACGTCAGCGGCCTGTTCGCGCTGCGCGTCGTGCAGCTCGACGAGCTGCGGGCGCTGCGCGCCTCGCGCACGGCCGCGTAGCGGCACGCCAGGCGCTCACATGCGCTCGTGCAGGCGCCAGCGGCGGTGAAGCGCGTCGGCGATCGCCTCCGCAAGCTCACCTCGTCCGTCGCGCGCGCGCCCGCCGCCGGGGATGCCGGCGAGCGAGCGCACCGGCTCGACACCGCGGACCCAGCCGGGCGGGAAGGCCGCGCGGGCGGCGTGCCGCTGCG
>JBQCIQ010000239.1:0-6455 GCA_051953595.1 Conexibacter sp. | reverse complement strand
CTTCGACGCGTTCGTCGGCGCCGGCAAGGACGGGAGCGTGCTGATGTATCAGCACGTCTTCTGGTTCTACTCCCACCCGGCCGTCTACATCATGATGCTGCCGGGCTTCGGGATCATCAGCGAGATCATCTCGGTGAAGTCGCGCAAGCCGATCTTCGGCTACCGCATGATGGCGTTCTCGCTGCTCGCGATCGTCGTGCTCGGCTTCACCGTGTGGGCGCACCACATGTTCGTCTCGGGCATGCAGAGCTGGATCCGCATCCCGATGATGATCACGACGGCGATCATCGCGGTGCCGACCGGGATCAAGATCTTCAGCTGGCTCGCGACGCTGTGGCGCGGGGTGCTGCACCTCGACACGCCGATGCTGTTCGCCCTCGGCTTCCTGACGACGTTCACGCTCGGCGGCATCAGCGGCGTGATGCTGGCGATGATCCCGTTCGACATCCACGTGTCGGACACGTACTTCATCGTCGCCCACATCCACTACGTGCTGTTCGGCGGCTCGCTGTTCACGATCTTCGCCGGCGTCTACTACTGGTTCCCGAAGATGACGGGCCGGATGTACGACGAGCGGCTGGGCAAGCTGCACTTCTGGGCCACGTTCGTGTTCTTCAACCTGACGTTCGCGCCGATGCACGTGATCGGCGTCCAGGGAATGCCGCGCCGCGTCGCCGACTACGCGCAGCAGTTCGCCGGCATGAACCTCGCGATCTCGATCGCGAGCTTCCTGCTCGGGCTGAGCATGCTCGTGTTCCTCTACAACATGGTGGTGAGCTGGCGCCTCGGGCCGCGCGCCTCCGCCAACCCGTGGCGCGCGCTGACGCTCGAGTGGCAGGTCTCGTCGCCGCCGCCGATCTTCAACTTCGACGCGGTGCCGACGGTGGTGGGCGGTCCGTACGAGTACGGCATCCCCGGCGCCGTTCACGGCATCTTCCAGTCGCCGGCCGAGGCGAAGCCGACGCCGGCCGGCAGCGTCGCGACGTCACCGACCACGGAGTGAGGTGAAGCGCATGGCCAGAGTCCTTGTCGTCGCGAACGACACGCACGGCGGATACAGCCTGATCGAGGCGATTCGCAAGCGCAACGAGCAGGGCGATGCGAGCTTCGTCGTGATCGCGCCGCAGAACAAGCCGCAGTCGGGCCTCGTGATCTACGACGAGGCCGTGCGCGACGCCGCCCGGCACCGCGTCGAGGCGACCCTCTCCGCGCTGCGCGGACTCGGGATCGAGGCGCGCGGCGACGTGATGGACCCCGACCCCTTCAACGCGACGCTCGACGCCGTGCGCGAGTACGGGATCGACGAGATCATCATCTCGACGCACCCCGAGACGCGCTCGGGCTGGATGCGGCGCGACCTGATCGAGCGCGTCCAGGACGCGACCGAACTGCCCGTCCAGCACGTCGTCGTCGACCTCGACAAGGACCGCGCCGAGGCGACGCAGACGCTCGTGATCGCGAACAAGACCGCCGGCGGCGAACCGCTGTTCGACGAGCTCAAGCGCCGTGCCGGCGACGGCCCGCACCGCTTCACCGTCGTCGTCCCCCAGGACGGCGGCGAAGGCCACCACGCCGCGGAGGCCCGCGAGCGCCTCAAGGACCTGCTCGAGCGCCTGCACAGCGAGGGCATCCCGGCGACCGGCGGGATCGGCGACCCCGATCCGTACACCGCCGTGATGAACGCGCTGCAGTTCTACCGCGTCGACGAGATCGTCATCTCGACGCTGCCGAGAATGCGCTCGCGCTGGCTCAGGAGCGACCTCGTCGAGCGCGTCAAGCGCGCGACCGCCTGCCCGGTCGAGCACGTCGTCGTCGACCTCGGCGGCAGCGACGCCGCCGAGAGCGGAGCGCAGGCGGCCTGATGGAGGCGTCAGCGGCATCCCTGCAGACCGGCGCCGGCGCGCACGTCGAGCACGAGCACCACGGTCCGCCGGAGGCGCACCGCAGCTCGCGCGTCGAGCCCCAGCTGCTCGGGATGCTGCTGTTCATCATCTCCGAGGTGATGGTCTTCGGGGCCTTCTTCACGGCCTACTTCTTCATCCGGGTCGTGGACGCGAACCCCTGGCCCGCGGCGGGGACCGAGCTGCCGAAGATCATCGCCGGCTTCAACACGGCCGTCCTGCTGTCGTCCTCGGTGACGATCCACTGGGCGCTCGAGTCAGCCAAGCGCGGCAACCGCTTCGGTTTGAAGGCGGGCATGCTGACGACGTTCTTCCTCGGCTGCACGTTCCTGTTCGTCCAGATCAACGAGTACGTGCACATCGGCTTCGCGCCCTCGAACAGCGCGCAGGCGTCGATCTTCTACGGCCTCACGGGCCTGCACGGCGCGCACGTCTTCATCGGCCTGTGCCTGCTCTTGATGGTGACCGTCCGCGCGTTCCGCGGGCACTTCTCGCCTGAGCAGCACCGCGGCGTCGAGGTGCCCGGCATCTACTGGCACTTCGTCGACGTCATGTGGGTGATCGTCTACACGACGGTCTACCTCCTGTAGATGCTGAACCCGCTGCGCTCCGAGCAGGAGGCGTTTCGGTTCCTGCTGTACGTCGCGGCGATCGTGATCGCGATCACCGCCGTCGTGCTCGTCGTGCGCGCGCTGACGTGAGCGTCGCGCCGCGCTCGCGCACGCGGGACGATTGAGCGCCGTGCAGGTCGTCGCCTTCGACCCCATCCTCGCCCTCCTGCTGCTGCTCCTGAGCGGCCTCTACGTGCGCGCGCTGCGCATCCTGGGCCGTCGCCGGCTGCGCGTCTCGCGCGGGCAGCAGACTGCCTGGTGGATCGGCATCGCGCTGCTGGCGATCGGGCTGCTCGGCCCCCCCGACGCGTACGACGACCGGCTGCTGAGCGCGCACATGGCGCAGCACCTGGTGATCGGGGACATCGCCGCGCCGTTCCTGCTGCTCGGCATGCGCTCGCCGGTGCTGCTGTTCTACCTCCCCCGCCCCGCGCTCGTCCTGCTCGCGCGCCGGCGGTGGCTGCGACGCGCGTTTGCCGTGCTCCGCCGGCCGCTCGTGGCGCTGCCGCTGTACGTCGCGACCGTCTACGCCTGGCACCTCTCGGCGCTGTTCGAGGGCGCGCTCGCGCATCCGCTGCTGCACGCCCTCCAGCACGAGGCGTTCCTCGCCGCCAACCTGCTGCTGTGGTGGCCGGTCATCGAGCCGCAGCGGCGCCGCATGGGCGGACAGCTGTGGAAGATCGGCTACATCTTCGCCGCGCGCATGTCGACGATGTTCCTCGGCATGATGTTCGTGTTCGCGAGAGGCGTGATCTACGCGGGCGCCTACGGACGCGGCCTGCGCGAGGGGATCACGGCGCGCTCCGACCAGCAGACCGCGGGCGGGCTGATGATGACGCTCGACATCGTCGTGATGGCCGTCGCCGTCTGCTGGTTCTTCTGGCTCGCATCGCGCGAGCACGACGCCAGCGGAGCGGAGATCGCGCGCAGATCGCCGCGCGAGCGCGCCGCTATCTGACGGTCAGCGTGCCCTGCATGCCACCCTGACGGTGGCCGGGCACGGTGCAGTAGAAGGTGTATCTGCCGGGTCTGAGGTTGACCGAGACGGTCGAGATGCCGCCGCCCGAGACGACCTTTCCGGCGCCGAGCACTCTGCCGCCGGCGTCGGCCAGCGCGATGTCGTGCGGCGTGCTGGAGGCGTTTCTGGAGTCGATTTGCAGCGCGCCGGCCGGCGCCGTCGCGCTGCTGACCTCGTAGGCGAGCTGGCCGTCGGGGTTCGCGTCGATCTCGAGTCTGCCGCCCTGGGCCGTCGCCGCTCTCTGCGAGACCGCTCTGACGGCGTTCGCGAGCGCGCCCGTGTCCTGCCCCGGCTTGGCGACCGCGCTCGCGACGTAGGCAGCGATGTCGACCGCGCTCTGGCCGGTGACGAGCTTGCCCGGCATCTGGCCGGAGCGGATCGGGTAGAGGATCTGCTGCTTCACCAGGCCCGTCACGACGCTGCGCTTGAAGCCGTCCGAGAGCGACTGCGCGAGCGCGTCGTCGAGGTTCGGCCCGACGGTGCCTCTCGTGCCGGCGCGCGCCAGCGTGTGGCAGGCGCCGCATCTGGCGACGAACAGCTGCTTGCCCTTGACGAGGTCGGCGTGATCGCCCTTGACGTCGCTTCCGCAACCGGCCAGCAGCACCGCGGCGGTCGCGCCAATGGCGGCGATCGCCGCACCTCTCCTCAGAAGCCCGAACATCGTGCGGCGACGATGCTATCCGGAATGGCGGCGGTTGCGCCAGTGCCTACCGCGGCGGCGCGCTGACAGGCGTGTCGGACGCGTCGGCGCTCGGGTGCGCGGCCGCGATCACGCCGCGCGCCACGCCCTCCCACGACCACCGCTCGCGCACCGTCGCGACGAGCGCGCCACGGGCCTCCTCGCGCAGCGCCACCGGCGCCTCCAGCCACCCGGCGACGCGCTCCGCGATCGCCCGCACCGGCCCCGTGCCCGCGTCCGCGCCGTCGAGCGGGAACGCGAGCCACGGCCGCACCGGCGCGGGCACGGACCGCGCGAGCGCGTCGGCGACCTCGGCAAGTCCGGAGTGCTGTGCGCAGACCGGCAGCGCGCCGCACGCCGCGCCCTCCGCCGCGACCATCCCGAACGCCTCCGGGAACGTGCTCGGCACGACCAGCGCCTCGCACGCCGGCAGCAGGTCCACCAGCTCCTCGTGGTCGAGGCGCCCCGTCAGCACGACCCGCTCGCGCAGGCGTGCGGCGACTCTCAGGTACGCGTCGCGCTCGTCGCCGTCGAGCGAGGCGAGGAAGGCGCCGAGGTGCCGCAGCGGCACGCGGGGACCCCTCTCCTGCGCCCGCCCGTCCGCAACCAGTGCGTCGAGGGTGGCCATATCGCCGTCGGCGAGCGCGTCGCGCATGCGCTCGAGCGCGCCGCGGTAGGCGCCGAAGCCGACAACGATGAGCCGCGCGCGCGGCTCGCGCGCCAGCACGAGCGGCCACGCGGCGAGCAGCAGGTCGACGCCCTTCGAGACGATCAGCTTGCCGACGAACGCGACGAGCCGGTCCTCCGGACCCGCCGCGACGTCCGCAAGCGTCGCGGCCGCCTCGCCCGCGTCGCGCGCGAACGCCGAGCGCTCTTCCCCCTCCGGCTGCGCCGAGCGCCCCTGCGCCGCCGCCTGCTCGGCAAGCCGCGTGGCGAGCGCCCGCACGCCCATGCGCGCCTGCTCCGGCGGGCGTGGCGCAAAGCGGGCGACGTCGACGCCGGGCGGGCCGAGGCGGATCCGGTCGCGCAGCGTCTCGTCGCCGAGCGTCGCGACGAGCCGGTCGGCGATGTGCCCCGACCCGACGAGGATCCCACGCGCCCCCGCGAGCCCTGCGCGCGCCGCCGGCAGGAAGCGCTCGGAGTGCGGCGCGACCGTGTACTCCAGCGCGCTGCCGTGGATCTTCACCGCGTAGGGGGTCGGCTCGGCGTCGGCGGCGAGCGCCCGCGCCAGCACGAGCGGTCCCATCACGAGGTGGTTGGCGAGCGCGACGTCGGGCCGGGCGCGCGCGACGACGTCGCGCACCGCGCGCACGTTCGCCGCGACATACGCCTCGACCTCGGCTTCGCTGCAGTCCTGATACGGGCGCGCCTCGATCCCCTCGTAGCGGTCGGCCACGTACACCGGCAGCAGGCCCTCGAGCGCCGGACGGTAGACCGTGCAGCGGACCGGCTCGCGCAGCGCCCGCACCGCCAGCGAGCCGCCGTCCCAGTCGCCGACCGCGTCGACGAACGGCAGCTCGTCGGCGGCGCGGTCCTCCTGGCAGCACAGGTGGACCTCGTGCCCGAGCCGCACGAGCGCGGCGGCGAGGTTCGCGTTGTAGACGTTCGAGCCCGTCCCGTGCAGCAGGTAGCCGTGGAAGATCAGGACGCGCACCGCGGGGAAGCGTAGGGCCGGGCGCGGCGCGGCGCTTCCGGCGGCCGCGTTGGTAGCATCCCCGCGCGTGAGGACCCATCAGCGCTACCGCATGCGGACCCCCTCGACGGGCCGCGAAGTCGTCATCGAGGCCGAGGCCGGCCGCACCTACGTCGATCGCGAGACGGGCGAGCCGCTCGAGGTCGTGGCGACGCTGGTGCCGCTCGCTCCGAGCCCCTCCGATCTCCCCTGGGCCGTCGAGAACCTGCGGCTGTGCAACTGGTGCGACCAGTTCGCGCAGAAGGACCTCAACGACTGCCCGAACTGCGGTCGCCGCATGGCGCCGATCGCCGCCGCCTCCTGAGGCTCCCCCCGCTTCCCGTGCCTCGTCGCACGCACCGCATCCCACTCCTGGCCGCGGCCCTCACGATGGGCCTGCTGCTCGCGCTCGGCGTCGCCGCCTGCGGCGGCGGCGGATCGCAGTCGGCCGAGACGCTTGACACGCCGCCGTTGACGGTCGGCACCGGCGCGACGCTGCCGAGCACGACGCCGTCGACGACGACCACCACCCCGACGACCGGGACGACCGACACCGGCGCCACGAGCGGCGGCG
>JBQCIQ010000238.1:0-6322 GCA_051953595.1 Conexibacter sp. | reverse complement strand
AGGCGTGGGCGGCCGAGCTCGCCGAGATGCGTGCCGCCCAGCCGCCGATCGACGATCCGTGGAATGACGGGTGAGCCGTGCGCTGCTCGACACGTCGTTCGTGATCGCGGCGACGGACGGGAACGTCGCGCTCCCCGACGTGGCGGCGATCTCCGTCGTCACGCTCGGTGAGCTGCATGCGGGTGTTCTGCGGGCCCGCGACGCCGCGCTGCACGCGGTGCGCGTGCAGCGACTCGATGACGTCCGGTCGCTGTTCGTCGCCCTGCCCGTCGACGAGGAGGTGGCGGAGCATTACGGGCGGGCGCTGGCACGCGCCCGCGACGAGGGCCGCACGGAGAAGCCGCTCGACCTGCTGATCGTGGCGACGGCATCGGCGACAAAGCGCGTCCTGCACACGCTCGACATCGCCCAGGCCAAGCTCGCCCGCCGCCTCGGCCTTGTCGTCCACGGTCCGGACGCGTGATCCGCCTCGCCCTGCGCGTCGATCGCGCGCATGCGGAGATCGCGCTGGCGGAGCTGCTGGAGCTGGCGCCGGGCGGGGTGGAGGAGGTCGACCTCGGCGAGGCCGGCGTCGAGTACGCCGTATACGGGCCGCCGGGTGAGCTGCCGGTCCTGCCGGACCTCGAAGCCGCGGTCGGCGGCGCGCTGATCGAGGTGACGACGAGCGAGCTGCCGGACGACTGGTCCGAGCGCTGGAAGGCCTTCCACACGCCGCTCGTGCTCGGCGATCGCCTTGCGGTCCGTCCGCCGTGGGAGGAGGCGATCGGCGCGGACGTCGAGCTGGTGATCGACCCGGCGCAGGCGTTCGGCACCGGGGCGCATGCGACGACGCGCCTGTGCCTGGAGCTGCTGCTCGACCTCGCGGACGCGAGCGCCGAGCGCGGCCCGCTGCTCGACCTCGGCTGTGGCTCGGGCGTGCTCGCGATCGCCGCCGCCAAGCTCGGCTTCGGACCGGTGACGGCGGTCGACTTCGATCCGCTCTCCGTCGACGCCACGCGCGAGAACGCCGCCGTCAACGGCGTCCAGCTCGACGTCGCCCGCTGCGACCTCCGCAGCGATCCGATCCCCGCGGCGCCCACGGTCCTCGCGAACCTCCTGCGCCCGCTGCTGCTCGACTATGCCGCGCGCCTGGCCGAGCCGCCCCGCACCCTGATCGCCTCCGGCCTCCTCGTCCACGAGGCCGACGAGATCGCCGCCGCCTTCGCCGCCCACGGCCTGCGCGAGCGGGACCGCCGCGAGCGCGGCGAGTGGGCCGCGCTGCTGCTGCGCCGCGAGCCGGATTGAACGAAAGAACGTTCGCGCCCGGTCCCATATAGGGTGCGCGCGTAATTCGTCCGCTCATTACGACGTAAAGGACATTAACGATGCTGAGACATCGCCCGTCGCCGGCGGCGCTCGTCGCCGTGCTCGCGCTGTTCGTCGCGCTCGGCGGCACCGCGGTCGCCGCCAAGAGCTACCTGATCACGAGCCCGAGCCAGATCAAGCCGAGCGTGCTGAGACGGCTCAGAGGGCCGCGCGGCCAGCAGGGTCCGACCGGTCCGGCCGGCCCCGTCGGCCCGGCCGGACCGGTGGGACCGACCGCGATCGCGGCGCTCGCGGAGGTCGAGGGTCCGACGAGCACGCTCCCGGCCGGGGACGCCGCCAGCTCCGTCGCGACCTGTCCGGCGGGGTCGAGAGTCGTGAGCGGCGGCGGCAGCGCGATCACGGGCGACGCCAACGGCATCGCCGCGTCCGAGCCGAGCGCCGACCATCTCAGCTGGTTCGTGGTGGGCGGCAACACGAGCCTCAGCGACGGCACCGTGAAGGCGTTCGCGTACTGCACGCCCAGCGGCCAAGCCGTCGCATCGCGTGTGCGCGGGGCCGCGCACGCGCGCGCCCAGCGGGAGGCGGACGCCGTCGCCGCGCAGGTCGCACAGGCGCTGCACGGACACTGACGGCTGCGCACGAGCGCGCCGACCGGCGGCGCGCTCGTGCGGTTCGCCTCATCGCAGGGGCGGGCATAGGCTCGTGCACATGGCCTGGGACATCGTCATCGCCGGCGGCGGCTTCGGCGGCTACTACGCCGCGCGCACGCTGGAGCAGACGCTGCCGCCGCACAGCGCGCGCGTCACGCTCGTCTCCGACGTCAACTTCCTGCTCTACACCCCGCTGCTGCCGGGCGCGGCGGCGGGCACGCTGGAGCCGCGCCATGTCGTCGTGCCGCTGCGCGAGCAGCTGGAGACGACCGACCTGTGGCTGGGTCGCGTCAGCGGGGCGGAGCCGGACAAGAACTGCCTGGTCGTCGACTCGCTCGACGGCCGCCGCCACCACCTCCGCTACGACCAGCTGATCGTGGCGCTGGGCTCGACCTCGCGCACGCTGCCGATCCCAGGGCTCGTCGAGCACGCGATCGGCTTCAAGACGCTCTCGGAGGCGATCACGCTGCGCAACCGCGTCGTGTCGCTGCTGGAGGTCGCTGAGACGGTTCACGACGCCGAGACGCGCGCCGAGTATCTGACGTTCGTGTTCGTCGGCGCCGGCTACGCCGGCCTCGAGGGCCTGGCCGAGCTGCAGGACTTCATGTCCGACGTGATCGACCTCTACCCGCGCTGCCGCGTGCAGGGGATGCGCTGGATCCTCGTCGAGGCGAAGGAGCGCGTGATGCCGGAGGTCGCGCCCGACCTCGCGGCCTTCGCCGAGCGCGAGCTGCGCGGGCGCGGGATCGAGATCCGTACGAGCACGACGATCGAGGAGGTCGGCGAGCGCCACGCGACGCTGAAAGGCGGCGAGCGGATCGCCACGCGCACCGTGGTGTGGACCGCCGGCGTCAAGCCGCAGCCGGTCGTCGGCCGACTCGGCCTGCCGCTCACCGACGCCGGTCGCATCGACGTCGACCGCACGATGCGCGTCGACGGCCACCGCAACGTGTGGGCGATCGGCGACGCCGCCGCCGTCCCCGACCCGGCGCGCAAGGGGCAGCCGTCGCCGCCGACGGCCCAGCACGCGATCCGCCAGGGCCGCCGCGTCGCGCGCAACGTCGCCGCCGAGCTGGGCGCGGGCGGGCGCGTGAAGCCGTTCACGTACAGAACGCTCGGCGTGTTCGTCGACATGGGCCGCCACCAGGCGGTGGCGAGCACGATGGGGATCAAGTGGCGCGGCTTCCCGGCGTGGTTCCTCGCGCGCACCTACCACCTCGCGAACATGCCGGGCTGGAAGCGCAAGGCGCGCCTCGTCGTCGACTGGACGGTGGCGCTGCTGTTCCGCAGCCGCGACACGAGCGAGCTGGGTCAGCTCGGCCATCCGCCGGAGCTGGAGCAGCACCCGGCGGCAGACGGCGCCGGAGCTGACCGCCCCGCGGCTATCCTTGAACGTACGTGACCGTCGCCGAGAAGCTGAAGACCGAACTGACCGCTGCGATGAAGGCAGGCGAGAGGGAGCGCGTCGGCGCGCTGCGGATGATCCTCTCCGAGCTGCAGAAGGACGCCAAGGAAGGCGCCAACGACGAGGTCGCCGTGCTGCGCCGCGAGCGCAAGCGCCGCCTCGACGCCGCCGCCCAGTTCCGCGACGCCGGCCGCGACGAGCTGTCCGCGCAGGAGGAGCGCGAGGCCGAGCTGATCGCGTCGTACCTGCCGAGCGAGCTGTCTGACGACGAGCTCGACGCGATCGTCGCCGCGGCGGTCGCGGAGACCGGCGCCAGCTCGCCGAAGGACATGGGTCAGGTGATGAAGGCGGCGATGGCCAGAATCGCCGGCCGCGCCGACGGCAAGCGCGTCTCCGCGCACGTGCAGGGGGCGCTGCAATCGCAGTGAAGCGTCAGGTCGAGCTTGACAACGCCGTCGCCGCGGAGCTGGCGGGCACGCAGGACGCGGTGCTGCGCTCGTTGGAGGGCCATCTCGACTGTGACGTGTTCCTGCGCGGCAACGTGCTCACGCTGGAGGGCGACGACGCGGCGGTCGAGTCGGGCATCCAGGTCGTGCGCGAGCTGAGCGACCTGATCGCGCAGGGCCACGAGATCGCGCCCGGCACGATCGACGCCGTCCAGGGCGCGCTCGACCAGCACGAGTCGCCGGGCAGAATCCTCGAGGACGTCGTGTGGCGCCACCGCTCGACGAAGGTCGCGCCGAAGACGGTCAACCAGAAGCGCTACGTCGACTCGATCCGTCGCAACACGATCACGTTCGGCGTCGGGCCGGCCGGCACCGGCAAGACGTTCCTGGCGGTCGCGATGGCGGCTGCCGCGCTGTCGCGGCGCGAGATCAACCGCATCATCCTCACACGCCCGGCCGTCGAGGCGGGCGAGCGGCTGGGCTTCCTGCCGGGCGACCTGATGGCGAAGGTCGATCCGTACCTGCGGCCGCTGTTCGACGCGCTGCACGACATGATCGATCCCGAGCGGGTCTCGACCTACCTCGACCGCGGCGTGATCGAGGTCGCGCCGCTGGCGTTCATGCGCGGGCGCACGCTCAACGACAGCTTCATCATCCTCGACGAGGCGCAGAACACGAGCCCGGAGCAGATGAAGATGTTCCTCACCCGCCTGGGCTTCAACTCGAAGATGGTCGTGACCGGCGACGTCACGCAGATAGACCTGCCGGCCGACCAGCAGTCGGGCCTCGTGGCGGTCGCCGAGGTGCTGGACGAGGTCGAGGGGATCGAGTTCATCCGCTTCGGCGGCGAGGACGTCGTGCGCCACAAGCTCGTGCAGCGGATCGTCGCCGCCTACGCCGACCACCAGCAGCGCCTCGCGCCAGAGCTGCGACCCGCCGACCGCAAGCGGGCATAACTCCCTCGATGATCGACGTAGAGGTGATCGGCCTCGATGACGGGGTGATCGACGAGCTGACCGCGCTCGACGTCGAGGAGCTGTGCATCCTCGCGTTCTCCTCGGCGGGGATCGAAGACGGCCACGTCGCGGTCGCCTTCGTCGACGAGCAGACGATCCAGACCCTGAACCGCGACCACCGCGGCAGAGACGCGCCGACCGACGTGCTGTCGTTCCCGATCGACGGGATCGACGGCGAGGCGTCGAGAGCGAACGGCGCGCCGCGCGAGCTGGGCGACGTCGTCATCTGCCCGCCGTGCACGGAAGACCTCAGCGAGGCGATCGTGCACGGGGCACTCCATCTGACGGGGATGGACCACGAGGTCGACGACGGCGAGATGCTGGCGCTCCAGGCCGAGCTGCTGCGCTGGGTGCAGGAGTGACGACGCGCAGCGGCTTCGTCGCGCTTGCCGGGCGGCCGAACGTCGGCAAGTCGACGCTCGTCAACGCGATCGTCGGCCGCAAGGTCGCGATCGTCTCCGACAAGCCGCAGACGACGCGCCGCGCGATCCGCGGCGTCGCCACGACCGAGGACTTGCAGCTCGTGCTCGTCGACCTGCCGGGCGTGCAGCGCCCGCGGGACGCGCTGACGGCGCGCATGCAGCGGCGGGTCGAGAGCGAGCTGGCCGACGCCGACGCCGCGCTGCTGCTCGTCAACGCGGTGCAGGGGATCGGTCCGGGCGACCGCTTCATCGCTTCCTTGTTGGCGAGATCGAGCACGCCGGTGGTCGTGGCGGTCAACAAGGTCGACCGCTGCGCGCGCGCCGAGATCGCGGCGACGCTGCAGGCGGCCGCCGAGCTGGGCGTCGGCGACGACTTCTTCCCGATCTCCGCGCGCACCGGCGAGGGCCTGAGAGCGCTGGTGGACCACCTCGGGGCGCTGCTGCCGGAGGGGCCGTTCTTCTTCCCGCCCGAGGAGCGCTCGGACCAGTCCGAGCAGGTGCTGCTGGCCGAGCTGGTGCGCGAGCAGGTGCTGCGGCGCACGCGCCAGGAGGTCCCGCATGCGGTCGAGGTCGAGGTCGAGGAGATCGAGGAGCGACGCGCCGACCTGATCGCCGTGCGCGCCGTGATGTGGGTCGAGACCGACTCGCAGAAGGGGATCCTGATCGGCGCCGGCGGCGGCATGATCAAGGCGATCGGCACGGCCGCGCGCAAGGAGCTGGAGCGCGAGCTCGGCACCCGCGTCCACCTCGACCTCGCCGTCCGCGTCCGCCGCGCCTGGCGCTCCGACGACCGCCTCCTCGACCGGCTGGGGATCGAGTGAACGCATCGGTCCACTGATCCGACCGCGGCTCGCAGCATGCTTCAGGCATGCATTCCGCGGACATCGTGATCGCAGCGCTCGGCGATCTCGGCGAGGAGACGGTCGAGAGGCCGGAGCGGTGGCTGTTGGGCGAAAGTCCCATCCCGGAGGGGGAGATGTCGATCGCCGGCGCCGCGATGAGCGCACGTTTTCCAGTAGCTCCGCCGGCGGCGGCGTTGGCATCGGCACTGATCGATCTCGACCGTGAGGCGCGGCGA
>JBQCIQ010000237.1:0-13470 GCA_051953595.1 Conexibacter sp. | reverse complement strand
TTTTCACCGTGCCGCTGCCCCTGGCCACGCGGGTCGTCGCTACGTGGGCGGGCGGCGCCGTCGCGGGCGACATCGGCCGCGCCGGCGAGACAGGCCTCGTCGTGCCGCCCGGCGACGCGCCGGCGCTCGCACAAGCACTCGGCCGCCTGCTCGCCGACCCGGCGCTGCGCGCGCGCCTCGGCGCCACGGGACGCGCCGCGCTCGCCGGCCACACCTACGCGGCGATGGCCGACGCGTTCGGCGTCGCGCTCGCGCGCGCCGGCGCGCTGCGCTGAGCGCGCTACTCCCCGACCGAGAACAGCGACTCGAGGTCGTGTCTCGAATAGACCTCGAACGCCAGCAGCGTCTGCGTCTTCGTGATGCCCGGCAGCTGCGCAAGCTGCTCGGTGACGACGTGCGCGAGGTCGTCCTGCTCGCGCAGCCGCAGGATCGCCGCGAAGTCCCACTCGCCGGTGATCGAGTAGGCCTCCGCGACGCCTGCCACCTCGGCGAGCTGTCCGCCGAGGTCGGGCAGCGCGGTTCGCTCGGCCTGGATCAGGACGATCGCGTGCGTCATGGCGACCAGCTCTCGCCCGGCGCCAGCACGACGACCCGCGACGACGTCGCCGACTCGACATCGGCCTTGAAGGCCTCCGCATCGGTCTCGATCGGCGGGAACGTGTCGTAGTGGATCGGCACGACCGTCCTGGCGCCGATCAGCTTGACCGCCTCGACCGCGTCGTGGCGGTCCATCGTGTAGTGGCCGCCGATCGGCACGAGCGCGACGTCGATCTCGCGCCCGCGGCCGACGAGCTGCAGGTCGGAGAAGAGGCAGGTGTCGCCGACGTGGTAGATCGTCGTGCCGGCGAACTCGATCAGCAGCCCGGCCGGCGTGTGCGCCGTGCCGCTCGGACTGACGGCCGTGTGCCACGCCGGCACCAGCTTCACGGAGCCCCAGTCGAACGTCTCGGTGCCGCCGAGGTTCGGGTCGCGCACGTCGACGCCCTCGCCGCCGATCTCGTTCGCGAGCTCGACGATCGCCACGACCGTCGCGCCGGTGCGCTTCGCGATCGCGACCGTGTCGCCGAGGTGGTCGCCGTGGCCGTGCGTCAGCAGGATCGTCGTCGCGTCAAGCGCGTCCGCGCTCGCGGCGGCTCTCGGGTTGCCCGTCAGGAACGGGTCGACGAGCACGGTCGTCCCGCCGTCGCTGAGCGCGAAGGCCGCATGGCCCAGGAAGCGCAGCTCCATCTCAGTCCCCTTCCGTCGATCCGGTTTCGATTCCCAACGTGCGCGCCAGCTCGAAGCCGACGGCGACGCCGACGAGCATGCCCAGCCGCGTCTCCTCCGCGACGAGCGTGCCGATCGCCTGTCGCCGGCCGGCGCGATCCTCCACGTCGGCGGCCGCGTCGACCGCCTGCTCGTGCGTCTCGCCGAACCAGCCGCCCGCGGCCAGCGCCTCGTCGAGCACGCGGTGCAGCTGCGGCGCCGCCCGCGCGACGAGCGCCTGCGCCTCGCGCAGTCGCCCCTCCTCGCTCAGCGCGGCGAGCGCCGCGTCGAGCTCGGCATCGGTGTAGGCGCGCTCCACGCCGCGGATCATAGGGAGGCCGCGTTCAGCGGCCGGCGGTGACGCGCGCGAGCGGATAGCCGAGCGCGGCGCCCGCGACGACGCCGGTCGCGCCGGCGAGCGGGTCGGCCCACTCGGCGGCGACCGGCAGCAGCAGGAGCACGACGGCGAGCACGCCGGCGCCGAGCAGGTCGCCGTCGATCTCATGGCCGCGGCGCGCCTCGCGCAGGTCGGGGATCGCCCACGCGACGAGCAGCGCCAGCGCCGCGCCGTTGCCGCCGAGCGCGGTCGGGAAGGTCTCCACCGCGGCCGCGACGGCCATCCCGCCGGCGCCCCCGGCGAGGAACAGCAGCGCCACCGCGAGCGGGCCGTGGCGGCGTTCGACGAGCCAGCCGAACAGCGCGATCGCAAACAGCGCCACGAACGCGTAGCCGCTGTTCTCGTACGCGAACGGCGCTGTCAGCACGTGCCACCAGTTCCCGTGCGGCGTGCCGAAGATGGCGACGTCGATCAGCCTGACGACGTCCGCGCGCAGCAGCACGAACAGCACGAGGCTGGCGCCGACCAGCGCGATCGTCGCGTACGGAGGGCCGTCGGGCCTGATGCCGGGCATCTCGCCGCGGCGCAGCGGTCCGAGCGAGGGCGTCGGCGAGCGTCTGGCCCGCCGCCGCTCCTTCTCGGCGAGACGTCCCTCGCGGTCGAGCTTCGGCGCGCGCTTGCGCAGCCGGCTGCCGCAGTACGGGCACTCGGTGATGTAGGGGCTGACCTCCGATCCGCAGTGCTTGCAGATCACGAACAGGTCGGGGCCGCCGCTGGTCACCCGACCGATTCTAGAGTGCCGACGAAGCCCGCCGGAGCGGGGTCTTCAGCCGACGTCGACGGTTGCGGCGGCGATCTCTCCGACGACCTCGCGGAGGTCGTGGTTCGCCTCGTGGACGACGAGCTGACGGGCCGCGCCGTTGCCGCGCTCGAGCAGGTCCTCGACGCCCGCCAGCTCGGCCGCCGAGCCAAGCTCCTCGGCGTGCGGACGCAGCCGGTCGAGCAGCCGCCGCGCCAGCTCGCGCGTCGAGACGCGCTCGCGTGAGGGCAGGTCCACAAGCTCGCCGTCGAGTCCGTGGCGCGCGGCGAGCCACTTGTTCTCGTCGACCATCTGGTGCGGGTAGCGCGTCAGCTCGCGGCCGGCCTCGAAGTGCTCGGCCAGCTCCTTCACCATCGCCTGGATCAGCGCGGCGAGCCCGAGCGTGTGCTCCACGCGCGTCTGCGCGTCCATCACGCGGATCTCGACCGTGCCGAGGTTCGGGTGCGGGCGCACGTCGTACCAGAGGTACGTGTAGTCCTCGATCACGCGCGAGGCGCACATGAACTCGATCTTCTGCTCGTAGTCGGCCCAGTCGTCGTACGTCGGCGGGATGCCGACGCGCGGGAAGGCGCGGAAGATCGGCGTGCGCGTCGAGGCGAGGCCGGTCGCGTCGGCGCGCCAGAAGGGCGAGTTGGCGGAGAGCGCCAGCAGCACCGGCAGGTGCACGCGCATCCCGTTGGCGACGTGGATCGCCTTCTCGCGATCGTCGATGCCGACGTGCACGTGCTGGCCGAACAGCAGCTCCTGCCGCGCGACGAAGCGCAGGTCGCTGACGAGGTCGCGGTAGCGCGGGCGCGCGACGATGCGCTGCTGCCCCCACATCGCGAACGGGTGCGTCCCGGCCGAGCCGATCGTCAGGCCGCGCTGCGCCGCCGCGTCGGCGACCCGTCTGCGCAGCGCCCGCAGCTCGGCGCCGGCCTCCGCGGCGTTCGGCTGCGGCGAGGTCGCGATCTCCAGCACCGACTCCATCAGCTCCGGCTTCACACGCTCGGGCGACTGGCCCTCCAGCAGCGACTCGACGGCGTTGACGAGCTCGAGCGTCTCGGCGTCGAGGATCATCAGCTCCTCCTCGATGCCGATCGTGTAGTTCGGGCCGGTGAAGTTCGCGTCCACGGGCCGGCAGCGTAGCCGTCCCACAGGCGGTGCAAACGACGGCGCAGAGGTACACTCGGCCGGCGCTGGCCCCCGACGAAGGACGACATTCATGGCTCTCGGCTACGACGGCAAGCTCTACATCCTCGCGTTCGATCACCGCGGCTCGTTCCAGAAGAAGATGTTCGGAATCGCGGGCGATCCGACCCCCGAGGAGACGGCGACGATCGCCGACGCCAAGCAGCTGATCTACGAGGGGATGGCGCTCGCAGCCGACCGCGGCGTCGAGAACGAGGCCGTCGGCGTGCTCGTCGACGAGCAGTTCGGCGGCGACATCCCCCGCGAGGCGAAGGCGAAGGGCCTCCAGCTCGCGATGCCGGTCGAGAAGAGCGGCCAGGACGAGTTCGACTTCCAGTACGACGAGGACTTCGGCGCCCACATCGAGCAGTTCGATCCCGACTTCTCGAAGGTGCTCGTGCGCTTCAACCCCGACGGCGACGCGGAGATGAACGCGCGCCAGCTCGGCCGCCTCAAGACGCTCGCCGACTGGCTGCACGCGAGGGGCCGCAAGTTCCTGTTCGAGCTGCTGGTGCCGGCCGAGCCGGCGCAGCTGGAGTCCGTCGGCGGCGACACCGACCGCTACGACGCCGAGCTGCGCCCCGAGCTGATGCGCCGCGCGATCCAGGAGATCCAGGACTTCGGCATCGAGGTCGACATCTGGAAGATCGAGGGCGTCGACGCGCAGGCCGACGCGCAGATGCTCGCCGAGCAGACGCGCTCCGGCGAGGGGCGCGAGAACGTCGTCTGCGTACTGCTCGGCCGCGGCGCGAGCGACGCGAAGGTCGACCACTGGCTGCGCGAGGCGGCGCCGGTCGACGGCTTCGTCGGCTTCGCGATCGGCCGCTCGATCTGGTGGGACGCGCTCAGAGGCTTCCTCGACGGGTCGGTCTCGCGCGAGGACGCCGCGTCGCGGATCGCCGACAACTACCTGCGCTTCATCAAGGTCTACGAGCAGCAGGAAGTCGCGTAAGCCTTCGCGAATCGGGGCTGCGGCGTCACAGGATGCGCCGTAGCCTCGTCGCCGTGACGTGGCCGCGCGCGCTTCCCTGGATCGTCCTGCTGCTGCTCGCCGGGCTCGTGCTCGGCGACGTGCGCGTGCCGAGCTGGCTCGGCGGCCGTGACGACCCCCTCGCCGTCGGCGGCAGCGCCTCGGCGCGGCTGGAGCGCGTCATCGACGGCGACACGATCGTCGCGCAGGTCGGCGGACGCGAGGAGCGCGTGCGCTACATCGGCGTCGACACGCCCGAGACCGTCAAGCCGAGCACGCCCGTGCAGTGCTTCGGCCCGCAGGCGCACGACCTCAACGCGCGGCTGCTCGGCGCCGCCGGCACGCGCTTGACGCTGCGCTTCGACCGCGAGCTGCGCGACCGCTACGGTCGCCTGCTGGCGTACGTCTTCCGCGCCGACAGCGGGCTGTTCGTCAACGGACGCCTGATCGCGGCGGGCGCGGCCCGCACCCTGACGATCGCGCCCAACACCGCCCATGCCGCGCAGCTGAGCACGCTCCAGCACGACGCGCGCGTGGCGGAACGAGGCCTGTGGGGCGCCTGTTAGGGTTCTCTGCCCTATGAAGATGCGTCAGAGCCTCGCTCAGCTCGAGCAGGCCTTCTTCGAGGAGATAGCGCAGGATCGCGTGCGACGCGAGCGCCTGCGGGAGACCGCCGCGCAGCGGTCTCGCAAGCGGCAGCTGGAACGCGTGCACAAGCACGGCAACTGGCGCTTCGCATTCCTCGTGCTCTCGATCGTCGTGACCGCCGTCGTGGTGACGATCGCGATGTTCGAGACGCTCTACTACGTGATGGGCTGAGCCCGCAGGCTCAGCCCCTCGGCGCGCTCAACCATCGGAGCCGATGTCGCGCAGGGCGGCATCGACCTCCTCGCGCGCGCCGGCTCCCGCGCCTTCCTCCTGGATCTCCAGGTAGACCTCTTTGCGGAAGACGGGGACGTCGCGCGGAGCTTGGATGCCGATCCGCACCTTCTCCCCCATGATTGCGAGGACCGAGACCTCGATGTCGTCCCCGATCATGATGCTCTGGTTGGACTTGCGCGTCAGGACCAACATTGCGCGAATGCCTCCCTGCTGTCCATAGTGGCCGGATGAGCGATCGGACGGTGAGGCAGCGGCACCGACCCCTCCTCCGGAAGCATAGCCGCAGGCCCCGCCGTCTTCCCCATTTCCCGGCGAATCGCCGGCGGCTCACATTCGCTAGTCTGCCCGGCCGATGGCACGGAGATCGCTTCGCCCCCAGCTGAATCAGATTCGCACCTGGGTGCGCCAGGGCCGCACCGACGCCTGGATCGCGCACCAACTCGAGGTCACCACGCAGCAGATCGCCGCGTTCAAGCGCGAGAACAGACTCGCGCCCGACGAGGCCGAGCCGAACGGCGCCGTCGACTTCGACGACGAGATCGACCTGCGCGCCGAGGACGACGCGCTGATCGCCGCCGAGCTCGAGGCCGCGCAGAAGCAGCGCGAGCAGGAGGAGGCCGAGGCCGCCAGAAAGGCCGCCGCCGCTCGCAGACGCTCCCGCAAGGCCGCCGACGAGACTGCCGAGGAGGAGGACGAGGAGGCCGACGGCGAGAAGCCGGCGCGCCGCCGCGGCCGCCGCGGCGGGCGTCGCCGCAAGACGCGCGCGGGCGGTCCGCTGGAGGGGACGTTCGACCACGGCGACGAGGGCTACGGCCTGTGGCTCGACCCGGCCGTGCAGGACGACCCCGTCTACGCCGAGCACTGGGCGGGTCACCGCCCGGTCGAGATCACGATCGAGGAAGATCAGATCGTGATTCGGCGCGTCGACTCCGAGGACTGACGGCGCGCCGGGCTCAGCCCTGATCGAGCGGCTGTTGCTGGTGCTCGATCTCGTCGGGATCCCGGCGCCGCCCGCCTGACCAGTCGGACGCCTCGCGCACGTAGCGCGCGAAGGCGGCGTCGCCGGCTGTCTGCGCATCCCATGCGCGCGGATCGCTCGGGACCGTCGCGATCGCCACGTCCAGGCACCAGTCGGTGCCCGCGCTGTAGAGGTCGGCCAGCTCCCGCGTCGTGAAGGGGCCGCCGAGCCGGCGCCGCAGCTCGTCGACGATGCGGTCGGCGACGCGCTCCAGCAGGCGCCGCTCGTCGGCGTCCGCGCGGCCCAGGCGGCGCTGGCCGTCGCTCCACAGCTGCAGCGCGGTGTCGACGTGCATGACGCGCAGGCTACCCGCCGGCGCGTGGCAGTCAGTCCTTCGGCAGCCCGCCCACGACGTAGGGGCGCTCGCCCGGCTTGACCATCCCGAGGCGCCGCGCCTCGGCTTGGACGGTGCGCGGGTCCCGCAGCTCTCTCGCACGCTGCAGCAGCGCGTCATGCTCCCGCTGCAGCTGGCGCAGCTGCGCCTGCTTGGCGTGGGACTCGTGCCACGTCGACAGCAGCGAGCGCGCCGGACCGACGTACGCGAGCGCGACGAGCGCCAGCACGATCAGCAGCGCGGTGCGCCCGACGCGGTCCCAGCGCACCCGCAGCGCGGCGGCGCCGAGCGCCGTGGCCGCGGGCGGTCGGGCGGGCGGGCGGCGGCGGGTCGCAGCGGCGGATCCGGCAGGCGGCATCGCGACCCCTTTCGCGGGCCGCCCGCGGATTCCTTCTCGCGGCGTTCAGCCGCGTCAGACAGCGCGTCTGAAGGCGTTCTTGCCGGGGAACGCGGCGTCGGCGCCAAGCGCCTCCTCGATCCGCAGCAGCTGGTTGTACTTGGCGACGCGGTCCGAGCGCGACGGCGCGCCGGTCTTGATCTGGCCGCAGCCGGTGGCGACCGCGAGGTCCGCGATCGTGACGTCCTCGGTCTCGCCGGAGCGGTGCGACATGACGGCGCTGTAGCCGGCCTCGCGCGCCATCTTGATCGCGTCGAGCGTCTCGGTGAGCGTGCCGATCTGGTTGACCTTGATGAGGATCGAGTTGCCGACGTGCTGGTCGATTCCGCGTCTGAGGCGCTGCGCGTTCGTCACGAACAGGTCGTCGCCGACGAGCTGCACCTTCTGGCCGAGGCGCTGCGTGAGCGTCGCCCAGCCGTCCCAGTCGCCCTCGTCCATGCCGTCCTCGATCGAGACGATCGGGTAGCGCGCGGCGAGGTCGGCCCAGTAGTCGGCCAGCTCGGCGGCCGACAGCGAGCGCCCCTCGTGCTCCAGCACGTAGCGGCCGTCCTCGTAGATCTCGCTCGTCGCCGGGTCGAGCGCGATCGCGACGTCCTCGCCGGGCGTGTAGCCGGCCACTCTGATGCCGGCCGTCAGCACCTCCAGCGCCGCCTCGTTGGAGGCGAGGTCGGGCGCGAAGCCGCCCTCGTCCCCCACCGCGGTGCCGAGGCCCCGCTCGTGCAGCGTCTTCTTGAGGTGATGGAAGACCTCGGCGCCCATCCGCAGGCACTCGGAGAACGTGCTCGCGCCCCACGGCACGATCATGAACTCCTGGAAGTCGACCTTGTTGTCGGCGTGCGCGCCGCCGTTGAGCACGTTCATCATCGGCACCGGCAGGATGTGCGCCGCGTCGCCGCCGAGGTAGCGCCACAGCGGCTGGCGCTCCTCCGCCGCGGCCGCGTGCGCGGCGGCGAGCGAGACGGCGAGGATCGCGTTGGCGCCGAGGCGCGACTTGCTCGGCGTGCCGTCAAGCTCGATCAGCAGGCGGTCGACGCCGGCCTGGTTGGTCGCGTCCCTGCCTCTGATCGCGTTCGCGATCTCGCCGTTGACGTTCTCGACCGCCTTCGTGACGCCCTTGCCGAGGTACCCGTCGCCGCCGTCGCGCAGCTCGGTCGCCTCGAACTCGCCGGTCGACGCGCCCGACGGCACGGCCGCGCGGCCCCACGCGCCGGAGCGCAGGGACAGCTCGACCTCGACGGTCGGGTTGCCCCGGCTGTCGAGGATCTGGCGGGCATGGACGTGCTCGATCTGGCTCATTCGCGGGGGTCTCCTGGTCCGGGTGATGCGGCGTCGTGCAGCATGCGGCCGCGGGCGTAGTAGGCAAGTTGCTCGTCAGGGCGCAGATCCTCCCAGGCACGGCCTTCCCGTGCCGCCAGCTCCACCGCCGTCTCGACGCGTCCGCGGAAGCGCTCGCTGGCCGCGCGCAGCGCCAGCTCCGGGTCGACCTTCAGCTTGCGCGCGACGTTGACGGCGGCGAACAGCACGTCGCCCAGCTCGTGGAAGCGGGCGTCGGCGTCAGGCGCCGCCTCCAGCTCCTCCAGCTCGTCGCGCACCGACTGCAGCGGCCCCGATATATCCCCGCCCGGCCCGTCGAACCCGCTCGACGCGGCCCGTCGCTGCACCTTGCGCGCGTGCAGCAGCGACGGGAGGTTCTCGGGCACCTCGGCGAAGACGCCCTGCTCGCGCCCTTCCTCCGTCTTCTTGATCTCGTCCCAGTTGCGCAGCACGTGCGCCGCGTCCTCGACCTCGACATCCGAGAAGACGTGCGGATGGCGGCGGATCAGCTTCTGACGACAGTGCTCGGCGACGGCTGCGAGATCGCCCGCGCCGCGCTCCTCCAGCAGCAGCGAGAGGAAGTGCACCTGGAACAGCACGTCGCCGAGCTCGTCGAGCAGCTTGCCGTCGTCGCGACGGTGCGCGGCGTCGGCCAGCTCGTACGCCTCCTCGAGCGTGTGCGGGACGATCGTGCGCTCGTCCTGCTCGCGATCCCACGGACACTCGCGCCGGAGCCGCCGTGTGAGGTCGTCGAGGCGCAGCAGCGCCTCCTGGATCTCCGACCGGCTCGCGCTCACGCGCGGGAGGTTATCTGGAGGTCGTGCTGCCGGCCGATGCGGGCGGGGCGGCGGCCGTGGAGGTGGTTCTCGGTGCCGGTGCGTTCTTGCAGAGCTGGACGACGTAGCCCTGGCGGCAGTTCGTCTTGCCCTTCCAGCGTGTCTGGAAGTCTCTGATGAACGCGCTCATCTTCGTCTGCGTGCCCTGCTGCTGGAGCACAGCTCTGATCTGAGCTCTCGCCTCCGACAGCGGCGTCTGTCTCGCAGCCGTGATGTTCGTCACGCGCAGCACGTAGTAGCCGAACTGGCCCTTGACCGGCCCGACGATGACGCCCTTTCTCGCGCTGAAGGCAGCCTGGTCGAAGGCTCTGTCCTGCTGCCCCTGGCTGACGCCCTTCAGCTCGCCGCCGGTCGCCTTCGAGGCAGCGTCGGTCGAGTACTTCGTCGCGGCCGCAGCCCAGCTGGTGCCGCTCTGCACGGCGCTCTTCGCCGCATTGGCCTGCGCCTGCGTTCTCGTCAGGATGAGCTGAACATCGCGCCGCTCGGGAACCGCGAACTGCGCTCTGTTTCTGTTGTAGTAGCTCTGAATCTGCGCGTCGGTGACAGGCGCGACGCTTCTCTGAATCTTTCTGGTGAGCGCCGCGGCGAGCGTCTGGATGCGGACGCGCTCAAGCACGTCGGCCTGCGTCATCCCCGACTGTCTGAGGAATCTCTGGTAGGCCTTTTCCGTCGGGAAGGACTGTCTCTTCGTCAGCGCGAGCTGTCTCTGGACGTCCGCGTCGCTGACGCTCACGCCCTGATCCTTCGCCTCTTTTTCTATCCAGAGGTTCTGGATCAGCGTGCCCATCGTCTGCTGGACGAGCGCTTGATCCTGCTGTCTGCACTGGGCGCGCAGGGTGACGTCGGTCGGAGCCGGCTGACCTCTCACCGGTCTCGACTGTCTGCGCAGCGTGGCGATGCATCTCGTGTAGGCCGGCGGATCGGGGACCACGACCGGCGCGCCGCCCTGGGCGGAGCCCTTCGCGGTGATCAGGGCCCACTTTTCGTAGTCCGATCTGGTGATCGGCGTGCCGTCGACGTTCGCGACCGCGTTTCCGGGGACGCTGTTGTCGCTGCTGCCGCAGGCGACGAGCGCCGTCGCGGCCACAAAAAAGGCGCTGAGCGCCAGAAGGATGCGAAGTGGTGTCCTCACGAGCACGGGCACTCTAGCGAACCCGCGCAAGCGTGTGCGTCAGTTGCGCCAATCGTTATCCAACTTTTAGCGAACAGCGGCTGAGATGCAGCCACGAATGTGCGCATTTGCAGCACTTACGCCGCCTCGCGCGTGACCGCCAACAGGACGTCGGCGGCGCGCACGACGGCCGGGAAGCGCGCCGAGGGGTCGTCGGGGACCCGCATCGACAGCTGCGACTTGCCCGACTCGTAGAGCGCCTCGGGGATCTGCTCGCGGATCGCCTTCGCGCGGCGCGAGTCCAGCTCGATCGGCGTGACCGCGAGCCGGCCGCCGCGGAAGCTGACCGCCCGCGCCCCTGCCTCGCCGAGCTTGATGCGCGCCTGTTGCAGCAGCAGCAGGTTCTCCAGCGGCGGCGGCAGCTCCCCGAAGCGATCCTTCAGCTCGCTGCGCAGCTCGTGCAGCTCGGCCACCTCGCGCGCGCCCGCGATGCGGCGGTGCACGTCGATCTTCGCCTGCTCGTACGGGACGTAGTCGGCCGGCACGTAGGCGTCGACGTTGACGTCGAGTCTGACCGGCTCCCACGACTCGTCCCGCCCGCCCTCGGCGCCATCGCCTCCAAGCTCCGCGACCGCCTCGTCGAGCATCTGCATGTACAGCTCGAAGCCGAGCGCGGCGACGTGGCCGGACTGCTCGTCGCCGAGCAGGTTGCCGGCGCCGCGCAGCTCCAGGTCGCGCATCGCGACCTTGAAGCCCGCGCCCAGCTCCGTGTAGTCGGACAGGGCCGAGAGCCGCTGCGCCGCCTCCGGTGTGAGGGCCGCGGCGGACGGATACAGCAGGTACGCATACGCGCGCTCGCGCGAGCGGCCCACGCGTCCGCGGATCTGGTAGAGCTGCGCGAGCCCGAAGTGGTCGGCGCGCTCGACGATCAGCGTGTTCGCCTGCGGGATGTCGATGCCGCTCTCGATGATGCTCGTGGCCACGAGCACGTCGGCCTCGCCGCGCAGGAACGCGAGCATCTTGCGCTCCAGCTCTCTCTCGTCGAGCTGGCCGTGCGCGACGACGAAGCGCGCCTGCGGCACGAGCCCGCGCAGCCGCTCGGCCGTCTCGTCGATCGTCTCGACGCGGTTGTGCAGGAAGAACGCCTGCCCTCTGCGCGCCAGCTCGCGCTCGATCGCCGCCTTCACGAGCTGCTCGTCGTACTCGCCGACGTACGTCTTGACCGGGCGCCGGCCCTCCGGCGGCGTCTCGATCACGCTCAGGTCGCGGATCCCCGCGATCGACATCTGCAGGGTCCGCGGGATCGGCGTCGCGCTCATCGCCAGCACGTCGACCTTCAACTTGATCTGGCGCAGCAGCTCCTTCTGCTTGACCCCGAAGCGCTGCTCCTCGTCGACGATCAGGAGACCGAGGTCTCTCGCGCGCACGTCGCGGGAGAGGAGGCGGTGGGTGCCGATCAGGATGTCGACCTTCCCCTCGCCGAACGCCTTGATCGCCGCTCTCTGCTCCGCCGCCGGGCGGAAGCGCGAGATGTGCTCGATCGTGAACGGGTAGTCCTTCAGGCGCTCCGTGAAGGTGCCGTAGTGCTGCTGCGCGAGGATCGTCGTCGGCACGAGCACCATCACCTGTCTCCCGTCGGCGGCGGCCTTGAAGGCGGCGCGCAGCGCGACCTCCGTCTTGCCGTAGCCGACGTCGCCGCAGATCAGGCGGTCCATCGGCCGCGACGCCTCCATGTCGGCCTTCACCTGCTCGATCGCCTCGCGCTGGTCGGCCGTCTCGCGGTAGGGCCAGGCGTCCTCGAACTCGCGCTGCCAGTCGCCGTCGGGCGGGAACGGGTGGCCCTCGCGGCGGCGGCGCTCGGCGTAGAGGTTCAGCAGCTCGCCCGCCAGCTCCTGCGCCGCCTTGCGCGCGCGCGACTTGATCGTCTCCCAGCGCGTACCGCCGAGCTTGGAGAGCGGCGGGTGCGCGCCGTCGGCGCCGACGTAGCGGCTGATCTTCGCGAACTGGTCGACCGGCAGGAAGACCTTGTCGGTGCCGGCGAACTCGAGGTTCAGGTAGTCGCGCGTGACGCCCGCGACGGTCTTCGTGTCGAAGCCGGCGAAGCGCGCGAGCCCGTGGTCCTCGTGCACGACGATGTCGCCCGTGCGCAGATCGGTGAAGGAGCGCAGCGCGCCGCGACGGCGGCCGGTCTGCGTGGCGCCGCCGGTGCGCGCAGCGCGGCGGCGGAACAGCCGGTGCTCCGGGATCACCGCGAGTCTGAAGCCGGGCGCGACGAACCCGTCGCGCAGGCGCGCCTCGGCGAACGCAAGGTCCGCCGCGTGCGGAGCGCTGCCGTCGACCCAGCGCACCTTCAGGCGGCCGAGGTTGTAGGCCGCGCGCTCGCCCTCGCCGCGCGAGCCGAACGCGACGATCGTGCGGTAGCCCGAGCGCACCAGTCTCTCCAGCTCCGGCTCGGCGTCTCTGAGCCCGCGCGCCGCGACGTCGGCCGCCTGGCCGCGAAACTGGAACGGCTGGTGCTGGTCGATCGCCGACAGCCGCACCTTCGCGCGCGCGTCGAGCGCGGTCTCGATCGCGCCGGGCGCGATGTAGAGGTGGTGCGCGTCGTCGTCGTGGAAGGCGTTGCAGACGTCGGTCCAGTGGTCGACGAGCGCCGGCGCGATCTCCTCCTCGGCGGCGATCAGCACCGCCGCGTCGGGGACGAGGTCGAGCATCGCGTGGAAGTCGCCGACGGGCAGCAGCTCGGCGACGTCACGACGGTCGGCGGCGTCGTCCGCGATCGCGGCCGCCTCGGCCAGCTCGCGGTGCTCGGCCGCCAGCTCGGCGGCGGGCGCGACCTCGACCTCGTCGACGTCGCCGAGCGATCGCTGGGTGAAGGTCGAGAACCACCGCAGCGACTCGATCTCATCGCCGAACAGGTCGACGCGCACGGCCCGGTCCTCGGTTGCCGGGAACAGGTCGAGGATCCCGCCGCGGATCGCGAACTGGCCGCGGTCCTCGACCTGGTCGACGCGCTCATAGCCCGCGGCGACGAGCTCG